>JBHAZV010000001.1:0-5400 GCA_041781135.1 Acidaminobacteraceae bacterium
CCAAAAAAATGTTGCCATATACCAAGCAATATTTCGAAGAACTTGTGACTACAGGAAAAATTAAGGAAGTGCGTCCAAGCAATGTATGGTATCAGGAAAGAGAAGATTTTAGTGAAAGCGCTGTAGGAGTAGAGATGAGCAGCTTCCCAAACAAAGGCTTCGAATTATTAAAAGGCCGGCCGATATTCAAAGGTGTGATATTGGGCGGGTGCTTAGAGTCAATTTATGATATTTTTGACAATAAAAGATTTGAAGACACCGTTTCTTTGTGTGCAAAATATAATCTCTTTCCAAATTTAGAAGATTGGAAAGAAAAAATTCTGCTTTTAGAAACGAGCGAAGAGAAGCCTGCGCCTGATTTGTTCAGAAAAATGATACAAGTATTAAAGGACTATGGAATATTTGATGTCTTGACAGGTGTGTTGGTGGGGAAACCACAAAATGAAGCGTATTATGCTGAATATAAATCAATTTTGATGGAAGAACTTTCCGATAAAAATGTGTCAGTAGTTTATAATGTGAATGTTGGACATGCCACACCAAGGTGCATAATTCCCTTTGGCGTAGAAGCGGAAGTAGACATAAACAAACAAGTAATAATGTTCAATTATTAAAAAGCAGCACAGCAGCAGCCGCGTCAAAATATAATTTGCTAAGAGAGGATGGGGCACATAATTACAAATTCATTTCGCAAGGAGTCCGTATGTATGGGCGACGACGCCGAAAACGGCGAATATACAATTGAACTACGGGACAGCGCTCCGCTCGGAGGGAAAATCCTATCAAAGCGAGTTGTTACGATTTTGTAACCACCCCGATCATTGCACATATTCAGAAGCATTGCTATAATACACTTTGTGGATGATACTTGAAGAGGTGACCGAGTGGCTAAGGAGCACGCCTGGAAAGCGTGTAGGGCTTAACGGCCTCGTGGGTTCGACTCCCATCCTCTTCGCCAAAACCCTTCGGAAGCCGTATGGCGATCGGAGGGTTTTTAATTACAAAGGTGGGAGTCGAACGGCAAGCGAAAAGCAACCCGATCTGCGAAGCAGTAGAGCTTTTCGCGCAGACTGGCGTGATAGCGAGTTGCGTATAAGCAACGAGCGGAGCGACTCCCATCCTCTTCGCCAAAACCCTTCGGAAGCCGTATGGCGATCGGAGGGTTTTTATTATTCAAGCAAAAGCTTAATTCAATCTTAATCACTTTTTGCCTTGGTTCTTAATCACACATTGACTACAATATTACCGAAAGGAGATTGCTTTGACAAACATACTTATCTGCGATGATGAAAAAGACATTGTAAACGCGCTTAAAATCTACCTCGCCGACCCGAGTTTCAAACTATTTGAGGCATCAAACGGCGAAGAAGCCATAAACATACTCAAACAAGAGAATATCCATCTCGTGCTGCTCGATATTATGATGCCCATAATGGACGGAATTACCGCGACAGCAAAAATAAGAGAAACGAGCAATGTTCCCATCATTTTGCTGACCGCAAAGAGCGAAGACACTGACAAAGTGCTCGGTCTAAATGTTGGCGCTGACGACTACATAACAAAACCATTCAGCCCAATCGAAGTCGGCGCAAGGGTCAGATCGCAGCTAAGAAGATATCTTCAGCTTGGAAGCAATATCAAAAAGCAGGATTATTTTTCGATCGGAGGCGTAGAGCTTGACGACTCAAAAAAAGAGGTCCTGCTTGACGGCGAACCAGTCGCTCTTACACCAAAGGAATTCGACATACTCAGACTGCTGATTTCCAACGCCGGCAGGGTCTTTTCCCCAAAGGAAATCTACAGCGCCGTATGGAACGAAAAACCGCTTGCAAGCGACAACACTGTTGCCGTACACATACGCCATCTCCGCGAAAAAATCGAGATAAACCCCGCCGAGCCCCGCTATATCAAGGTAATTTTCGGACAGGGATACAAATTTGAAAAAGGTCGTGAACTATGAAAAAATTCAACAGAAGTATTTTAGGAAAATCAATATTTTTTATATTGTGCATTATTGCATTTTTCGCCACGCTTGTTTCGCTTCTCAGCGCTCTGATTATGCTGGAAACAGGTTTTTACACGCAGAGCAAGGACGAACTTTGGGAACGAATAATACGCTCCGTTGTACGCGAAAAATCATACAATACTGCTGAAAAATTTGTACACGCAAACCCTGATTTTGATCAAAGCGCTTCTACGGCGCCAATTACACTGCCCGACAACGGCAATATGATTTTTGAAATTACCGACAAAAACGGAAAGGTCTTTGCGCGCTCGAAAAGCGTTTCAGAAAGCGCCTCGGAGAATTGGGATTATACAAATCAATTCTCGTATACCCGCGCCCCCGCCTCTCAATACGGTCAGGAAACCTATGTCCACATTTCTTTTGCGTCCAAAGATGAATATTTTGTAATAAAATCCCGTCTTATGCCGACCCTGCCTGTTCAAGACGCGTTCCGATTCTACCACGCGGCGCTGGACATAGCATATTCCCTAAAATACAGCATTTACCTCATCGGATTTCTCGCCTTTCTAATATTTATCTCCACCTTCGTGGCGCTCATGTGCTCTGCCGGAAGAAGAAACGAAGACGAGGACCTGCATGCAGGCATTATGAGCAAGCTTCCGCTCGATCTTTTGATCTTTATGGAATTTTGGATCATTTTAGCAACAATTTCAGTCGTTTGGAATGGAATGTACAACAGGGCATCTACATTGCAAAGTTCGTCGCTGATGCTTGCAGGGCTGGCCGCAGCAGTCACAGCTCCAATGTTGCTCGGAACCTGCATAAGCATTGCCGTCAGACTCAAACAGGGAACTTTTATTAAAAATAATCTATTCTACCTTGCTGCCAAGCTGCTTTTTGCAGGCATAAAAAAGATTCTTTATGCACTCATAAAAATAGCAAAATTCTATATCCGCGCCTTTGAAGGTACATTTGTGCTGTTCAAAGTTACAGCCGCACTGCTTGCAATCACCCTTGCAGAATTCTTCGTCATTGCAACCAGCCATCGCATATCTCACATTTTAACTTTCTGGTTCTTGGAAAAACTGATTCTTGTGCCGATTATTTTATACATCGCAAATAGCGCAAAAAAGCTCGAACAGAGCGCAACTGCGCTGGCGGAAGGCGATCTGGGTCATTACACCGATACTAAACATTTGATATTTAACCTTAAAACACACGGAGAAAATCTGAACAACATAGCAAAGGGCGTCGCGATTGCCGTAGAAGAAAGACTGAGGAGCGAACGCCTTAAAACCGAGCTTATAACAAATGTTTCTCACGATATAAAGACGCCTCTGACTTCAATAATCAATTACTCCGACCTGTTATCAAAAGAGCTGGATACCGACGGCAGCGCGAATAAAGACAATATCTCCGAATATGCGAATGTGCTGCACAGGCAGTCTGTAAAACTAAAAACGCTGATAGACGATCTCGTAGAAGCTTCAAAGGCATCTACCGGAAATCTTGATATAATGCCGTCTCCGGCTGATGCATCGCTGTATATCGAGCAAATATTAGGAGAGTATACCGATCGGATGGCTGCATCAAATCTCAGTATAATCACGACATCGTCACAGAGCGCAGAAGGTGCGCTTATAATGGCTGACAGCAGAAGAATGTGGCGCGTCTTCGACAACCTTATGAACAATATTTGCAAGTACGCCCTCTCCAAAACAAGAGTTTATCTCGGAGTCGAAGCAGATGAACAAAATGTAATATTTTCCTTCAAAAACACCTCTAAGGAGGCGTTAAATATGAGCGAATCTGAGTTTTTGGAGAGGTTCACGCGCGGAGATGTATCAAGAAGTACTGACGGCAACGGACTGGGACTTGCAATTGCAAAGAGCCTGACCGAACTGCAGGGCGGCAAACTCGAAATAACCACAGACGGCGATCTGTTCAAGGTTACGCTGACTTTTCCAAGAATATAAACCTCACTTCTCGCCGCGTTTGCGAGAGCTGCGAAGACCCCTAAAAAAATCGGAAAGCATCGCCGAGCACTCCGACTCTAACACGCCGCCATCCACCTTCGGATAATGATTCAGACCATTCACAGCAAACAAATCAAATACTGTTCCGAGTGCTCCGTGCTTGCGATCGCGCGCACCGTACACCACTCTGGCAAGCCGCGCCTGATGTATTGCCCCAGCGCACATCGGGCATGGCTCGAGAGTGACATACAGTGTGCATCCCTCAAGCCTCCAAGCCCCCAATTTCTTGGAGGCCTTTTCTATGGCATTTATTTCGGCGTGTCGCGTAGACAATAAATGCTTTTCTTTAGTATTCCTGCCGCGCGCAATGATGCGACCGTTATGTACAACCACCGCCCCAACTGGCACATCCTTCGTTAACACCGCCCTTTTTGCCTCTTTTATCGCTGCGCGCATAAACTTCGCATCATCACACCCGGATGCGCTGTTTTTTAACACACAGTTATCAGGTCTACAATCCGGCGCGCTGCCGTTAAATACGCCGCTTCCTGATTTTTCCAAGGTCAGCCTCGCACATCCTTTAATACGTTCTCGCGCTTCGGGTCTACGACAAAACTGATTTCGCACTCTCTGATTTTCTTAATAAGCGCATCCGCGCCCTCCGACAGCTTATAATCCATCTCCTCTTTGTAAAGCGGGATAACCTGGTAAAAATTCACTTCTTCGCCATTCGGCAGAATGCACGGTTCATCATTTTCGATTATACCGATTTTATCCACAAGCATAGAGCTGGTCAGCTCCGTATTCTCCGCAAAGACTGTTCTGTTATCAACTGTGTGCCCCCAACCAAGCCACGTTCCGTTGCTTATCGGCAGACGCGCAAGTCCTTTGAGCAGCCTGATCGGCCAGTACCATTTTTCGTCTTTAAGCGATTCCTCATCGAGCTTCCAATAGGTAGGAACTGCAATTGCCAGTTCGGCACGGTACAAATCATATTCATCCAGCTCGTCAGGTACATCCATCCTGTGCGCGCCCATGCCCATTGTCACTAAAGTAATGTAATCTCTGTCCTCCGCCGGCGGTATCATGCAAACATCGACATGAATATCAGGTGACACCAGTTCATGGAACACATTTTGAAATTCGCCAAAATATTCTTTTATATATTCTTCGACCGTCTCAAATTCGTCTTCGTCGTAGTATTCCGGAGAGGATTTGACTTCTTCAGAATCTTCATCGTCTTCGGATTCCGAATTACGAATCAGCGGAAACGCCATTGCATCTGCTCTGAATACATGAAACAGCGCGCGCGTAAACGAATGCTTTACCAGCGCCGTGCTTGCCGCATCCACGACTGAGGGCAGATCCCAAGCTATAAAATCGAGATATCCGCTATGTGTGCCCGTAGCGCCGCCAATAAACGTAACAGCATCATCGCCCACCGTTTCGAGTATTTCC
>JBHAZV010000002.1:0-12354 GCA_041781135.1 Acidaminobacteraceae bacterium
GACTACAAAACAAGACTACAAAACAAGACTACAGTTCAGCGCAGCTGCTGCAGTCTTGTTTTTATTCGTCCTATAATCTGTTTCTGCCCTCTATCGCGCGCGCAAGGGTCACTTCGTCGGCATATTCCAATTCCCCGCCTATAGGTATTCCCTTGGCTATTCTTGACACCTCGACATCAGGGATATTTTTAAGCAGCTTGGATATGTAAAGTGCAGTCGCCTCGCCCGGAACAGTGGGACTTGTAGCAATAATCACCTCTTTTATTCCCTCGGATGAAATCCGCTGCAGAAGCTCTCTAAGCTTTATATCGTCTGCCCCTATTCCGTCTATAGGCGAAATCGCTCCATGCAGCACATGGTACAATCCGCGGAAAGAACCGGTGTTTTCAACCGCCCAGTAGTCGCGAACATTCTCGACAACGCATACCTTGCTGCCGTCGCGCTGCGGATCGGAACAAATTTCGCAAAGCTCCGCTTCCGAAAGTCCGTAGCATTTGTCGCAGTAACGGACTCTTCGCTTAGCTTCGACAATCGCCTCCGCAAGCTGCATCGCCTCGCTCGAAGGCGTATCGATAATGTGGTAAGTGAGCCTCTGCGCAGTCTTTCTGCCGATGCTCGGCAGCTTTGCAAACTCGCCTACAAGCCTTTGTATCGCCTGCAATTGCTTCATTTTCTAAAACAAGCCCGGAACTTGGGTGAATTTTCCCATCGCCTTTGACATAGCGGCATCCGCCTGCGATATGGCGTCATTGACAGCTGTAAGAACAAGATCCTGAAGCAGCTCTACATCCCCATCAGATAATATTTCCGGATTTATCTCGACGCTTACAAGCTCCTTTTTGCCGTTGCTCACCACTTTGATAGCTCCGCCGCCTGCGCTCGCCTCAAAATTTTCCGCTTCGATCTTTGCTTGGGTCTGTTCCATTTCCTTCTGCATTTTCTGGAGCTGCTTCATCATTTGCCCCATATTTCCGCCGCCCGGCATTCCTCTCATAAAATCCTCCAATCACTTTACTTTTATATTATCTATACTATTTCTATAGAAATATCCTTTTCTTCAAAATATTTTTTAACATTAACGACATCCTCTGCATTTTCCATGGCAGTTTTTTCGATGGCTTCAAATTTTACCATGCATTCTCTGCCGGTGACTAAATTTGCTGCATCTACAACGTCCGCCTTAACATTTCTCTCTATCAGCATTTCTCTTGCCGGCGAGAGACCCTTTATATGCACTAATATCTCCCCGCCGACAAACAACGCTATTTCGGAATTTTTCAGCAGCAGCTTTTTATCTGCCGGCACATGCGAAAGTATATCGTTCCAAAGCTTTTTGAGTTCTTCCGCCGAACGTTTTTCTCCGGCGCCGGCTGCGGTGCTCGTGCGAGGAATATACGTAACAGTTTTTTTCTCCGGTTCGGCGCTTTGCTGCGGCGCGTTTTCGTTGGATGCCGCGCGTAGGTCTGCACCTTGCTGCGGCGAGTTTTCGACGGACACTGCGTGTGATGGCGCATGTAGGTCTGCACCTTGCTGCGGCGCATTTTCGACGGACACTGCGTGTGACGGCGCATGTAGGTCTGCACCTTGCTGCGGCGCGTTTTCGTTGGATGCCGCGCGTGACGGCGCATTTTCCGGAGCCGGCGCGCTTGACAGTGCGTTTTCCGAGGCTTCCGGAGCAGATGGCTCACACGCCTCACTTTCGACCGCCACGCTGCCATACGATGTGCTGCCACGCGATGTGCTGCCATGCGATGTGCTGCCACGCGATGTACCGCCCTGTACACCGCCCTGTGCCTGTGACGCAATCGCAGTGCAGTCCAAATCAAAACTTTGCGACTGTACGCTCTCATCAACAATTTTCACGGGAGCATTCTGCGGTTCCTGCACAAAAGAGCCTGCATCACTTCTGCGTTTATCGGCAAAAACAAGTAAAGTCGCCTCTATTATGCTCTCCTTGTTTTTGGAATAACGCATAAATTTTGACAATTCGACCATTTTGTCGAACAGCGCTTCAACCTCGGTCTTTTTTGCCTGTGCAGCGAGCCCTCGCAGTGTTCTTCCGTATTCTTCTCCGCCTGAAACAGCATAATCTTCTGAAATACAGAGCAGCAGGACATCTCGCAGCGTACTGATAATGCCCGAAAGTAATTCAAGCGCATCTATGCCTGCGCCAAACAGCGCCTCCAGCCTATCCGCCAGGCCTTTCACTTTACCAAGCAGCGCAAAGCCGACTATTTCAACAATATCCCCTGTCCGCACCACTCCAAAGATATCCGCAATCTCGGTTTCAGTAAGCCTCGGAAGCTCTAAGCTCAAACTCTGCTCCAATAGGGCAAGGGTATCGCGCATTGAACCGTCCGCGACTCTGATGATAAGGTCTACAGCAGAATCCTCTACTTCTGCGCCAAATTTCGATGCTACCTCCAAAATCTTTCTTCGCATCCCCTCCTTGGAAACGCGCTTAAAATCGTAGCGTTGGCAGCGCGACTGCACAGTGGCGGGAATCATATGGAGCTCAGTAGTGGCAAGAATAAAGACTATATGCGAAGGCGGCTCCTCCAGTGTCTTGAGCAGCGCGTTAAACGCCGCATTAGACAGCATATGGACTTCGTCTATGATATATATTTTCTTTCTGCCGTGCGCCGGAGCATACTTCACATACTCGCGAAGCTGGCGTATATCGTCAACAGAATTATAAGAAGCGGCGTCCATCTCGACAACATCGACGCTGCTCGCGCCAAGACAATTTTCGCAAGCCATACACGGTTCGCCGTCATGAGGATTCAGACAATTTATTGCGCGTGCAAACACAAGCGCTGTAGAAGTCTTTCCGGTGCCGCGGGAACCCGAAAAAAGATAGGCATGAGCGATATTTCCCGTCGCAACCTGCCGCCTAAGCGCTTCTACAACATGCTTCTGACCGATAATATCGGCAAAGGTCTGAGGACGCATTTTGCGGTACAGCGAACCATAGCTTCCCTCAGACTGTTTAATCATCGATCCTGTGTCTTTCATATATCTCCTCCGATTCCCATGTTCGTTGGTTTGTGGTCTGCAGCAAATCCTTTTCGCCGCAAAGCTCTATCATCGCATCGACCAAGTGCGGCGCAAAATGTGTGCCGCTGCACCGCCTGAGCTCTTCGAGCGCCTCTTCCATCGAAAGCTCATTTGAATAAGAACGCCTGGAAGTCATTGCGTCAAAAGCATCAACTATAGCTATAATAGCGGCAAACTCAGGCTGTTCCTTCAATCCGTGATTCTCCGGATAACCCGAGAGGTCGTATCTGACATGGTGATACGCCACTGCCTGCTTTATTCGATAATCTATATCGATATTTTCGATGATTTTAAAACCGTCCAGCGGATGTCTCTTTACCTCTTCAAACTCTTCTTCGGTCAGCTTTCCGTCTTTTTGCAATATTGCGCGCGGTATCGAAACCTTTCCGAGATCGTGCAGAACTCCGGCTGTCTCTAATTTATCGATATCCTCCTTGCTGTAGTAAAGCTTTTTTGCCAGCTCCACAGCATAATGCGACACTCTGTACGAATGACCCTCTGTATATTTATCCTTAGCCTCTATGACGTCTACAAGCGCAAATACCGTACTAAAAAACAGATTTCGCAGTTTTTCATAATCTTTCGATCGCTGTATAGCCATAGCAGCCTGTTTTTCAAACAACCTGAGTATAACGCTGTCGTCTTTGTTCAGGCTTTTTGTCGACAGCAGCATATAGATTCGCTCATATTCGTTTGAGTACAGGTTCAGCACAATCTCTTCGCACTGTTCCCCGACTGTGCCGCGGCGAATATATTCCCTGATCCTGTCTACCGGAATATCGTCTTCGTACAGATGCCCCATTGAATGCATTTTACTCCAGATTCCGCCGGATTCCTGTACAATCGCCAATTCAGCAATGTCAAAGAGCAGCGAAATGTTTTTTGAAATATTTACCAGCATCTCGTTGGTACCGCCGCCTATCGCCAGCGAAAGAGTAATTTTGTTAATATACTCTATCTCTCTATTTTGGAGAAGCGCCGCCGATTTTTCGGCAATGCGCTCACTGACAGCCTCGCAGCCGATGAGGTACATCCCGCTTCCAAGCCTGTTTGAGTGAATTTTAACAAGACTGATCCCGCCTACGTTCCTATGGTTTACAAGTCCCGAAAACCTCCTGTCGCGGCCGGTAAGCTTTTCTACAATTCTGTGGTCATAACTGCCGCCATGTGCCAAAACTTCGGATATATTCATTCCCACGGGGTCAAACCCAATAAATTCGCGATATCTTCTGTTCAACTGATAGATCTTGCCTTCGTAATCGATAATCATCTGACAGATACCCGATAATTCGAGCAGCTCATTAATATTGCTTTCGAATGTATCAAGCCTGTGCTCCGAAGCGGACAAGGCGAGCGAAACCTCTTCCAGAAGCAGGTTCGCCGAGCTTTGACGCCCCGATATATCCGCAATGCTTTTTTTGAGCTCAAAATTTGCATCTTCGATCTGAGCGGAGCTTTCCAAAAACTCCTTAATCTTATTTTTATAGATTGGATGTGCAAATTCGTCGCCCTGTATCTCGCTTTCGAAAAAATTTCCGAACCGCACTATGAGCGCCACAGCGAAGAGCACTCCCGAAAGAATAAGCAAAAGCGCGTGAGACGGCATATGCTTTGTAAGCCCAAGCTTGAACAAAATTATCATATCGATAAATGTCAGCGGCATGACTATCATCACAAATATTCTAAAGACTACAAACTGCAGATACCTACGCATACCTTGCTCCAAAAATCCCAAGCAGCGCCGCAGTGTCAGTCTCTACAATATTTTCGAGCACATTGACAAGATTAGGCGAATAAACGCCGTCTCGCCCTCCGCGCACTGCTTTTATAAACTCTCTTGCACGCGATTTTGTAGGCTCTGCTTCCACATAAGAATCAAAATCATTCGCAAGCCTTATAAACTGCGGGTAAATAGGCAAAATCCCGCGCTCTGTCCTGTAGTCCTCGTGGTGAAGTTCAATGCCCTGCAATATTTCTTCGTCAAACCCGACCTTCTCCATTATCTGACGCCCTTTTTTTGCATGATCCGTGATTTCGCGCTCGTAATCGTCCGATTCATCCATAACAAGCATTTTGCCGACATCGTGCAGCAGAGCGGCATTATAGATTTTATCGATCTCTCTTTCGTCGTAGTACAGCTTCTCGGCCATCATGCGGCAGATATTCGCGACCCTCGCCGAATGCCCGCGCTTGTTTTTGATTTTTAATTCATACGCTTTCAAAAATGCCTTGATAACATCGAAATAATTATCCTTGAGAGTATCGTAAAGCAGAATTTTTTCGAGCGCGATTGCAAGATTGATACATACCGATTTGAGTATGAGCACAGTATTCTGGCTCGGCGCTACTCTGCCGACAAGCGACAGCACGCCTATGTCGGCATTTTGTATGCTCAGCGGAAAATAGCTTACCGTTAGACCCTGCGCAAGAGCGTTCTCGATATGAGGCTCCGGAATCAGCATATCCTCCGGGTTGCGAATAATAACGGCCCGCTGCGACTCGAAGGCCTTGCCCATATTGCTTTTTTTTATGTCGACAGTTTCGTTATTCAGCATAAAACGGGTTTCATGATAACTCGTGTATATATTCAATGATTTTTTATCGTCGGATATTATTCGGATAGAGGCGGAACCGAATTCCCCAAAAAGACAGAGGCGCTCTAAAAACAGCCGCAAACTGCCCTCTGACACATTGCCGCTGAGCATGCTGAGTGATTCCGAAACAAAGTTAAAGCCCTGATTCCTGCGCACCATCTCCTCCTGCGCGCCGTTGATTCCCTCGTTCTTTATTATAAACACTACATTGCAGAGTTTATCATCCGAAAACACGCGCGAACCGCTAACCACGACTCTGCTGTTGTATTTATCCCAGATCCTGACCTCTACATCTTTGTAATCACTTCGCAGAAAAAGTTCGCAATCCTCTAAGCTCAGATTAAAAACCCCGGAGAGATGGTCGCCCACAGTTATTGTGGGAAACCTGTGGATAAGTGCATTATTGGCAAAAGTAACTCTGCCGTCCCAACCTACAACGAGGATCCCGTCATCTATAGAATTGGCGATAGCAACAAATTTTAATTCTGTCACTTCGAGTTCGAGCTCGGTTTTCTGCTTTTTGGACCTGCAATGCTCGATCTCGCGCTCAAGATTTAGTATTTCGTTGTTGTAATAATTAGAGAGCGAATCGAGATAGTAACTCTCCTCCTCTGCCATGCTCTGAATATGCCTGACCATCGAATATGCGTGCTCAAGACGCTTAAACCCACGGTACATCTTGTATTTTGCGGCGTTGCCCGCCACAAGCTGTTTTATAAAAAATTCTTTGTCATCATGCACTTTACGGACCACATAGTATACAACACATGCAACGGCAAACAGACTGAAAATAATAAACCCGTAAGAAGACACGCAAAATTCGAACAAAACAGAAAAACCCGCGTGAAGAACCACGTCGGCGATTAAAATGACAAAGCAAAGCGCAACATACAGAACTATCAGCCTTGCCACACTTTTTTCGAATTTCATTATGCCTCCATTCGTAATAAAAAGGAGCCACTTTGAAAGGCTTCCTTGCGGCACATAAGCATATCCGCTTACCGCTGCTTCCTTCCAGATCTGACGGGGTTCACAGCAGCCTATTGCGCAAGACCCAACAAGTGGCCCACAATGTCTTTCGACAGCATCTATGCTATCATAAATATCAGTTCTTTTCAAGTGCAAAGCTGTGACTTGCAACTTATATGCCTTGCAACTAATTTAGAAAACATTTAACAAAGTTAAAAAGCCGCTGATTTTCTAATTGCGTACTCTCTATAAAGCGCCTCCGCCTCATCACTTGTACAGCCTGCGAAGACGATTTTTTCGCCGGGCCGCATCTGCGCAAGCCTGTCTATGTCCGGAGAAAGCACTGTAGCGATCTTTGCATATCCGCCGGTCGTTTGACGATCAGAAAGCAGAACTATCGGCATCCCGTCAGCGGGCACCTGCACAGACCCGCGCACAGCCGCGTCTGATATAATATCGTACCCTCCGGCCGCCTCAATATGTTCGCCGCTAAGGCGCATTCCCATTCGATCAGAATGCTGGGTAATTGTGTACTCTGAACCGCCAAGAAAAGTCGAGAGCCCGCGCTCTGTAAAATAATCGTCCTGAGGACCTGCAAGCACGCGGATTATGGTGCATTCAGGCGAAAAAAACATCGACGGCGAGCAAGGCAATACTTTTTTAACAAATTTTCTGAAATTTACAAGAGTCAGCACATCGCCGCCAGCAAGCTTTCTGCCCATAAAACCGCCTGCTCCGGTTCTGATACTCGTAGACTTGCTGTTCGCATAATATGGAATTTCAAGTTCTGCGCCAAACGCAACATATGTCCGCAGCCCATGCTTCGGGGTTCCAAGGGTCAAAACGCTGCCGGATCGAATTAAATAAGATTCATTCATTGCAGCCGGAGCGCCGTCTATCAACGGAAACACATCCGCTCCGGCAAGCGCAACCGCAACGTCCGTATCAAATTCTATTTCAAGACCTCCATATGTGCATTCAAGCGCCGCAGCCCCCTTCGGAGCGGAAACCAGCGCATTTGCAAGCTCATATGAAGAAACATCCATCACACCGGACTGCGAAATCCCATACTTTTGATATCCAACTATACCATAGTCCTGAACCGTCGTAAAAAGTCCGCCGGACCGCACTCTAAACCCCGCCACATTTCCTCCATAAAATTCGCCAAATCTCTCGACCGACAAAACCCGTCCGCACGCCGCTGAACGCTGCAAACATGTATGTCGCTAACGCCGCTGAACGCTGCTAAATGCCGCAAAAATGTATATTCGGCGCATACCTGCGCTGCTCTGCGAGCCTGCTGATTTGCTTAAAATCGCCCTCGTCTATCGCGCAAAACCTGATATAATCCCCTGCATTTATAAATACAGGCGGATCGATGCGAGGGTCGTAAAGTTTGAGCGGCGTCCTGCCTATCAGCCTCCAACCTCCCGGCGAAGTTAAAGGATAAACCCCCGTCTGATTCCCCGCTATACCGACCGAACCCGCTTCCACCCGTAACCTCGGCGTAGCAAGCCTTGGTGTTGCAAGTCTTTTGTCCATCCCGCCCAAATAGGCAAAGCCCGGCACAAAGCCGAGCATGTACACAAGGTAATCTGCGCCTGTATGCAGCGATACGACCTCATCCTCCGAAAGCCCGACATGGGCTGCTACATCTGATAAATCCTCCCCGAAGACCCCTCCGTAGCAAACCGGCACCTCCACAATCTTTGACCGCAGCGCGCCGACATCCGACGGAGCATTTCTAATGCGCTCAAGCCCTGCGACAACCTCCGCGCGCGTCGTCATGAGAGGGTCGTATATCACCGCTATCGATCTGTATGTCGGTATCACCTCGATAATACCTTCAATAAATCCATAAATAGCGTCGGCGGCGAAAGCTTCGGCAAATCCGTCTGAACCGCGCGAAAACTCTCTCTTCCCACGCTCCATATACTTCAGAATATCAGTGATCCGCCTGATCTCAAAATTGATCTCCGGCAAAATTTCATTGCCAAATTCCATAATCACCGCAGAATCACCCGCGTTCAGGTATCTAATCCTTATGTGCTCGGATTTATTTGTAAATTCTCTCATTTCCGCCAATTTACGGGCGCTGCGACTTTTATTCCTGCCGCCTGCAGCCCCCTCCTGATTTTTGCTGCAAATTCAACCGCCTGCGGGTTGTCGCCATGCACGCATACTGAATCGGCTCTTATTGGCAAAACTCCCCCGTCGACAGTTTTCACCGAACCCTCTCTTACCATCCTGACAACACGCTCCGCCGCCTCGTCCGCATCGTGAATAAACGCACCCGGACTTCTCCTGTCTACAAGCGTGCCGTCAGCATTATATCCCCTGTCGGCAAAAACCTCTTCGCATACCGATATGCCTCTGCGCCTCGCCTCGCGAATAATATAGCTGCCACTCAGCGCCATAAGCATAAGTCCGCTGCGGGCATCGCCCTTTTCACTGATTTTACCGGCGTATTGAGCATCGCCATTTCCGTTGCTTTTACAAATGTTTTGGATGTCGCAATCGCCATTGCCTTTAACGCCGCCTTTGACATCGCCTTGAGCGCCGCTCACACACGCGCGGATATCTCCGAAACTTTCTTGCGCAAAGCAGGCTTCTCTGTTGTTAAAAAAATTTAACGAGTCATTTAACGCCTGTAGTGCATCTAAGACCCCATCGGCAAGTTTTTCATCCACACACGCCTGATTATAAAATGCTCCATGTAATTTAACATGAGAGAGCGCAACGCCGTTTGCAGCCGCAATTGCCGCCGCCGCTCCCACCTGATATAACAGATAATTCTTTGCATCATCCCGTGTTATAGTCATCGCCCGTCTGCCGAAGCCAAGCAAATCCGGATAGCCCGGGTGGGCTCCGACAGCTATTCCATGAACCTTTGCCAATTTAACAGTCTTGTCCATTATCGCCGGATCGCCCGCATGCCAGCCACAGGCAAGATTTATGCTTGTAACATGCTTGATGATCTCGGAATCCAAGCCGAATTCATAGCTGCCAAAACCCTCGCCTATGTCGCTGTTAATATCCACCACATATTTTTCCATCTGCACAATGCTCCCCCACGAATTTCCTACGCCAACATTAGTCATACTTTCAGGCTCTTTCGCCTTATATAGATAACCACATTCGTTCAATTATACCATTTTAAAACTAATACCCGCCGAAATATAATCAAAAAAGGTCAAGTATTCTAAGTCCGCTGAAAGTTCATAAAGAAAAATAAGGTGATAGGCATCCGGTTTTTCAAAGCATTCGCAGAAATAGCAGATGCTGAATTGCTTATTTATATTTTGCACAGGCTCAAGGCTGACAAGTTATTAGGCTTGCAATAAGTCTACACCTAAAAGACAGCCCGTCCCGTATATCCGAAAGGTAGGAAATCCGCCCAAATAACTGCCTATTTCCAGCTCTCGGAATTGTGATATGATAAAAAAACAGAACGACAAAGCGGAAGTGATAAGGAGGAGATAAAATGTATATTAAAAAATATTGGTATAACTATATCGGTGGCACAGACGATAGTCTGACCTTGGTGGACTACCTCTATGACAAAGGCAAAACTGAAATACCTCTGAGTGAGATATTCAATGATACTGGCCTTAGCAAACTAAACTGGAATTTCCATATCTCACCCAATTTAGAATACATTGATTCGGAGGGCCAATGTCACGAATTTTATTATGCTATTGATTTGGCAACTGATTTGGCAGCACTTATTCTTGAGAGTAAGAAAAGTGGTGGGTTCAATATAAAAAATCTGTTTGATGGGGAAAAACGAGATAGGTTTGTAAAAATCACAACTATGCCAGAGGAGGATCAAGCAATGAATCGGGCTTTAGCAGAGTTCTGTGCTTCTCCGCTCAAATATGATCTTCATGAAATGGTAGATGATGAAGATATGCTGAAAATGGCGAAAGACTGCGAAAATATCCGTAAGGAATTGTGCGAATAACTTCCAGATTATCAAGCAGGCAAGGAGGGAGCATGAACACAACCATACAAAAACGATTGAAAGACCTGCGTGTGGAACGAGGGCTGACGCTGGAACAGCTTGCGGAGGAAACCCATCTCTCCAAGTCTGCTTTGGGCAGTTACGAGAGGGACGATCTCAAGGACATTAGCCACCATGCCCTTATCCAGCTGGCAAAGGTTTATGAAGTGACCGTTGATTACCTGCTGGGACGCTCTAAAACAAAAAATCACCCAAACGCCGATCTTGCAGACCTGCGTTTGAGTGATGATATGATTGAACTATTGAAAAGTGGGCGGGTGGATAATTCCCTCTTGTGTGAGCTGGCGGTACACCCGGATTTCCCCCGGCTGATGGCTGACCTTGAAATCTATGTGAACGGTATAGCAGGCAAACAGGTGCAGAGTGCAAACGCCATTGTGGACGCCATGAGCACAACCATTATGAAACAGTATAATCCCGGCTTGTCTGACCCGCACCTAAGACAGCTTATCGCCGCCCACATTGACGATGACAGTTTTTGCCGCTATGTGATACAGCAGGACATAAACAAGATAGCTCTTGACCTGCGGGAAGCCCATAAGGACGATTTTTTCAGCGTCCCAGAGGACAATCCCCTGGAAGATTTTTTACAGACCGCCGAGGAAACCGCTAAAGAGGGCAGCGACCCGGAGCAAGCGTCGCTGGCGTTTATCTGCAAGCGGCTTAAACTGAATTTGAAGAAGCTGTCCGAGGAAGAAAAGAAGTGGCTGAAAAAGATTGCGCAGAAATCGGACTTGCTGAAAAATCCAAACCCACAGCGGGGGAGAAAATGAGGAAACGATAAATCAGAATAGACTAATTTACATAATTAGGAGGTATGAGTCAGTGCTATATGAAATATCTGAGATGTATAAGAGAGACACTTCTTTTACTTTGTGTGAATCAGAGAACGCCATTCAATTTTCTGATGTGCAAAATTGCAAAATGATTTCATTCATAAACAGACCACTAAAATATCAAACAGATAGAATTGATGAATATATATTTCAATATGATGTTTTACCCACAATAGGCGGCTTACTTGTTTCTGCAAAATTCAAGCTGACTTTTAGCAATATTGAATCGCCAGTCAAAACCATTGGCACAACAGGTATTAGCATGATATAATCCGGTTCAAAGCAATTATTGCAAAGCTAAATATAGCAAACAGCGCATAGGCACAAGGAGGAAATATGAGGGTCAAAAAAATCGGTATTGTGAGTTTGTCAAGCGGCATCCTTGGAGAAAGTTTTATTCAACATGAACTTAATATCGGTTTGGAGAGATTAAAACAATATGGCATTGAAGTTGACTTTTTACCCAATGCCCTTAAAGGCATGGATTTTATAAAAAATCATCCGGAATGCAGAGCTCAGGATTTATTGACGGCATTTACGGATGACTCGATCGATATGATTCTGTGTGCCATTGGCGGCGAGGATACTTATAGATTATTGCCGCATCTTTTTGAAAATAATGAATTAGAAAAGGCGGCAAATCAAAAAATATTTTTGGGATTCTCGGATACGACGATGAATCACTTTATGCTGTATAAAGCCGGCATTAAAACCTTTTACGGACAAGCGTTTTTGCCGGATGTATGCGAGCTTTCCCAAAAAAATGTTGCCATATACCAAGCAATATTTCGAAGAACTTGTGACTACAGGAAAAATTAAGGAAGTGCGTCCAAGCAATGTATGGTATCAGGAAAGAGAAGATTTTAGTGAAAGC
>JBHAZV010000003.1:0-16581 GCA_041781135.1 Acidaminobacteraceae bacterium
GATTTCGTTCGACTGGCTCAGAACGCTTGCCGTGTTCGTCTCCGTACGAAGGGTGTAGTTGATCCCTGCAGCCACATAGCCCTTGCTGCACAGCCATGCCAGCGTATCTTTATCATCAGTCTTGTCACCCATTGTAATGAGTTTCCCCAATATGCCTATTTAGCACTATACTTGCTCTTTTACTAATACTTTTTCTGATAGCAACTTGCAACATACTCGCTGTTACCGTTTTAATCGATGTATCAGTGCCCACCTTAATTGCAACCTCTACCAATTCATCAGGCTGTGTTCGAACCGAATTTCAAGTTTTTCTACTTCAAATCTCCCAGGTCGGAAAAGTCCATCTAAAACAGGATTTCATCCGGCAGCTCTTTCTTTTGCAGGAACATGAGCATGTAGATCGGGGAATATGTGATTTTGTCTATCTGCTCGATGTTGCCGCTGCAGAAAACATATCCTTCTTCGATGCCGTAATCAGATTGCTTCAATACATTGTCCATGGCGTTATGACGGTAGTAATCCTTCCCGGATTTGATCTCGATGGGCAAGACCTTTCCTCTCATAGCCGAAATATACTTCTTCATAAAAGTTTCATGCATGTTTCTCCAATTCTGCAGCAACTGCTGTATGGACTTCTTTCATATCCGCCGTTGGTTCAAAACGAGCGATCACTTTGCCGCTGCGATCCACCAAAAACTTAGTAAAGTTCCACTTGATATAAGCCATTTCACCGAAACCCTTATTGTTCATGTCTGCAAATTTCTTCAATGCAGCATTTTTCAGACCTTTGCCAAATCCGTCAAAAGGCTTCTGTGTGGCAAGATAGGCAAACAAGGGATCAGCAGATTCTCCATTTACATCGACCTTCGCAAATTGCGGAAATTCAGTGCCAAATTTCAATGTGCAGAATGCATGTATCTCATCTTCCGTGCCCGGAGCCTGATTGGCAAACTGGTTGCAGGGAAAGTCAAGAATCTCAAAACCCTTATCCCTGAACTCTTTGTACATTGCTTCCAGCGGCTCATAATGCGGCGTAAAACCGCAGCCTGTAGCAGTGTTGACGATCAGAAGCACCTTGCCCTGATACTCCGACAGGCTCACACTATTTCCCTGCCTGTCCTTTACTGTAAAATTGTAAACTGTACTCATGATAATACTCTCCTTTTACCACCATTATTTATGATTTGGCTTTCTTTGCTCTTTCTTCATTTAGCATTTTGTATAGAACCTGATACAGACTCATTGCTTCCTCCTGAATCAGGTGGAACTCCTGCGCAATAGTTTCAGGAACACACAGAGCTTTGTCCCGTAATTTTTCGCCCACCTTCGTCAAAGTGATTACAAGGTTGCGTTCATCGCTTGTGTCCTTTGCCTTTTCGATAAATCCCTTGGCCTCCAGTTTTTTCAGAAGCGGAGCTACAGTGTTGGATTTCAGGCAAAGGGCTTCGCAAAGGAACTTCTCGTTGACCCGCTTTTCCTCCCACATAACCATCATTACAATGTACTGAGTATAGGTCAGATCGAGCTTGTCGAGCAAGGGCTTATATTTTCTGGTTATCATGTTTGAGACCGCATACAGCGGAAAACACAGCTGGTTCTTCAGTCTTAAAGCGGCATATTTATCATCCATCTATTCACCCCCTAAAAACGTATCGCGCGCGATTCATTTTCTTTACTATATCGCGTACGATTTATTTTGTCAATAGCCCGGGAAAATATTTTGAGCCAACTGTAATGTCTGGTTAGTTCAAATGAGCAGCACATTCTCATGCTCTTCCTTTTAGGCAAAAAAACAGTAAACCATTTTCGATTTACTGTTCTGTGTAAGTTTTTATTAAGTTGCCAGTCCTGCGAACTTGGGTTTATATATGACTATTCAACCAATCTATTTTTTCGAAGTCTTTGTTGTTATTGTTGTCATTTCTATATGAATCTTTTGATGATGCTTCGTAAATGCTTAAAAACTGTTTCGGATTAGGCACGCGAAACTTTATTTCGTTTAGTTGAACAAGTTCTATATCCGATTCAGCAATGCCTGCAAATTCATATAAGGAATCGATTGAACCGTATTCTACGCTAATTCCGTTTTTTCGAAATTCATGCTCGTGAATGTCCGCTAAATCATATCCCAATTCTTTCATAACCATCATTATTTTGTCCCAATTATAAATTCTAAGTTCATCGGGAGCTTCCCAGCCTCTTGGATCTCCCGGAACATGAATATCAATATCTGACGGCTTCCAATCTTCTTTTGATATAAACTCCAATCCTAAAGAACCCATTAATGTAGGCACGATTCCAATTTTATTTAAATATAAGCAAATACACCTAAATTCATCAAATAAAACACTCATTTGATCTCATCCGACTACTTTATCTCAAATTCCGTCACAAATCCGAACGCCTCAAGTCGGTATTTGCCGGTAGTAAGACGCTCTTTCAGCTCGATGGATTGGGATTCCAGACTGTGCGCATAGAAAGTGGTCATGTACCGGGTCGTTTCTTCGTATATCGGAGTGCTCTCACCATCCCTGTAAAGGCAGATCACAGATTCGATCACCCGATTTTCATCTGTGCCGTTTGCGATGCGGAAGTAGAGCTCCCTATCGCGATACGAGAAAACCGACAAAATAATCTTACCGTGTCTCGGTTTGTAAGGATTTCCTCCATCCTCTTCCACAACGACATCGCTAAGAACAAGCCCCGGAAGAAGCGTTGCATTTTCCATATACTTAGCTATTATCTCGTCAAGCTCTTTCAGTTTAATAGAATACTTTTCCGGATAATACTGGGATGAGAATGACACTCTATTTGTTTCGAATCCAAAGCTATACATATGGCTTGCGCCGTCGTAAACAAACTCTTTTGTAAACTTCTTTCCATCCCAGCCCTTCATTCGGTACTTGACAAACACCGCCTTTAATTCATTAAGGATTTCCTTATCGACGAGATACTCTTTTACTGTATCATCATGATTGTGCTGTTTGCGCTGTATGACAGTAATAATGGCGCTGTCTTCGTTGTATTCTGTCACGTATTCAGAATACCAGCTTCCCAGCATATCGCCGCTGCTGCTATACCCATAGCTAACAAGCCTTTCCTTTTCAATACCAAAAAACTTCCCAAATAGATTCATACACACGAGCACACCCCCTGTAATCACAGCCATTACCGCGCATATAATTTTCGTTTTCCTTTTCATATTCCGAATATCCACAATCCATTTCATGTAAGGTGATTTAAGAATAACATTTAAGCACAGCTTCGGCAAGCGTTTACAAAAAGTTATGCATTTTCCGGATCGCAGATGTACAAAACAAACTCAAGCTCACCTTCATCTTCTATCCCTGTAACTGTAAAGCCCTTTCTCTCATATAGCTTTCTCGCAACTGCATTATTCTTGTTGCAGGTCAGGGCGATCCTATTTGAAGTACCGAACGGTTTTGTCCTGATATAGTCGATCACCCGCTCCATAGCTTCACTGCCATATCCGTGACCTTATTCCGCTTTGTCAATCATCATGTGCCATACATCATACTCCGGAACATCATAGTCATAGATAACCATGACATGACCAACCATTCTTCCATCCGCATAGATCCCGAAAGGTTGACACTGGTTTCTGTAAACATACGCCACTCCGGATAGGATGAGACACAAACTCCTCCTGACCCGGTGCGAGCTTGAGGTTAAAAGCATCAATAAAGTTATCTTCCGTAATTTCGCTTAGTTGTACAATGTTTCTGTTTGTGTAACAGAGCATTACACAGTTTTATTCCATGTATCATCATGCGAGAGAGAGTTGCTCTTGTTGACATGCGAGCCGGCATTTTTATTTGAATAAACTGTCTAAGTATTCTTGGTAGAAAGCGGCATCCTGTTTACTCTGCCCGCCGGCGGAATGCTGTAGTGTCATTTGTGTTTCAGGAAGCCTTTATACTAAGTGATACCATCTACCAAAACATTGCAATCGGACAGGCAGGTGCCACACCGGAAGAGGTTGAAGCGACGGCACAAGCTGCGCAAATACACAATTTTATTATGAGCCTGCCCGACGGCTATGACACCATTGTCGGCGAGGGCGGCAGCACACTTTCCGGAGGTGAAAAACAACGCATCTCTATTGCAAGAGCTCTAATAAAGAATGCTCCTATTGTCCTCCTGGATGAAACAACATCCAGCCTTGATGCAGACAATGCCGATCAAATCATCGTTTTAGACAAAGGAAAAATCAGGGAAAAGGGAACGCACAAAGAGCTGCTTTCTATGAACGGCTGGTATTCACAGGTAATCGCGGAGCAGGAACGAGTAAAAAATTGGACCGTCTGATTTATATGCGCAAAACGACTTTCAAATTCGTCCGTCAATTGTGGTTTTATAAATCCGCCATTTGAAAGCCTGCCGGGCATGATATAATTCGGGTATGGCAATTATAGCGACAAATGAACTAAGCTTCAGTTATGGCAGCACTCCTGTAATAAAAAACATCAGTTTTCAGGTAGATGATACCGACAGAATCGGTATAGTCGGACCGAACGGCGCAGGCAAGACCACACTACTCAAACTAATTACAGGTCAGCTCGAACCTGACAGCGGTTCCGTAAACATACGCAGAGGAATCAGACTTGGATACCTCGAACAGAGCATTGAATCGGAATCAAAAAATGCATTCTTGTTTTGCGAAGAAATATTCAGCGATATATACGAAATAGAAAAAAGGCAGCGCGAAATTGAGGCGCGTATGGCGTCGATTTCAGCCGAGCACGGCACAAGCAGCACTCTCGCCGAAATCATGAACGAGTACGGCGCGCTTCAGGAACAATTTGAAGAACTCGGAGGCTTCGAGATAAAAAGCCGAATTAACGCGGTGCTTTCAGGACTTAAAATCGACCAGGAAAGACTGATTTCAGAACTTTCCGGCGGAGAGCGTTCGAAAGTTGCGATGGCGCGCCTGTTGCTGCGAAATCCCGAAGTGCTCGTGCTGGACGAGCCAACCAACCATCTCGACATCGAGTCGATCACCTGGATGGAAGGTTTCCTCACAGGATACAAAGGCACAATTTTAGTCGTATCGCATGACAGATATTTTTTGGAAAAAATTTGCAATAAAATACTCAATTTTGAATTCGGAGAAGCCACAATGTACCGCGGTGGGTACAAACATGCCATGCAGCAGATTATGGAGCAGAAAACCTACCAGCAAAAGGCTTTCGATGCCCAGCAAAAAGAAATTGCAAGACAGGAAGGCATAATCAGAGAGTTTTACGCGAGAGCCACCGAAAAACAAATAAAAAAAGCAAAATCCCGTCAAAAAATGCTGGATAGAATGCAAAAACTTGAAAAACCGGGAGAAGACAGGACAAAATTCAATCTAAGACTCCGCTCGTCTGGGCGTGGGGGCGATGATGTGCTCATGCTGCATGATATTTCAAAAAACTTCGCCGGCAGACAAATTCTCAAAGATGCCTCACTTGAAGTTTTCAGAAGCGACAAAATCGGACTCATCGGCGCAAACGGAGCCGGCAAAACAACCCTGTTCCGAATTGCGCTCGGAAGCCAGACACCCGACAGCGGCACAGTCAGGCATGGAGCAGGAATTAAAATAGGTTACTACGAGCAAAATATGGAGAGCCTCGACCGGAATAAAACCATACTCGAAGAAATCCACGACTCGTACCCCAAGCTCACTATCTCCGAAGTGCGCGGAATACTTGGAGCTTTTATGTTCAAAGACGACCTCGACAGAAAAATCGGCGACATATCCGGAGGCGAGAGAAGCAGAGTGCAGCTGCTCAAACTCATGATGAGCCCCGCAAACCTGCTGTTGCTCGATGAACCGACAAACCATCTCGACACCTATTCAAAAGAGATTCTCGACAAGGCGCTCATAGATTACGAGGGCAGCGCTGTGATCATATCGCACGACAGATTCTTTCTGAACGAGGTCTGCACTAAAATCGCCGTGCTCGAAGACGGCGCAATTTCAGTTTTTGACGGCAATTACGACGACTACGTATATATGAATTCCATCCGAAAAAATCCTGAGCCCGACACAGCTTCGGCGGCAAAACCCTCAATGACCAAGACCGCAATGCAGAAACTGCGAAAATCGGAAAAACCGCGTGTGAGCAAGAAGACTGTCGAACAAAAAATTGTCGAGCTTGAAGAGCGCATAGCTGATTTAGAAGAACTGCGGTACAGCGAAGAAATCTACAGCGACTTCAAAAAATCGCGCGAGGTCGAATCGGAACTCGAAACCTTGAAATCCGAATGTGAAAAATGGTATAGTGAACTCATGGAATAAACCCAAAACAAACGCACAAAGGAGAATTTATGCTCGAAAAAATCACTGAAATAATAAAAAAGCAGCTAAGCGGCAAGGCAAACTTTGAAATCACACCCGAAACAAGATTCGACTCGATTGATCTCGATTCGATAGACGTCGTAGAAATCGTTTTTGCCATAGAGGACGAATTTGGCGTGGAATTTGACGACGCCGCCGCGCAGGGATTTACCAAAATCGAAGATATTTTGAATTATTTGGAATCCAAGGGGATCAAGTGACCGGCTCACCGGGCGAACTGTTACAAATCAGCAACATTCGTCAACCATATATTTCCTGTGGACAACTCTGAATAATGTAAAAAAATGCCTACCTCTCACAAGTGTAATTGCAAGTTATTCAAGTTATCCCCAAAGTTATCCACAGTTTTGTGTGGATTAGCCCTTTGATAACCTAAAATTATCCACAGGTTACCACAAGATAAAAAACAAGGTGTTTCGAAAATTTAACATTCGAAGCACCTTTATTTTTTAATTTTTCTGTGAATAACGCTTGACTTTTTATTACATAACCCCTTGTCACATTAGTTCCCGAATTATTCGGTCGCCTATCCTGAGTGTCGGAAACGCATTGCTATCCAGAGGAGATTCCAAACCTGCCTCATGGTAATGATATGCCGCTACCGCAATCATCGCGGCGTTGTCCGTACAAAGAGATGCCGGAGGATAATATGTCTTTACGCCGTCAAATTTAAGCACTTCTCTTATGCGCGAATTAGCAGCCACTCCCCCCGCCAGCGCCAACTGCTTGTAGCCCGTCTTCTCCAGAGCCATAGCGGTCTTTGCGCGCAGCATATCCATAACCGCCTCCTGAAACGAGGCGCATATATTCGGAATATTGAGCTCCTCGCCGCGCTGCCTTGCCGAATTTATATAGTTGAGCACGGCGGTTTTAAGACCGGACAAACTGAAATTAAGCCCGTCGACCTTTGCCCTCGGAAACTTTATTTCCGCCTTACCCTCGGCGGCAAGCCTGTCCACAACAGGGCCTCCGGGATAACCAAGCCCGAGCACTCTGGCAACCTTATCGTATGCTTCGCCGACCGCATCGTCGAGCGTCCTGCCCAAAACCGAAAAGTGCGTATAACTTCGAACCTCCACCAGATGCGTATGCCCTCCGGAGACAACAAGGCACAGAAACGGCGGCTTGAGATCCTTGGAAACTATGTAATTTGCCGCAATGTGACCCTCGATATGATGTATGCAGAGAAACGGCTTACCAATCGCATAGGCGAGCGCTTTTGCATATGTGAGCCCCACGAGCAGCGCACCGACAAGGCCTGGCCCATTTGTGACCGCCACCAGATCTATGTCGCCGAAATCCATATGCGCCTTTCGAAGCGCACTGCGCACCACGTCAGACAGCTTCATCAGGTGATTGCGCGACGCAATTTCGGGCACTACCCCGCCATACAGCTGATGCAGGTCGATTTGTGAATAAACCTCGTTTGCGAGCACCTTGCGCTCACCGCGAAGTATTGCGCAGCTCGTCTCATCGCAGCTCGTTTCGATCGCGAGCGTCACCTTGCCAAATGTCAGCCACATTATACTGGCATCCTCGCCGTCGGCGTAATAGCTGCGCCTGACCCCTTCAGTCCTGAACCCTCTGCTGTGATACAGCGCCTCTGCAGCTGCGTTACTCACTCTGCATTCGAGCGTTATTCCGTAGTTTTCGCGCGCCCTAACATATGAGATAACCTCATCGAGCAGCCTGCCCGCAATACCTTTCCTCCTGTGCTCTTTAAGCACGGCTATATTCATTATGTGAAACTCGCCCGCAAGATCATCTGCACAGCAAAACCCGACGACCGCGCCGCCGACCTCCGCGACTATAAAATATGCTTTGTCATCTTTTATCTCCGACATCATCATATTGGGCGACCACGGATCGCTGAAGCATCTGTCCTCGATAGAGAGCAGCGCTTCCAAATCCGCTTCGCGCACCCGCCTTATAAGCACACAATCATCAAAAGAATCAGAATTACTCATACTCACCTCGCATCATTTTTCGAGCGACTCCTCCGCCTGCGATTTTCTAAAGTACAATGGTTCGATTACATCGGAAACCAGACATTTCAATATTTCATCAGGAAGCTTGAACAAAAGCTCGCAGTGCAGTTCTTCGTACTCCGCATAAACGCCGTCACCGACCGCATCCTGCAGCTTGTCCGTCTTTATAAGCGAGCTTCCGCGCAGCTCGATACCGGCGCTCTCCACTAAAAGCCCGCTATCGTCAGGCGCAACGCTTTTCACAACATATGTGCAGTATTTTTCGCCCCTTCCGGCGTCTATTCCGAGCACCACTTCGCTATCATTCAGAACCAAAGGCTTTTCCTCAAGAAGCCTCGCGAGCACCAGCGCATAGTACGGAAATACAAAAACCTTTATTCCCAAAGGATCCGAAAGTCCAAGAGCAGTGGCTATGCCGACCTTGACTCCTGTGAATGAACCCGGCCCGGAACACACATAAACCTCATCTATCCCGCCGATACTCACACCGGCGTTTCTCAGGCATTCGTCAATGCTCGGAAGCAATACCGCCGCGTGATTCTTTCTGCCTCCGACAGAAACTTTTGACAAAAGCTGTTTTTCTTCGAAAACCGCCGCAGTTGCGGTATCTCCGCTGCAATCAAACACAAGTACCTTCATACGACAAGCTCCTTCGGAAGCAGCGCATAGCGCGCTCCGTCATCATCAATCCCTAATTTTATCCACAGCGCATCATCGGGAAAAAGATGCGCATACCTGTCTGCCCACTCGACAAACACAAATTCGCCATCGTGGATTATGCCGTCAAAATCTATGTCATCAAGCTCACTGACATCATCTATCCTATACAAATCCATATGGTAAATTTTGCCATCATCGTAAACGTTGACAATACTGAATGTAGGGCTCACTACATCATCACAAACCCCTTTTTGTCTGCAAATCTCCTGCATCAAGGTCGTCTTGCCTGCGCCTAAATCACCCTGGAGACAGACAAGTCTCTTTCCGCTTTTTATAATAGCACTTGCCAATTTCGTCACATCGTTCTCTATCCTGTTCATAAGCAAACCCCATTACTTTTAACACGGCTTATGCCGAACGCTTTTCCCGTTGATTTTCCGGTGCGATTTACTCTTGTGCAATCACACTAACTTATTCGCAATCTTTCCGTCTACTATTGTATAAAGCGCCTTTGCCTGCAGATCGAACGGATGCCTGTCCCAAATCACAAGATCCGCATCCTTGCCCGGCTCTATGCTTCCCACTCTGTCCGCTATTTTTAATATCTCTGCGGCATTTATTGTAATAGCTCGAATAGCAGCTTCCTCCGCCATTCCCGCCCTATGTGCAAGTGCGGCGCAGGTTACAAGGTTTTCAATAGGTATGACAGGCGCGTCCGTCATTATTGCGACCTTTACTCCCGCTCTGTCAAGAACTCCTACGGTTTCAAAGCTCTTATTGCTAAGCTCGATCTTTGACTTATTCCCAAAGCTTGGGCCAACGACGGCAGGATATCCCTCTTTTGCAAGGTCCTCGGCTATAAGATGACCCTCCGTGCAGTGTTCAAGCGTCAGATGCACCCCAAATTCCTTGGCGATGCGGATTGCGGTAAAAATATCATCCGCTCTATGGGCGTGCGCCTTAAGCGGTATTTTTTTCTCCATTACAGGAAGCATCGCCTCTAATTTCATATCATAGGCAGGCAGCTTGCTCTCGTCTTTCTTTGCCGCCTTAATCTTCCTCTGGTACTCTGCGGCCTTGTAAAGTAATTCTCTAAGCTTGGATGCGGTGCCCATTCTCGTAGACGGAGTCATATTCTTGCCATTGTAGACGCGCTTAGGATTCTCGCCGAAAGCGCACTTCATAGCATACGCAGGATCGACAACCATGTCGTCGACTCTATGCCCGGCTGTCTTCATAACACAGAAAAAACCTCCGACTACGTTTGCAGAGCCCGGCCCCGTAGCAATAGTGGTTACACCGCCGCCGAGCGCATTATCAAACGCCTCGTCCATCGGATTTATGGCATCGATCGCCCTCAAATGAGGTGTTACAGGGTCTGTAGCCTCGTTGCCGTCACTACCCTCGAAACCCATGCTCTCCTCCCACATTCCTATATGACAGTGAGCGTCGATAAACCCCGGAAAAACAAACGCGCCGCCGGCATCGATTACCTGTACCGCCTTTTTTGCCGAAAGCCCGCGGCCGACTCCCTTAATCTTGCCCTTTTCAACAAGCACATCCGCATTTTCCAAAACCCTTGCCGTGACTGTATAAACAGTCGCATTCTTTATCAGTAGCATAAGCCCTCCTATCACTTGATATTTTCTGCGCTTCTCAGATACGCCTCTATAAAAAGATCTATATCCCCATCTATAACCGACTGCACATCTCCGTTTTCCGCGCCCGTCCTGTGATCCTTTACTATTGTGTATGGCTGAAAAACATACGATCTGACCTGCGAACCCCATGTACTCTGCGAGTAATCCCCGGCAATCTCAGATATTTTCTCTTTTTGCTCGCGGATTTTTATTTCGAGCAGCTTTCCTACGAGCATTTTCATTGCAGTCTCGCGGTTCATTTTCTGAGAGCGCTCATTCTGGCACTGAACCACTATCCCCGTGGGTTTATGGATCAGCCTGACGGCAGAGTCCGTAGTATTTACATGCTGCCCTCCGCTGCCCGTAGACCTATAAGTCTGCATCTCGATGTCTGTCGGCGAAATCTCTACGCTTACGTCGTCATCGAGTTCCGGCATGACATCCACAGATGCGAACGAGGTCATCCTCTTGCCAGAAGTATTGTAAGGCGATATCCTCACAAGCCTGTGAACGCCCTTTTCCGATCTCAAAAAACCGTATGCATTCTCGCCGCCGAACGAGAGTGTTGCCGATTTTATGCCAGCTTCGGGGTCGCTCTGTATATCGAGCAGCTTTACGCTGTACCCTTTCTGAGACCCCCATCTCTCGTACATTCGGAGCAGTATCTTCGCCCAGTCCTGGGCATCAAGCCCCCCCATACCTGCATGAATGCTCACTATCGCGCTGCCATGGTCATATTCTCCTGTCAGCATTGTGCCGAGTTCCAAAGCCCGCAGCCGAGATTCAAACGCTTCCGCCTGCTCTACAGCCTCGCTGCGCAGTTCGTCCGCAACATCCTCATCTTCATCTGCAAGAGCAATTGCCGTAAGTATGTATTCCCATTGCTCATCGGTTTTTCGCACGGCATCCACCAAATCCGCAATCTCTTTTTGCTGCTTCGTGACCGATTTTGCATTTTCCGGGTCATTCCAAAAATCTGCCGCCCCCATTTTCTGTTCTAATTCAGAAAGCAGCAGTTCCTTGCCCCTCAGGTCAAAGAGACTCCTTTAGAGAACTCAGCCTCTGTGCAAGTTCCTCTCTGCGCCTTAAAAGTGAATCAAAATCCATAACTCCTCCTTAAGCCTCATCCCTGCCACAACATTTTTTGTACTTCTTACCGCTTCCGCACGGGCAAGGATCATTTCTGCCTATCCTCTCGCTCGCAGACTTCGTCCTCTGCACTACAGGGCCTGACTCATTCGTGGTTTTAACCACGCTTTTTCTCTGAACTTTTTCGTGATCGCGCTGAATATTGAGCGTCATCAAAGTATTAATAGTGGTTTCCTGTATTTCGGTTATCATTTGATCAAACATGTCAAAGCCTTCGCGCTTATACGCTATTACAGGGTCTTCCTGCCCTATCGCACGGAGGTTTATTCCCCTTCGAAGTTCATCCATGCCTGTAATGTGATCTATCCACAAACTGTCTACAGTCCTGAGCATGACATTGCGTTCAAGCTCCCTCATGATCGGAGCGGGCACTGCCTCCTCCTTGAGTACATACAGCTCATGCGCCCTGTCCGAAAGCAGCTTTTTAAGCGAACCGACAGTCAGCGCCTCAACATTGCCAAATTCAACAGTATAGTCCTTTCCGAAAATCCTCGCAAGATTTTGAACAAGCCCGTCCAAATCCCACTCTTCCGGATATTTGAACTCGCCCGTGTATATGGCAACAGAATGATCGACAAGCTTATCCATCATACTGAAAATACTTCCGCGCACGTCCTCGCCATGAAGCACCTGCCTGCGCTGCGAATATATAATCTCGCGCTGCTTATTTATCACGTCGTCAAATTCTAAGACATTCTTTCTTATTGCAAAGTTCCTGCCCTCCACACGCTGCTGAACCATCTCAACATTTCTGGTAATCATTCCCATTTCAATCGGCATCGCTTCTTCGCCGAGCTTTTCCGCCATAGATGCGACAGCTTGCGGTATGAATATCCTCATCAAATCGTCCTTAAGCGATATAAAAAACCTGGAGCTGCCGGGGTCGCCCTGCCTGCCGCTTCGTCCTCTGAGCTGATTGTCAATTCGTCTCGATTCGTGCCTTTCTGTACCTATTATGTGTAGGCCGCCCGCCTCTCTTACGCGCTCCGCCTCGGCTTCTGTCTCGCTTTGAAATTTCGCATACAGGTCGTTGTAGACAAACTTTGCCTCTTTGACAGCCGCATCTTCATATTCGAAAGGCGACGTCGCGTAGTTGATGACATCCTCATCGTACCCGCGCTTAAGCATCTCCTTACGAGCCATAAATTCAGGGTTTCCGCCGAGTATTATATCTGTTCCCCTGCCCGCCATATTTGTAGCTATAGTCACCGCTCCGTACCTGCCCGCCTGAGCAACTATTTCCGCCTCGCGCTCATGATGCTTTGCATTCAGTATTTCGTGCGGCACGCCCTCGCGTTTAAGCAATTTACCGATAAATTCAGATGTTTCGATATTTACCGTACCCACGAGCACAGGCTGACCCTTTGCATGGCATTCAGCAATATTTTTTATAATGTACTTGAACTTAAGCTCGAGGGTGCTGTATATCTGGTCGTTAAAGTCTTTTCGCGCAACCGGCTTGTTGGTCGGGATAACGACGACATCCATCCCATAAATCGCTTTGAATTCCTCCTCTTCGGTCTTTGCAGTACCGGTCATGCCGGAGAGTTTTTCGTACATCCTGAAATAATTCTGTATGGTAATCGTCGCAAGGGTCATATCCTCCGCCTGGATCTTTATACCCTCCTTTGCCTCTATAGCCTGATGCAGACCGTTTGAATATCTGCGGCCATACATAAGCCTTCCGGTGAACTGGTCTACAATAAGCACTTCGCCATCCTTGACGATGTAGTCCACATCGCGCTTCATCATAAAGCGCGCCATAATAGCTTGGTTTATATGATGGCTCAGCTCCATATTTTCCGGGTCGCTGAGGTTTTCAAGTCCAAAGTGAGCCTCTGCCTTCTTTACGCCGTTCCTTTCTTCGCTTCCTTCCTCAACCACTCCGTACTTATCAACCTTGACGCCATCGGTAAGAGTGACGCTCCTCGCCTTTTCATCTATAATAAGGTCGGTTTCTGGATTCAATTTCTTAGCAAAATTGTCAGCGATTGTATAAAGATCGGTAGTCTTATCAGTCGCGCCCGATATAATCAGCGGAGTGCGCGCCTCGTCTATCAAAATCGAGTCCACCTCGTCAACTATTGCAAAATTCAGCCCGCGCTGCACAAGGTTTTCGGTCCTTACAGCCATATTGTCGCGAAGATAGTCAAAACCGAACTGCGCATTTGTGCCATATGTAATATCTGCTGCATAGGCAACTCGGCGTTCTGCGGGCTCCAGACCATTGACTATAACACCGACCTTCATTCCGAGAAATTCAAAAATCTTGCCCATCCAGTCGCGGTCGCGTTTAGCGAGATAATCGTTTACTGTGATTATATGTACTCCCTTGCCGCTCAGTGCATTTAGGTACGCAGGCATAGTCGCCACAAGCGTCTTGCCCTCGCCGGTCTTCATCTCGGCTATTCTGCCCTGATGGACCACCATGCCGCCGATAAGCTGGCAAAAAAACGGACGCTTGCCGAGAACCCTCACACTTGCCTCGCGAGTTACGGCAAAGGCATCTTCAAGTATGTCGTCAAGGGTTTCGCCGCTCGCAAGCCTGCCTTTAAGCACATCCGTCTGTCCTCGAAGCTCCGAATCGCTCATTGCGCTGTACTTAGGTTCGAGCGCCTCAATCGCCTCGGCTCTCTTGCTGAGCTTTTTGACCTCCTTCGCATTTATATCGCCAAAAATCAGTTTTAATAAATTCATTTTCGTATGCCCCCGGGTGAAAGTGAAAAGTGGAGCATATCCCCCTTTCTATGTATTTTCATTGTATCTTGAATAATTACGGCTATTGCTATGCTTGTGACAATATCCCCTATAGAGAGCACAGTCACGCGCGGATACCAGTTTGGAAGCGCTATCACTTTTCCGAGCAATGCCGAAATGCCTGCAGACCCCGGCAAATCTCTGTAATTGAGCACTTCTCCCGCGCGCACGGACTCCGCAAACGCCGTATCGCCCAAAGAAATGAGCGCATCAGTGTTTATCGGCATTGCAAAATCATTCATGCCCATAATGATCAAATTGAGCGCCAAACCGACGATCAGCAGCTTCATGCCGATTATTCCGCGATTGAGAAACGCCACAACAACACATATAAACATTGAAACATACGGCAGAACCGCATAATTCATATCAACGCCAAGCAGCTGCAGCGCATATGGCGCAGCAAACACAAAAAGCGAGAAGAGCGCTAAATAACGCCCGCGAAATTCAGCTCCGAGAAACGCGCCGAAAGTCCCGCCGCTGAACCAGCCTATAATACCGCCGATAATAATGGCTTCTATGTACATTTCTCCTCCCTTTCTATTTGTGATACTTTCTGCCTGCGTTTATCATCAGCGCCCGGTAAACTTGCTCCGCCGCGAGCGCTTCGCCGAGAGAAACAGGTATCCCGATATTGACGAGCCTCACCAGCGCAACTTCCCGCGAACCACAGGCGTCCGCAAACGCAAGAGCCTCGTCCAATGCGGATACGCTTACCCGAATATCCTTGCCCCCGACAAATTCAGCAAGCTCTGTCGAAGTTAATTCAAACACCTTGCCGGACTTCTTTTTTGATACAACAAAACGAAGCTCCGTTCCCTCGCCTCTAAACTCGCCTATCCTTGCGAATTCCTTGATTCTTGAAATATAGTCATTTGCTATATCAGCGTACTCCTTGTGCTCAAAAGCGAAAGAAATCCTCATATGGAAATTATAAAACCAAATATCGCAAATTACAAGCAAATGCGCCAAATACCAACTAAACGCGATGTATTCACACGTCCGATCTGCCGCAACAGTTTTCGATAAATTCAAGCGCAACCAGCTTAAACAGCGCATGCGGAAATGTAAGCTTCGACAAAGAAACCCTGTAATCTGCTCTGCCGCGCACTCTGTCGTCTACGCCGTTGCTGCCGCCTATCACAAACACATTCCCGGAATTTCCAAGCCGCACGGATTCCGGCGAATCACAACCCGTAACGTCAAACAAAATCACTCGATCGTTTGCGGATATCCGGTTAAGTATATAGTCAGACTCCCGCCTGACAGCCGATTTTACATCTCTGTCCGGCAGATCCGGCACTGCAATCAGATGCACTCCAAGCCTGCGCGCCCTTTCGGCACAAAGCTCCTCTATATCCCTGCCAGCCTTGCCTACCGATAAAAGTCTGATATTCTTCATGACCCGCTCCCCGCGCCCGCCCTGCTCACAAGTTCGTTCATAACGAGCGTAACCTTGTCGGCCCAGGAAGGGTCAGTCGCGTAACTCCTGCCCACCGAATCGACCGAAAGTCCTTTGTAATACCTGCCCGATCCCGACAAATACTCTTTCGACAAAAAACCTGCCACATAGTCGATTCCCGCCTCCCTGCTCGCAAACCGTTTGGCGCTGCTGTAAGGCGAATCATCATATGCACAAAAACCAAAGAGATTATTTTTATCCAAAGCAATTTTAGAAGTGCCATAACCCGACTCCAGAGCGGCAATTCCCGCTAAAAAATAAGCGTTTACTCCGTATTTCGCCTCCGCATCTGCAAAAGCTGTTCCAAGCCCCTGAAGCGCAGTGCCTTCGAGCGCCCTGTCGATATCGGCGCCGGAAGAACCGCTGAGAGCCGTCACATTTTCGCGAAGCACTGCATCCCTTGCGCCGTAATGCAAAGTCGAAATTTTCTGTCTCTGAACCGCCGCGCCGCGCCCTAACTTTGTTCTGAGTATTTCATCAAAACGCTGTTCGGTCTTGTAGTAATCCGTAGAGATGCGCTGAATATGCTCCCGCAAAAACTTGCTTATTTTCAAGATATCC
>JBHAZV010000004.1:0-15651 GCA_041781135.1 Acidaminobacteraceae bacterium
CCCGATGCGCCGCCGTTCTCCGATTGACCCTCGCCCGAACCGCAGCCCGCCATCGCAAACATTGCGATCACAAGTATACAAACAAAAACTATACCTAAAACATACCTTCTCTTCATAAAATCCCCCTTGCTTTATCCGCTCACGGCAATTCTATGATTATATTAACACAAATCAAACATTAATAACTTGACTTCCTAAATTGTCAAACATTTCCAAGATATGCAGTTTTATTATTGCTTTGCGCGGATTCCGCTAAATGCCTGCCGCCTGAAACCGCGAGCGCTGAAATGGGTTGCCGCGATTCCGGTAACAACAATTAACATCGAAATTGCACAGCACACAAAAGGAATGTTCACCTGCACGCCGGCATCCACGACATTCCACACATAAACCGACGCTATAATGCATGGAATGCTTGCGGCGACATTCACTATCAGGCTGCTCAGCACAAAGGGCTTAACAATAAACCCATACGGAGCGCCCATATAAAGCAGGTTTTCTACCTGTTCGCTCCTCAGGGCTATATTCTCGACAGACACATAGTAAGTTATAAAAGCGCTTGTAAGCACCGAAATAATCACAACCGTCAACCCCCCAAATGCAAGCGCGCTTGTAATGCTGTCTATCTTATTCAAAATATCCCTGTTGTCCCGAACGTGAGTCACAAAAGGCGTATTTCTAATATTTTCCAGTTCAAAATCACTGACCCCAAGCTCTACGCGCACCCGCAAATACGGCTGAAACGGATTTTCTTCAAGACGTTCAAGCAGCGCAGCCTCACTTCCGAGGTAACCTTTCATTTCTTCGTATGCTTCCTCTCTCGAAACCTGCGTTACCTCGACCACGCCGGGCTTTTTCTCCAAATCCGCCGAAAGTTTTTCAGGAGAGATCACTTCACTGTAAAACACGGCGATCTCCGCCTCTGCAGCTAATTTCTGAGAATATTTCTCAAAAATTATGTACGCCGATGTCAAAGCGACGGAAAGAAGTATGAGCATCATTGTAGAAAACGCCGCAAGCGCGGACTTTGCTCCAAGCATGCTCACAGTCTCGCGCAGGAAATACCTTGCGTTGCCTGCCAATATTTTCTTAGAAAGTCTTTTTTTCATACTTCTGAGCTTACCCCTCTTTCGATTTTATAATGCCTTCGGTTTTTCATAAGCTCGACAAGTGCAAGAGCGTGAGTGGTCACAAGCACCGCAGCTCCGTCGTCCGCAAGATTTTCCAGTATTCGCATAACTCCAAGAGCATTTTCCGGGTCGAGATTACCCGTCGGCTCATCAGCTATTATAAGCCTTGCCCCTGCAGCAATCGCCCTCGCTATTGCCACACGCTGCTGTTCGCCGCCCGAAAGAAGCGCCGCGCGCTTATCCTCCATACCGGAAAGCCCCACTTTTGCAAGCGCTTCTGAAGCCTTACTGTACATTCCCGCTTTGCCGCCCGCGCTTCCCTGCGATATAAAGCGCAAAGGCAATGCCACATTTTCAATCGCACTCTGATGCTTTATAAGCCGCAAATTCTGAAAAATCACTCCGCACTCCTGCCGCAAAAGGCGAATTTCATTATCATTTACAGCATTCATATCCCTTCCAAGCACTTGCAGCACGCCACTATCAGGCCTAAACGCTCCAAGCGCCAGACTTATGGTACTCGTTTTTCCGGAGCCGCTCTCACCTGTGAGGAACACAAGTTCTCCGAATCTAAGCCGAAGATTAAGATTTTCGAGCGCTCGTGTGCCGTCCGAATATACGAGCGATACACTTTCGGCATAAAGCGCCGGTTTTTCTGCCAAAACAGCCTCTAACATAACATCCTCCATGTAATACACAACATTGCTCCACACCTCGCTGCCAATATTGCAGGCATGCCGCAGCACAGATGAAACCGAACCTTCAAAAGCACTGTCGCAAGCCCGGCCGCGCATTCTCGCGCATTCGTCAGTAAAGTTTTATGCCTATATCGATATAACCATCATACTGCCGGCAATCGCGAAGCTCCATACTGCCAATAAGCGAAGAAAGATCAAATTCAAGCCTGCCTCCGAAAAAAAGATCATCTATAGCTGATTGCCCCATCTCTATACCGTTAAAAGTACCGCGTTCTACAACATAAATCAGCGATTTTTTCTGTACCTCAAACTTACCGTAAAGCTTGACGCCGTGTTCAGGTATTGCAACATTTATGCCGCCCTCGACAAAGTCAAATACCATTTCCGTAACTCCCACTTTACCTCTGAGAGCATCTGCGAGCATCGTATTAAATACGTCTTCTTTGATAATCCCGCGAACGCCGGCAAGCGTTATGCTGACTTCCCCTACCTCATTTGGCAATCCACCGCTTTCTATGAGATCCTTGAACGTCTGTACGCTCGCTGCGAACATCGGCTTTAGATTTTCCCATTTTTCCGAAAGTTCCCTAAGCCCCGCTTCATATTTTTCGCGCTCCTCGCCGAGCGCCGCGAGATACGCTTCGAGTTCTGCCGCGCGCATCTTTTTATCCGAAATGCTTTTTTCGAGAAGCGTAGTTTTTTCGGCAAGCTCCTCTCTGCTTTTGACGAGAGAATCCACCAAGCTCCGCTCCTCTGCTATTTTGTCGTCGACATTTGCAACAACCCTGCCATATGCCCCGCTGATTGTCTCCGCAAGGCGCAATCTATAAAAAAAATCCCCAAGGCTTTTTGAGCCAAGCAACAGCTTGATCGCCGAACCCTCGCCGTGAAGCTGACGCTCCTTGATAATCTCGGCATAATCGGCAAGCAGCTGATCGAGCTCCAGCGAAACGTCTGAAAGCCTATTTTCAGAAACCTCGATCTGCAAGCCTATTTCTTCCAGTTCCTCTCGATAACGGTCACGCTTGCTCTCTAAGAGCTCTATATCGGAGTAGAGCTGAAAAAGTTCGCGGTACTTTGCGGATTCTTCCTCGCTTATGGGTTCCGCCGATGCACGAACACCGATTGAAGCAAAAAGCACGGCAAACAAAAATAAAAAATATGTAAATTTTGTCCTATTCCTCATTACTCCCTCCCGCCGTGTTATAATCTAATTAATTATACTCAAGATGCGAGGAAATTGAAATGCAGAAAATCCTAAACATTATATTCATACTGGCGCTCGTGGTAATAGCCGCCATAGTGCCGCTGAATACTGCGCTTTTAAATATAAACATCTTCGGGCCAATCATAGACAAACCCGGCGTAACAAACCCGTCAAAAACAATCGAGGAAGTGGTTTTCGAAAAATTTGAAGTGCTTGGAGCAGATGAAAATGGTTTGAATCCAAGCGAAATCGTTCTGAGCTACAGTTCGAACACAGGCGAATTCGGCGCCAAGGCTCCTGCTTTTGCGCTGCGCATTTCAGACGCTTCCGGCGCAGAAGAAAAGCTCCTAAGCATCGACCCTTCTCAATCCGACCTGAATGCTCTCGGAAATTTCGCGTCTTACACAATCAAAATCGCCGATATATCCGAAGCGCTTGCTGACGGCTATCATACATTCACACTGCTGGACGGCGGCGGTACAGAGCTTTACAGATTCACAGTTTCCAAAAACACTGCAATAACAAAAAAGCTTCTTAGATATTCAAGCGAGCTCCCCGAAGGCTATAAACAAGTAATCTACTTCTTCCCGGACAGCAGCTTTTCCAAAGCCATTCCGGTTTCTCGACTTGAGAGAGCAGGTGTATTCGACTACGTCGCGATGTACAACACGCTGCGGTTGGGTGCTGCCGAAGGACTTGGCCTAAAAGAAAATCCAGCTGTCGCATTCTCCGGTTACTACTGGGTGGCAGACGGCGCTGTAAGAGTGGACTACCTCTCGGCAAATCTGAACAATTTTCCAAATATCGACACAATGTACGAAGCGGTCGCAAACACATTCGCGCGTTATGGCGAGGTTAAAAAAGCCAATTTCAACATAGACGGACAGGCGTCAAAGTCTTTGGAAATGCCGCTGCCGCCATATATTTATCTGCCTTTTGAAAATGAATCAGATTATATCTATATCTACTATGAAGCTGCCGAAACAGACAGCATTTCAGCGCTCATAGCCAAATTTACAAACAAAATGTATGACACCGGGCTGCTGCCGCCCATGACAAAGCTTACAAACTGCGAGCTCAGCAGCGACGGCGCGCTCAAAATAGAGTACAAGGATTACCATCTTACAGAAAACCGCGAAATTTTTGAAGTGCTGCTAAACCTTACAGCATTCAGTCACCCCGAAGTAAAAGAGCTGAGCATCAACGGAAGCCCAGCTCAAAGAATAATTCTTTACAATTTAGAGAAGTGACTACGAATTAGTTATATTGTCAAAATATCCCTGAATATAAATGATTGGCGTACCCTTGTCGCCGCTGCCGGAAGTCAGATCGCAAAGGGAACCGAGCAGGTCTGTTATCTGCCTTGGAGTAGTGCCCTGGCTGTCCATCGCGTCCTTTGCGCTGCCTGCTTTTTTCTCCTCTATATAGCGAGTTACCGCCTTTTTGAGCTCTTCTCCGGAAAGCTCCGGAAATACATTGTCCGCAATGTATTTCAGCTTAAGTTCGTGAGGCGTGCCGCCAAGACCGTCTGTATAACCCGGCGAAACGACGGGATCCGCTAATTCCCATATTTTCCCAACAGGATCTTTGAACGCTCCATCCCCATAGACCATCACCTCGATATCTTTATTAATACGCTTTTTGATTTCGCTCTGAATATCCCTTACAAGCCGCATACAATCTCGCGGAAAAAGCTTAAGACTCTCTGAGTCGGCCTTATTTGAACCAAGCAAACCGTAGTCCTCGTTGTAGCCTCGCTTATCGGACGGACTCGAACATATGTGCTTTAATCCGTACAGCTTTCCTACACCTGCATTTTTGAGTCTTTTCTCTGTGCGCTCCGCCGAATGGATATCGCACTGCAGAACGCTGTTCGTATATTCTAAAATAGTGAGAGGATTATTTGAAAATACTATCTCGCACTCCTTGCCCTCGGACTGTACTATCTCCTTGTAGTACTCGATATAGTCTACGCCCGTAAATGTATGCTTTTCGTAGCCAAAATGGTCTCTGAATTCTTTTTCGCTGAGCGTATCCCTCCAAGGGTTTACCCCTTTTTCATCCACTCTGCTTATCCAAACCAGATGATTGCCCACCTCATCCGATGGGTAGCTCAGCATCAGCACAATTTTTTTATGAGCTCCCCTTGCGATGCCGCGGAGTACAGGAGCGAATCTGTTCCTGCTTAGTATCGGAAATACGAGTCCTATGACATCTTCGCCATACTTCGCCGAAATATCGCCCGCTATATCATCTGCCGAGACATAATTACCCTGCGCCCTTGCCACAACAGACTCTGTGACAGCAAGCACATCCTTTGTACCAACTGCTACTTTGTTTTTTTCAAGATAATTCACTAAAGTGTCAGAAACGAGCCTTACGATATCATCGCCCTCCCTGAAAATCGGTGCCCTAAGACCAGTTACAATGGTGCCGGTTAATCTATCGCTCATTTTTCCTCCTCTTGCCACAATCATCTGCGGCACTTCCCAACTTAAAAGTATATAATAAAAACCTTTACGCGTCAATATTTGGAAAAATTACCCAAATGTGTCTTGCGCTGCCAAACCCATTTTGATATAATTGCTTTGATGAGATTGAATATATATATTACGGTGCTGTTGCTGTTTGCCGCCATGACTGCGGCTGACAAGAGAAGTTTTCTGCTGAGGACTGCTCTCTATCCGTGTGCATTTCTCTATGCTGCTTCCGGAATGGAACTGCTTTATTCGGATTTTGCAATTATCAAAACTGCATTTTTGCTGTATGCGTTTGTCTCAGCGCTCGAACACATCGCAGGTCTGCCGGAAAATAACCGCGACGCTCTCGATGGCACTCCAAACTCGGACAAAGGAGCGGCGCGCTCCGATCGCAGCGCCGCAAAGCCGTTTGTCGGCATCTGCATTTTAGCGCTTGCCGCATCGATAGCGCTTTTATACAGCAGGCTGGCGCCGGCTCACATTATCTCAATATCACTGATTTTTGCATGTGCAATAACGGTAGCAGTACAATTCGCAGTTTCCAAAACAGGTAAGCGCGCTCAATCATTAGAACACGGAATTATACTGATTATCGGCGCAATAGTCGCCAACTTATCAGTATCATACACAAGCCAGCTGTTCGGAGTACTCATACTGTGCATACACCTCTCAATTAAAATATTTACGACCGTTCGCGAAAATATAAGCAGTGCAACAGAGCAGAGAGAGCGGCTTTTCGCACTTGAAAACAAATTTTCACAAAAGGTGGAATTCAGAGCGAGGCGCATTTCAATGGAAATGGAGGATCGCGTAGAAGAAATAGAAGAAAGATCGATGCGCGACCCTCTTACAAAAATATCCAACCGCACCATGATCGGCAAAAAAGTCCAGGAACTGATTTCGGAGAGCAGCACGCGCATTTTTTCAGTGGCGATTATGGACCTCGATAATTTCAAAACAATAAACGACACCCTCGGCCATGTAACAGGTGATAAATGCCTGCAAAATATGGCTGAACTGATAATGAAAAATAAAAGACGCCCCGACATCTTCGGCAGATTCGGAGGCGACGAATTTATTATCATTTTGCCGGGGATCGGCGCTGACGAAGCTCTAAAACAGATGGACTACCACCGAAAATACATCGAAGAAAACTCAAACCCGCACATCACTACCACAATAGGAGTCGCAGTGTATCCAAAGGACGGAAGAACTCTTGACGCGCTCGTTGAATTTGCTGATAAATCGCTGTATAAAGCAAAAGAACTCGGCAAAAACTGCGTTGCGTACGCCGGCGAATAACGCTTTAACAAAGAGCTTGGAATATCCTTCCAAACATCTGCCCAAGGAGTGCTCTGCTGCTTTGGTGATTTTTCGGCAATTGGCTTAGGATATTATTTTCGCCAAGGTGCGTCCGCTATATCCCCATCGCCTTTCTTGCCCTGTCGAGTACACGAGCGGCAATCGCCCTTGCAGCATCTCTGCCCCTTTCCATCATCGCAGGAAGCTCGCCGGATGCGATAATCGCATTGGTCTTGCTCTGTAACGCCGCTAAATCATCGGAGATAAGCTCTGTAAGTTCGCGCTTAAACACGCCATATCCGACTCCGCTGTACTTTGATTCTATTTCCGGAATAGTCAATCCGCTAAATTTTGAATATATCACCATAAGGTTTGAAACCCCGGGTTTTTCGGCAGGCGCATACCTGACGCTTCCTTCCGAATCTGTTACAGCCTTTGAAATAGCTGCTTTTACTTCATCGGGAGCATCGAATATGCTTATTTTTGATTGCTTGTTTGTATTGCTTTTGCTCATTTTCTTGCTTGCGGGATTATCGAGCGACATTATTTTGGAACCTTCCTCCACCTTGGCTATAACCGGTTCGGGAACGACAAAAACCTCTCCAAACTTGTGATTGACGCGCTCTGCAATATTTCTGGCAAGCTCTACATGCTGCTTCTGATCCGATCCGACAGGCACTCTGTGGGTATCGTACAAAAGTATATCCGCTGCCATAAGCACAGGATACATAAACAGCCCAACAGGAATACTTACATTATCCCCGGTGCCAAGCGCGCTGGATTTATCCTTAAACTGAGTCATTCTGCTGAGCTCGCCCATATATGAATTGCAGGTGAGAAGCCATGAAAGCTCTGTATGCTCCGGAACATCAGACTGAACAAAAAGTATAGATTTTTCTAAATTTACACCCGCCGCAAGGTACAGCGCAAAGAGCCTTTCAACTTTTTCACGAAGCATTGCCGGATCATACGGCAATGTAATTGCATGAAGGTTTACGACACAAAAAAGGCACTTGCTCTCATCCTGAGATTTCAGAAAATTTCTGAGCGAAAGCAGATTGCCTATGTGCAAATCGTTTGTCGGCTGTATGCCTGTAAATACTGTTTTCATGAATCCTCCATCTATCCGCGCCGATCAATGTGCTATAATCTTTCCATGAGGTACATCAGGATATGCACGAAAATCGGGTTATTTTTAATTATATCACTTATAGCAGCAGTTGTCATCTCTAACGCCACCGTTATACTGTCGTCAAAAGCATATATTTTTAATGAGGCTGATTTTGTCAGAAAAAATAGTATTACCGACACACCGAAATACGAAGCCATAATCGTCCTCGGCGCCGGAATAGTAAACGACAGGCCTACGCCGCTGCTCGCAGAACGCCTAAATACCGGAATAGAGCTATTCAAGCTTGGATTTGCCGACAAAATCGTAATGAGCGGCGACAGTCAGGACGCATGGTACGACGAAGTAGGTGCAATGACAGAATACGCTGTCGCCCGAGGCGTTCCACGCACAGCGATACTACGGGATAATTTAGGTCTGAACACCCACAGCACCATCTACCGGGCAAAAACCGCCTTTGAGCTGCAAAAATACATACTCGTTTCGCAAAATTATCATCTTGAGCGAGCGGTATACCTTGCCAAGGCCTTCGGCGCAGATGCGGTCGGAGTGAGCTGCGACAAAACCAGGTACTCCGGGCAATTCTACCGCGATATGCGGGAAATTGCAGCGCGCGTCAAGGATTTTTTCGTTGGACTTTTAAAAATGCCGCCAGTTCAGCCAGACGAGGCTGTCCCGGAGCGTTAGGCTCTATCAGAAAAGCATACGAAATATACGAAAACAGCGCGGCTTCAAGCCGCAAATTTCTAAACTCTTCGCCCATTGGAACACAGATTACGCGCCTGCTGTGCGAGATTTCGCGCAGATTTTGCATAAATCGCGATGCTGCGCCCGCATCGCGATTTGCGACTGCAACCTTTGGAATTACTCCAAATCCAAGTAATGATTCAATATTGGCACATTTTGCAAAAACGGCTTCAAGATTTTGAACGACCAGCGCAAAATCGTGATATGAAAGAATCAATTCTGTTCCTCCGAGGTGCTGACGCTTCAGCACGCCAAGCGCCATCGATACCTCCGGACTGCCGGTATTTGCAAGCAGCCCCTCCATAACCTCTAACTCCACATCTATGCACTTTATTAGAGGGTCAAAAGTGACACTATTTATTTCTCGCGCAATTTCAATTAAAGTTTTCGGTACTAAGCCGGCTTGCCTAAAAGACAGCAGCACTCCGATGCCCGTCGCCAGGACCTCGCCTAATTTTGATACATCGAGAATATCTGTTCTAAATTCAAGCAGATCAGGGCGCTGCTGCCTTGCTTCCGAGAGCTCGCGCCCATAAAGCACCCCCCCGTTAAGCGGACACACTGTTAAAGTTTTGCAATAACTTGCCTTTCCCATAGTAAGCTCCAACATCTAATGCACACCGTGCAAGCTGCCGAACGCGATCAAACGTAATGCGAACAGCCGTCGACCAAAAAACGGCACGCAGCGGACAAACATTCCGCCGCAGCCGATAAACAGTATCCCTCTATGCCTCAATTTTTTCGAACATACGCACGCCCTTTGTAAAAAGCAGGTACATTCCGCCCGCTCCAAGCAGGACGCCTACTGCCGCAGCCGCAATAAGGCTGGTCTGAAGCCCAAAACTCCACAATCCGAAGTATGTGCCGCCGCCTATCAGGCCGCCGATTAAAAGCTTGTAAAGCGAAGATAAAACCACCTGCTTGCTGTTTTTAACCGCCTGAAGTTCGTTTGTCCACCCAAGATTCGGCATTTTCATGTCCATTATATGATCAAGAGACATAAAGAACATAATATAACCAATTGCGGGGACAATGCCCAAAACAAACTGAAAAACGCTGATTTCAAAGACAACCGCCACATATACACACATTGCGACGCCTACAGGTAAGCTCATTAAAACGCTGAACAGCAGACGCGATGCAACCTGTGTCACGGCGCTGACAGGCATTACCTTGTTTTCCCAAAATGTACTGCCTTCGCGAGCGACATTTGTAACGCCAATTGTTGTAAATACCACGCCTGACACCATCAGTGCAAATATTACCAGCGGCCCGGCGTCTAAGGCTATAATCCAATTGCCGAGCGCTTCCGCATCTATAATTCCGGTTAAAGAATATACCACAAGCAAAATCGGCATTACAAACAGCGAACCAACTGACTGGAGAACAAATCGATGAGAAGAAAACATTATTCGGAGCTGCCTCATAAACAGCCAGCTCATCACTGAACGGCTTTCGAACCCAACTTTTCCTTTCTTTGATGCGCCCGCAGAAACACCTTCATACAGCATAACCTTTGCAAAAAATCCCGAAATACCGAGTGCTACCGCCACAAAAAATGCGCTGATACCGACATAAATCAAACCGCTGACCAAATTTCCCGCCGTAAATTCCCCTGCCAGCGCCGCAGGCGGATAATAACTGCCGACAAGCTTCAGCATAATGTTTACTATATTGATATTCCCTGATACTTCCATATTCGTAGGGTTCAAAGATATCATTATCCAAAAATACAGAGCTAAAAAACCAATATTTAGCACATAAGGAATAAATTTCTTTAGCGCCGGCTTTGCAAATAATCTTGCAAACGGAGAAATAAATAGCAGACAAATGCTTATTGGAACTGCGGGTACAAGCAGAGCTACAATCACCGACAACCCCAGAGTATGCCATCCAAAATCGAGGGCATAAATCACCGAAATAGGCAGCAACAAGTACAGAGATTCGAGCATTGCAATAAAATATGTCAGCGCAAGCCTGCCCTGAAAGAGCTGATTAGGCTTTACCGGCTGCGAAAGGAGCTGTGTCACCGCAGCGTCGCCGCCGATACTTGTCACGACTGTAGAAAACGCTGTAAAAAAAATCATTGTAGTCGCAGCGAGCACGAACAGCGATATTGCCACAGACGCAGCGCCTATATCCCTCATTAAGCCATAAACATAATAAGAAAGCACAAAAACCTGCGGCAAAAACAGAAGCGGCAGCAGCATAATCAGAATTTTTTTTACAGTACTGCCACCCTTCTTGCCGCCGCTTGCAGAGGATGCGCCTGAAATAAAGCTGCCCAGCGTCTCCTTCAAATAAATACGAGCTATCCTAAAAGTTGTAACCATACTTTAGCCTCCACCTCTCTACTGCGTCAGATCAAAGAAGAGCTCTTCAAGGCTCTTGGCGCTTCCGTTGCGTATTTCATCAAGAGTACCTATGCCGACTATCTCTCCCTTATTGATTATCGCGATCCTGTGGCAGAGGTTTTCCACGGCTTCCAAGATATGCGACGAAAAAAACACAGTGCCGCCGTCAGCGCAAAACTGCTTCATCTTATCCCTGAGCAGCTTCATCGCCTGCGGATCGAGCCCTACATGAGGCTCGTCAAAAATCATTATTTTCGGCTTTACCATAAACGCCGCGACTATGAGCAACTTTTGCTTCATTCCGTGCGAATAAGTGTTGATTTTTGCGCCGAGATCTCCTGCTATTGCAAACTCCGAAGCCGCCTCGTCTATTCGAAGCTTTCTGACATCTTTGGAAATTCCATGCAAATCAGCAATAAAATTTAAATAATCTATACCGCTTATATTACTGAATATTTCGGGATGATCCGGCACGAAAATAAAAGTTTTCTTGGCTTCAATAGGCTGGGTGATTATATCGCAGCCTCCGAGCACCGCAGTGCCGCTATTCGGCTGAATAATCCCCGTCATCATTTTGAGCGTGGTGGTTTTACCCGCACCGTTCGGACCTATAAAACCGAAGATTTCTCCCGCATTCACATTAAATGTCACATTGTGCGCAGCCTTTTTGCTGCCATACACCTTTGTAAGCGCCTTTAATTCAATCATATTGCCTCCGCAAAATTTTTAATCAGTTAAATCAATATCTGCAAAACTTCCTACTCGTCGCCGAAATTAAAATCCCCACTCAAAATTTTCAGATAGCGATTATTCTTGTCCAGGAACATATATGTATTCTCATCGATGGAATTTTCATAGGATTTTAGAGTTCTCCAAAACTCATAAAACTCAGGATCTTTCGAAAACGCGCCGGCATATATTGCAAGCGCCTCTGCATCAGCCTCGCCTCGGATTTTTTCAGAGTCCTCTATCGCAGAAGCAAGTATTTCCGCTACCTTCTTGTCGGTATCTGCAACCGTGTTGTTGTAAAGCTCGAGTCCTTCCGCTCTGATCTGCTGCGCTATAGCCTCACGCTCAGCTATCATTTTTTTATATGTAGACTCGACATTGGATTCGGGGATGACCGTGCGGTATACATCGATATCCACTATCCTTATCCCCTGACTTGCCAGATTTTCATTGAGATCAACCCGCGCCTCGCTGAGTATATTTTCGAGCGCCTGCTTGTTATTCAGAAAATCTGCGCTTGTAAGTCTGTTGATCCTGTCTATTACGACGGCGTACACGACCTCGTCTATCTTGCTGTTTGCTCTTGCCGGTGTTCCAAGCGATGCCCTGAACATACCGGGGTGCGTTATTTTCCACTGCGCATATATGTCAATATCGTACTTTATCTTGTCGCGCGTATTTATTTTGGCAGTATTGGATATATAGGTATTGAGCTTTGCGCTGTTTTTTTCAACGGTAGTAATAAATGGAATCATCAGTTTTAAGCCCTTGCTCGTATCGATGGGAACTCCCTCAAACCGCTTATCGAGACTGCTCTGCGCCACAGCGTCGGCTTCGTTGTCTGGCGCTACGACTATCTGCTTGATTTCGCCAAGTACCCTTATCGTTGCGACCTCGTCCTCCCTGACTATGTACAAACTCTGCGAGAGAATAACAACCGCCGCCACAAGCAGCACAACGGGAATAATTATTCGACGAAGCTTTTTCCAATCCACGCTTTCCTTTACAAAAATTTCCTTTTCTCTATTTGTGTTATTTTTTCCGAAAAACTCCATATTCCCTCCTAATTCTGCGCCGGGTCAAGCCGCAAATATTTCAAAAGACTGTCCTGATCGCTGTCCAGTATGTATTTATTTTTAGTCCTTGTCAAAATCTTTTCCATAGTTTCTATATACATTCGCGAAAGCGTCACATCCTTGGAAAGGACATACTTTGCATAGACCTGATTAAAATTTTCGACATCGCCCTTTGCCTGCGCAATTTTTTCGGCTTTGTACGCCTCGGCAGCCTGCACCATCTTGTACGCCTCCGCCCTTGCACCCGGAAGCTTTTCGTTTGCGTACTTCTCGGCGTTGGACTTAAACGAGTCTTTTTCATTTGAGGCGATATTCACATCGTCGTACGCAAACTGCACTTTGGTGGGAAGCAGAACATCGGTAAGCCTCACGTCGACAACAGTTATCCCAAGCTTGTAATTGTTGAGCTTTGCTATGAGATCCGGCAATATTTCCTTTGCAATAAGATCTTTATTTACGAGCGCGTCATCAAGGAGCTGATTTTGAATATTTGAACGCAGCACGCTCTCGAATGCGAGCCGTATGGTCTGTTCCTGATCCGCAACCTGGTAGTGATAATAGACCGGATCGGTTATTTTGTACTGTATCACCGCTCCGATATTTATCAGATACGAGCCCTTTGTCAGTACGTTTGCCTCGTTGTCGACTTCCTCATATATATGGGACTGACCGCTTTCAGAAACCGCTCTGTACCCATATTGAAGCGAAAGTATCTCGTTTGTGCTGTAAACAATTACTCTGTCTATAAACGGGAACTTGAAATGCAGCCCAGCTTCGGATGTTACGGAAACTACCTGGCCGAACCGCTCAATTATCGCTTCCTGCGCGTTATCCAGCGTATAAAATGACCCAAACGACAGCAGCGCCGCAATCACAAGCAACGCCACAAATACTAAAATCCTTGGATTTATTTTTTTCATTTTTCCTCCATACTGCACGGTTATTGGCCGGAATTTTATCCACCGGCACAGCTGAATCACTTCGACTAATTATACACCTTAGCCAAAGCGAAAAACGGCATTTTTCAAGTCTTAATGGCGGTTTAATAATTGCTTAATAATATCATCGCCTAAGCGAAAGTACAGCAACCGCAATAAGAATCATCAACAATCCGACAAAATCCATAAACAGAAACTCTGTGCCCATAAAAACAGTGGTCGCCAGAGTGGCTGTCAACGGCTCGGATGCCGAGAAAAGGCTCGCGCGCGGCGCTCCGATGCGTTTGACCCCCTCGAGATAAAGTGAAAACGAAAAGACAGTGCCAAAAATTATTACGGCAAGAAACGCCAGCACGGTATTTGTATCCCAGACGCCGACAATGTTCCATGGTCTTGTAAATCCAAACAACGCAAATCCGCTGATCAGCATACCCCAACCGAGCACCGGCAATGTGCTGAATTTTTTCATTAGTCCGACCGGAATCAGTGTGTAGGAAGCCAAAGTTACAGACGAAATCATACCCCAGAACAGCCCCTCCCCAGATATTGCAAGTGTCGAGACATCTCCGCGCGTCGCAAGAAAAAATGTGCCTCCGAGTGCAAGCACGAGCGCGCTTATCTCTGCGGCAGTCGGGAACTTTTTTGAAGCCATCGCCACATACAGCATTATTATTACGGGCGCGGTGTAGGAGAGAACGGTTGCCGTTCCCGCATTTGAAGCCTGTACCGCAGAAAAATATGTAAATTGGCACGCTCCTATCCCCAAAACGCTGAACGCCAAAAGCGCGATTCTGTCGCGTTTTTCGCTCCATATGTTTTTTACTGATGCCTTTAATACCGGATTTGCGGCGCAAGCCGACAATATAAGCGCGCCTCCGATAATCAGCCGCACGGTGACAAGCCACGGCGCCTCGAAGCCTCTATAATTAAAAAGATACTGACCGCACACACCGGAGAGTCCCCAAAGCATTCCTCCGAGTATTGCAAATATTATGCCTAATGCGTCCATAAAACCCCGCTCTGCAATAAAAATGGCGCAGCCGCAAAGCTGCGCCACCTTTTTAATAAGCGCGGCAAGCGCGCAATCCTACAATTATTCAGCTGATTCTTCGGTTTCGACAGCTTCGTCTGCCTGAGGTGCTTCGACCTTAGACGGCTCAACGATAGTCGCAAGCACAGTATCCGGGTCTTCTAATATTTCGATTCCAGGATATTTATCCGTCTTTATATCAGCGACAGTAATTGTACTGCCTATTCCAAGTCCATCAAGATCTACCTCTATCGCAGGCACGAGATTCTTCGGAAGAGATTCTATATTCAGGGTTTCGAGCAATTTCTGAATGATGAGTCCCTTCTGAACCTTGTCCTGATTGATGTAGTTAATAGGGAGCTGCACTCTGACCTTTTGACCGGCCTTAAGATGCTGGAAATCCACATGAAGAACTGTTCTCTTGACAGGGTGCCTCTGCAGCTCTTTTACGATAGCCATCTCTTTTTTTCCGTCGATTTCAAGCTCAAGTTTTGCGCCTACGGAATTAGATGCAAGGAATCTGTTGAGCTCGAGGGTGTCGATGTAAAGCCCTGTGCTATCGTATTCCTTTCCGTAGAGTACAACCGGAGTGAAACCATCTTTTCTCAGCTTAGAAGACGAACTCTTTCCGCAAGCGTCGCGCCTGATAGCCTTAAGTACTTTTTCTTCCATTTGTCCTCCTGATAAATTATTGAGGCTGCAGCGAAATCCGCAGCCTTGTAAAAACACCATGATATTATAACAGTCTACACGATATTTGTCAACACACAAAAACACGACCTGTTCGCAGACATCAGAAATGAATCAAAAACGATTGCATTTGAGTCGCAA
>JBHAZV010000005.1:0-46838 GCA_041781135.1 Acidaminobacteraceae bacterium
GGGGACTTCGCTGACTATGCGGGAAGCAACTTTTTCGAGTACATCGTAAGGCACGCGCGCAAAGTCGGATGTCATGCCGTCTACTGAAGTGACGGCGCGTATTCCCACGGCGTCAGAGTAGGTGCGCTCGTCGCCCATTACGCCGACTGTCCTGATGCCCGGCAGCACGCAGAAATATTGCCATATTTCGCCATGCAGTCCTGCATTTTTGATTTCCTCACGCAGAATTGCATCTGCAGCGCGCAGTTTTGCAAGCCGCGGTTCGGACACTTCGCCGAGTACTCTTATTGCAAGCCCTGGTCCAGGGAATGGCTGCCTTGAAACGAGGTCCTCAGGGATGCCGAGCACCCTGCCTACAGCGCGTACTTCGTCCTTGAAAAGCATTCGCAGCGGCTCAACTAATTTGAATTTGAGATCCTTTGGCAGCCCGCCCACATTGTGATGACTTTTGATAACTTTGGCGGTATCGGTGCCTGACTCGATTACATCCGGGTATATCGTTCCCTGAACGAGGAAATTTGCGCCCTCGATTTTAGATGATGCATCTTCGAAAACCCTGATAAATTCCTCGCCGATGATCTTTCGTTTGCGCTCCGGCTCGGTGACACCTGCAAGCTTGGAAAGGAAACGCTCGCGCGCGTCGATTTTTATAAAATTCATATTAAAGCGCTTGGTGAAAACTTCTTCGACTTCTTTGGCCTCATTTTGTCTGAGCAGACCGTGATCCACAAATATGCATGTGAGCCTGTCTCCGATTGCTTTGTGCACCATCACAGCGGCTACAGAGGAATCGACGCCGCCCGACAGGCCGCATATTGCTCTGCCTTCGCCGATTTGCTCGCGGATTCTTGCCACTTCTTCTTCGGCAAATGCTCCCATATTCCAAGTGCCGGCTAATTCGCAGACGTTCCTGAGGAAGTTTTCTATTAAATTTCTGCCAAACGCAGTATGTTCCACTTCTGCGTGGAATTGTATTCCGAAAAGCTTTTTTGATATATTGGACATTGCGGCTACAGGACAAGCTTCGGTGCGGGCGTCTATTTCAAAACCTGCAGGAACCTTGGCTACATAGTCAAAATGGCTCATCAGCGCGGTGTTGTCTGCAATGCCGCTAAATAGGGGATTGGCGCAGTTTGTGCCGATGCTGACCGCGATCTTTCCGTATTCCTGTTTGTTGGCTCTTACAACTTCGCCGCCGAGTGAGTGAGCCATGAGCTGCATTCCGTAGCATATTCCAAGCACGGGGATTCCAAGTTCGAATATGCGCTTGTCAACGGTGGGCGCGTCGTTCAGGTAGACGGAACTCGGCCCACCGGAAAAAATAATTCCCGCATAACCGGCGTCACTGATTTTGTCATAGGCGTTTTGCCAGCTTATCACTTCGGAATATACCCCAGCTTCTCTTACGCGCCTTGCAATGAGCTGGCTGTACTGCCCGCCAAAATCAATTATTACAATACTTTCGTGCTTGTTCATGTAAGCCCCCTTAGTAATATCTGTGTTGTGATTCGCATAGCTGTGTTGTGATTCGCATAGCTACGCCGCAGCATGCAAGCTGCATGCATTTGCTGTAGTGCGCGGTCTGCCCCGATTACAGCGTTGCTGTTATTGTGTTCGCCTGATTGCACCTACTTGAAAATGCGTATTAAATTATTGAGAATTTCTTCGGAAATGCCGTTCTTGTTCGATGCAATATGCTCTGTTATGTCAATTATTGTGTCGGAGTTTGATTCGACCGCAAACCATTCGTCGCGCGATTCTACCAATACTGTAGAATCTGCGCTGATATCCAAGCTGATAATTTGCATATCGCCGACAGAATGTGTAGCGCCCATTTTGTATTCAATTGCCATAGGTTCCGGATGAATCACCCTTGTCACAGAGGCTGAATAACGCAGGATCAGCACGAAGAAATCGTGGTTCTCGGAATGGTGTGTATTTACTGGGATCAAGTCGGCTGAATTGTTTTCCGACAGCAGTCCTCCCATAATCGCTGCAAAATCATCGGATTCGACATCGGGAAGCTTGACGACCATTGCATTGATGTTTTCTCCGACGCCGCCGATTTTTGATGAATAGTACTCAAAAACCGGGTTGACCTTGCGTTCGGTCGCCGGGATATCATTGTACATCGCATCTTGAAAAGTCATTTTGAACGAAAAATTGCCTGTATCTTCATTGACGCCGTCAAGCATATGGGATGGAGTGACCACGTGAAGTCGGTTACTTTCATCCACATAGATTCCCGCGTTGGCATCATTTGAAAAATTTTCCAAAATCAGGAATCTCTCGGAAGGATCTCGCATATCGCGTACTGTGAGCATTGTGTTCCATAGCCTAAACAGATAATCTTTGTACTTTTCTCTGTAGAAATAGTTTTCGTAAATCTTGAGGTCTATGTTGTTTTCTGCAAAGAGATTTTCGAGTTTGCTAAGGAAGTCCCCAATGTCTATTCCAAAATCGCTTACAACTTGGTCAAACGGCACAAATTCTTCGGTTTGTTTGTCAAATATATATGTCTCTATGCTGATGAACGGCTGAAGCTTGTAAAAACTGTCGCTCCGAGCCATTATGATACTGAGATACTTGTCACTTTCTATTACTCCGTAGTCGTAGTAAACCCATCCGGTATCAGCGTCATAAAGATTGTTTTCAATTGCTTGCGCGATATCTCTGTACATATTTTCGGACTCGCGCAGTGCCGTCTCTCGTATGTGAGAATTGAAAAGCTTTGCCGTTTCAGTCTGCGCCTTTATTTGAGGGAATTTGGCGTCGGAGTATATGTCATGTCCGGCTTTTTCAAATATTTCGGCATTTTTGAAATATGTTTTTTCGAGGTTGTAGACTATTCCGCTGCTGTCTCTGCTGCCTATGATGCCGCCGAGTATCTCGGCAAATGCCGGATTAGGCTGAGAATCGTCGCTTGGAGTTTCTGTTGTTTGCGAAGCTACAGCACTCTCGGTTGTGGAGCTGGACACGGCAGTAGAATTTGTTTCTTTTGACGCAGATTCTGATATTGACTCTGACGTAGATGTGGTAACTGAAACGGTGGGTTCCTTGACCTGACTGCACCCTGCGGCGACGGCGGCGATCAGTACGCTGACTGCTGCAATGGCGATAGTGTGCTTGATTTTATTGATTGACATTTTTCCTCCTTTTTACAATATCCTTATTGGCATCGCTCGACATTGGTAATAAACATAAAAAATTCTTTTGTTTCTTGCGCTATTTCTGTTGAAGGCTCGATTTCGTCTGCAAAGCTTCCCATCGAGAATTCCGAGTAATCTCCGGCATATGTACTGCAGTCACCGGAGACGGTTAGCGAAGCGTGCCGTCTGAAGCTTTGTACTTCTAATGTCGGCTGCTCCTCGGCGTTTCTTATTATTGCGAATACAGTCGGCCCGCTTGTATGATATATATACCCGTAATCATCATGAATTGACTTTAATGATACGACATTTGCGGTGTATTTCGGTATTATCATATAAAAATCCGTGTAGTCCGGCTGGGCCGCGGTGTAGTAGCTGATCATTTTCAGATCGTTTGTTGTTATGTCAAGTGAGTTCAGGATACCCTGCAGCTTTTGAAGCGTTTCTTCGCCGCCGCAGCCGAGATAAGCTGCCATTGCCAGAGGTTCTTCGTCAAAGCTGCTGATATTGCACGCTTTCTTGAAAGTGGAACTGATTTGAGTGTCTGGAATTACCAGCTTGGATACTGGTAGATCGAGCACGTCTATCAGGCTCGCATCTTCGTTTTGTCCTGCAAATTCTTCGCCGCGCGCCATCGCGGTATATGCATAAATCACGCGCACATTATTCTCGCTGTCCAGATAGAAAGAAGGGGCGGTCGCCAATTCGATAGACGACATCGGAATATCGTTTGAATCGATTTTCTCCCATAGGGCGAGCAGGTAGTCGGAGTAGTGATCTCGGAATGCCTCGCCGGAAAACTCTTTGAAAGAGTCGGTGTTTGAATACAGATACGGAAGATATTCAAGTGCGGATACTAATTCCTCGACTTTTATCGGCAATTTCTTGGCTGCAGAGCCTTCGTTTGTCGCGCCACTGCCGATCCGTTCGAACAATTTTGCAAAATTCAGGTATTCCCCTGTATTTTTGTCGAATACATATGCATCTACAAAGTAGCTGGCTCCTCCTGCCAGAAAAACAGCAGGATATGCCTTTGCGCACACTATGCTAAGGTACTCGTCGCTCTCGGAAATCCCGTAGTCGGCATATTCTATGCCGAGGGATCCCGCGTCTTCTATGTATGAATCATAGTCTGAGCCACCCAAGCTGCTAAGGTATTGCAAACGCTCTAAATCTTCGTGTGAGCGCATTTTCATGCACTGGTTGAATTTTGCGGCATCTTCCGATTGCAGCTTCAGTTGGGGATACCTGTGCCTTATGACTTTTTCGTGGTCGAGCCCCGCCTCTTGGAGTACAGTTTTTAATTTTTCGTAATCTTCAGATTCTAAATCAAATACCAAATCCGAGGTGTTGCGGATCTCTATTAGCCCTCCGAGAATTCTTCCCAGCGCGGCGGATTGAAATTCTTCTGCGCTGAGCGGTGAGCTTGTGCTCTGTTCAGATGTTTCTGCCGTGTGTGACAGGGCGGCCTGTGAAGTTGAGGAGGTATCTTGAACTGATACGCCGCAGCCGGTAAGCAAAAGCACCGCTGTTACGATGAACAGCGAAAGCTTGAATCGGATGCAGCATTTTTTCATAAATCGACGATAGCTCCCTTAGTCAAACTGCGCAGTGCTATAGTTTGGAGATTCCTTTGTAATTGCAATGTCGTGAGGATGGCTCTCCCTGAGTGCGGCGCTTGTAATTTTGACAAATTCGGCATTTTTGCGGAGAGTTGCGATATCCGGAGCTCCGCAATAGCCCATTCCGGATTTGATTCCGCCGACAAGCTGGTATATGACATCCTTTAGGTGACCGCGGTAAGGCACTCTGCCCACGACACCTTCCGGAACATATTTCTTTGCTTTATCTTGGAAATATCTGTCGCCTGAACCCTTTTCCATTGCTTCGATCGAGCCCATCCCGCGGTATACTTTGTAATTCCTGCCTTGATAGATGATGGTCTCGCCGGGACTTTCCTCGGTTCCGGCAAACAATGAACCGAGCATTACTGCTGCCGCTCCTGCTCCAAGCGCTTTCACGATATCGCCGGAGTATTTGACGCCGCCGTCGGCGATTATGGTCTTGCCGAGCGCCGCCGCTTCCTCTGCGCAGTCCATTACTGCTGTGAATTGCGGTACGCCGATTCCTGCAATAACTCGTGTAGTGCAGATCGAACCTGGCCCTATGCCTACTTTTATGACATCTGCTCCCGCTGCTGCAAGGTCGCGCGTGCCTTCCTTAGTTGCGACATTTCCGGCGATAAGGCAGATGCTTGGGTATGCCGCTTTGATTGCCGAGACGGTTTCAAGTACATTTTTGCTGTGTCCGTGCGCCGAATCCACTACTATTGCGTCTACTCCTGCGCCTACGAGAGCTTTTACTCTGTCCATGTAGTCGCCGGTTATTCCGACAGCAGCGCCCGCCAGCAGCCTTCCCATTCCATCGGTGGCGCGGTTAGGGTAGACGAGCTTTTTTTCGATGTCCTTTATTGTGATAAGCCCTCTTAAAATTCTGTTCTCGTCGACAAGCGGCAGCTTTTCGATTTTATATTTTCGGAGGATTTCGCCTGCATCTTCGAAATCTATGTCGGGTGATGCAGTGACGAGCCTGTCTTTTGTCATTACGTCGCCTATGCGAGCCTCCATATCGCTTTCGAAGCGTATGTCTCTGTTTGTTATTATGCCGACGAGCATTTTTTTATCGTCAACTATAGGCACGCCGGAGATTCTGTAGCGGCTCATGAGCGCTTCGGCATCTTTGACTTTGTGATCCGGCGACAGTGAAAATGGATCTACTATGACGCCGTGTTCACAGCGCTTGACTTTGTCGACTTCGAGCGTTTGTTCCTCTATAGTCATATTCTTATGTATTATCCCGATGCCGCCTTCTCTTGCAATAGCGATGGCGAGCTTGGAATCTGTCACGGTGTCCATTCCTGCGCTAATTATAGGGATGTTGAGCGTCAGTCCCGGCGACAGTGATGTTTTTACGCTGGTTTCAGTCGGTAGTATTTCCGATCGGCGAGGAACAAGCAATACATCGTCGTAAGAAAGTCCGTCTCTCAAAATCATTACAGCCTCCAAATCTATATGTTTATAACATTATAACACTATGGCGGCAAAAAATGTAACAAAGTGACCGAAAAATTTTTCCCACAAAACGAATAAGTCAGAAGTTTCAACTTCCGACTTATTGTGCTTTTAATTCAACGATTTCGCATCAGTTGACAACAGTTTTTCTGTGCGAACAGCTTGGAATAATGTTTTGTACATACTCGATGCAGTCGTCGCACACAAGACCATTTTTGAAAATCCTAAGCTTGTCTGTGTCTTTTAAGCAGAGACTGCATGTGCATAGCAGTACGTTTTCACCGTTGTCTGATACTGATAAATTCTCCGTTTTCATTTGAGCCTTCCTTTTTTTATTATTTCGGAGGCAATTCTCCGATTTGCTTTTTGTAAGTTTCTTTTATGACACTTGCAATAAATCGTTTGTGCTCATCGTCAAATTCCCTTGCAAGTTCGATAGCTTCCTCAAGCTCGTACTCTGCGCTTTCAAAAATCGGCACATTTTCTTTGGCGAGCTCAAAATCGGCTAAAAACTCCGCGACTTCATACTTGTTAAGTTCAAGGTTTTGAATAAAGTTTGCGACAGTCGATGCATTTGGAGTTCTTTGACCGGTTTCGTAGAAGTGAATTGCACTCTGGGAAGTCTTTAGCATTTTTGCTAATTCTTTCTGAGTAAGCCCTCTTCTTCGTCTGAATAGTTTTAGTTTTTGACCGAAACGCATACCCACTCTTTTTGAATAAGAATTTAGCAGATTATTAACAAACGGGCATACAATATATCTTTATGTAATTTCCAATCTACAGTAAATTTTAGTGCTCAAGTCCTTATTTTTTGTTTTACTGTGTGATTTATTAAGAAATATCCGACGATGCCGCGCGGGTTTGACGCGGCTGTCTTTTGCTTATTGCGGATTTGTTCATGAATATTTGGACGCCGCAAGCTGTAATAAAAAAATGACCATATCAGATTTTGCTTTCTGATATGGTCCGAGTTTTTTGCTTAATGTGTTTGTATTACTGTCTTTTTCCGAGCGCCTTTGAGTAAGAGTACAGCGCAGCTTTGTCATCGCCGAGGAATTTTATAGTGTCGACGATGGACTGGAATGTAGCTTCTTCTTCCACCTGCTCATCTATGTATTTCCTAAGGAAGTTTTCGGCAGCAAAGTTGCTTTCCTTGATGGCGAGCACGAGCAGATCTGCAATGCTCTTGCTGATAAATTTTTCGTGTTCAAGCGCCGCTTCAAACACCTCTAAAACAGAATTGTAGGCTGTTTTAGGTTTGTTCAGCGCAAACAGCTCCACGCTCTCGTTCATATCAAACACAAAGTTTGTAAAATCCTCGGCGTGTTCTTTTTCTTCCTTTGCCTGGAGCTTGAAAAAGTGTTCAAATCCCGGGATTCCAAGATTTTTGAAGTACAATTCCATTCCGGTGTATATGTATGAAGAATCGTATTCCTTTTGAATTTGTGCGTTAAAGCCTTCTAATAGTGTCTTTGAAAAAGTCATTTTTCCTCCTTTGAGTTTTTCTTTACGACCATTGTATCCCGAAAAGCACAACAAAGCATTAACTAAATGCAAACACTTTTACAAGAGAATATTGCCGTTTTTGACATTTGCATCTATCTGTGAGATGAGGTATGAGTATAGCTCATCGTTGATTTTCATTATTGGTTCGGCTCTTTTAAGCACCTGTTCCCGTCTTACTCCGAATTCTCTCCAGGTGCCGCCGTCCATTGCGTGTATATTGCTGAGCATAGGCTGCAATCTGTCCATTGCATTGGCGTAGACCGCTTCCGGTGTTTCTTTCGCCTCGAATTCTTCCCACAGTGCAGAAACCATGGCGGCATTAGGGGGCGACATCTTTGTTTTGATAAGCTCCATTGCATTTCTTTCGCGCCCGGTTTTATCGCTGTTTTTTGCAGCGTCGTATGCGAATGTATCTCCGGCGTACAGCTCGACAATATCGTGGATCAGCAGCATTTTAAGGACTTTGGTCATATTTATACCAAAGGACGAATATTTTTCGAGCAGCATTGCAATCACTGCGATATGCCAGGAATGCTCCGCATCGTTTTCGCGGCGGTCAGTTCCAAGCACCATGGTCTTGCGAAAAATATTTTTTATTCCGTCCAGCTCAACAATAAAGCCGATATCCTGCATCAGCTCGGATGCGGCGCTACCTGCTGCAGGCTGCGGAATCAAGTGCGCTGAAGATTTCAAATTTCCCCCATGGCAGTTCGCAGAATTTCAGCGATGCTCTCGTTTGTCATGACCTTGTATGCTCCCGGTCTTTTGAAGGCGCTCTCTGCTATGCCGTCTATCATTTCATCTGTGACCCCCAATTCGCGAGGATTCATTACCGCTCCTATTTCGCGCATCCATTCTTCCATCGCATCCAACCCGGCTTTTGCAATGGCTGTATCATCCATATCACGCGGTGCGACGCTCCAGACATTTATTGCGAACCTCTTGAATTTGTGGAGTCCGGCATCCATTATGTATCTGTAATAAGGAATGGAAAATGAAGCCAATGTCATCCCGTGCGTGGAATCGGTTGCGGCTGTTATTGCGTGACCTATTGCATGGACTTCCCAATCGCCGGTTTTGCCTTTGCCGAGCAGTGAGTTGAGCGCCCAGGTGGCCGCCCACATGATGTTTGACCGCGCCTCGTAGTCGAGCGGATTTTTGGCGGCGGCTCTTCCTGAATTAATCACTGAACGCATGAGTCCTTCGGCGATGTAATCGCTGACATTGTCGTCGTTTCCGGAGAAATATTGTTCCATTATATGTGACATAATATCGAAAATGCCCGCAATCATCTGATATTTTGGCAGCGAGAGCGTGTACTCGGGATTTAGTATTGAAAATTTTGGCATAAGTATTTCTCCGAAGGCGCAGCCGTACTTTTTGCCAACCGCATTATTTGATATGACTGAAGTTCCGTTCATTTCTGAGCCGGTGCCCGCCATCGTCAGCACACAGCCGATTGGAATCAGGTTTGTTGAAGGCATTTCGGCATTTACGTAGAATTTTATCCAAGGGTCTTCTTTGCAGTATGCCGACGCCGAAACAGCCTTTGCATAGTCGATTACAGAACCGCCCCCAACCGCAAGTATGAGGTCGATTTCGTGCTCGCGTGCCAGTGCTGCGCCTTGCAGGACTTTATCAATAGTGGGGTTGGGCATCACTCCGGAATCCTCAAAAACCATTTTTCCGGCATTTCTCAGCGCCGATATGACGTCATTGTAAACGCCGTTCTTTTTTATTGAGCCTCCGCCGTAACACAGCAGCACGTTTTTTCCGTACCTGCCGAGCTCGTTTTCCAGTCCGGTTATTGCGTTTTCACCGAAATACAGCTTTGTCGGGTTTGAATATACAAAATTTCCTTGCATTATGTCCTCCGTTTTATTTTATGCCGTTTGCCGGCGCTCGCTGAATAATTTATACAGGCATGCAACGTCTTATTAATTCAGCAGTAAATTTTCCCAATATTATTCTATCACATTTTTCGGATATATTGGATTTGCGGAAATCTGCGCAAAAAAGCCCCGCAAGCCTCGAAAGGCTTGCGGGACCGGTGCAATGAATGAAAATTAAGAATACTTCTAAAATTTGAATCGCGCAACTTCCTCTTGCAGGCTTGTCGCAATTGTTGCGAGGTTTTCGCTCGCCTCGGAGATGTTGTGTATCGACATAGTCTGAGAATCTACCGAAGCGGCCGCTTCCTCTGTGGTTGCTGCATTTTCTTCTGCAATTGCAGAGAGGTTGCTTATTACTGAAACTATCTTTTGGTTGCGTTCGTTGATTTCCGCAGATGATTTGTTGAGTTTTTCTACGATTGCCCTGCTGCGTTCGAGAGCCACGGAGATCTGCTTGAATTTGTCGCCGGTTTCTTCTGTCTTTTTGTCCTGGTCACCTACGATCTGTTTTGTCACGCTGATTGTGTTGACCGCCTGCTCAGATTTGTTTTTGAGCTGGTTGATGATGTTTCTTATCTGTTCGGTGAAGCCGTTGGACTGCTCGGCGAGTTTTCTGATTTCTTCTGCGACAACCGCAAAGCCTCTGCCGGCATCGCCTGCTCTTGCGGCTTCTATAGCGGCATTGAGCGCCAAAAGATTTGTCTGGTCTGCAATAGCCTGAATCATATCGCTGGCGCTTGCTATTTCTGTGGCGCTGTTATTTGTCTGCACGACTATATCGCTGACTTCTTCAGTGGCGTTCATAAGCCTTTCTGTAGCTTTAATCAGTTCACTGAGCGCCGCGTTGCCCTCCTGCCTTCTGACATTCATTTCTTCGGAGGCTTCGTGCAGATCTTTGAGTACGTGGATCATTTCCTCAAGCAGAGTGTTGGATTTGTCTACACTTTCTGCCGCCTGCTGTGTGTCCTCGGCCTGCGAAGTCGCACCTTCTGCGATATTATTTACTGCGCTTGCGACTTCATTTGCAGTGTCCGCTGCGCTCTGAGCGGTAGCGGTAAGCTCTTCGGCTGTAGCTGCAGCGTTTTGTGCGTTATCTGAAATTGACGAAATAGTTGCGGTCAGGTTTTGAACCATTTTTTCGGTGGCGCGCATCATTATTCCGATTTCGTCCTTGTTCTGCATGTATTTGACGCTCTGGCGCGCTTCTGAAGACAGATCGAGGTTGTAATCCGATATTTTATTCATGGCGCTTGCTGTAAGTGCCAGCGGCCTGCTGATCAGCCTTGTTATAAGGATATAGACTGCCGCTACCAGGACCAGTATTACGCCGATATTAACTATGATGGAAAATATAACTTTTTCTTTTGCTTCTACGGTAAAGCTGTCCATCGTATTCAGATTTTCAAATACCCATTTTTGAGTTACTCCGGGGATGTTTACCGGAACAAACACAACCTTTGAGGCTATGCCGCGGCTGTTTGTTACATCGTCTATAGTTTCGTTTCCGTTGTTTGCATTATCGACATATCTTTTGTAATGAGGAGCAAGTTCGAGTACATTTTTGAGGAGTGCGGTCTTGTCGGATGCCGCCGCTATTACGCCGGTGTTGGAGATGAGAAGTATATCATTGCCGTTTTCGGGATTGTCCTGACTTTCGACAACATCCTGAATGTATGAGCATTCGATATCGGCCATTACTGCGCCGATAACTTTTCCGTCTTCGGTTATCGGCACGCTGATTGTTACTATCATGTGGTCGTTGTACATATACGGATCTGTCAGCACGACTTTATTTTGCGCGATAGTATCGGCATAATACGCATCGTCCGAAGTATCGTAATATTCAAGCTGCCCTTTGTGATTTTTGTCAAGCGCCGCATATGTGGAGAATCTTCCGGTTTCTCCATAAACATCCGACTGATTTTTAAACTTTGAGTCATTTCCGTCATAAGCGTTTGGTTCAAAGGTCACGCCCAGGCCAAACATACTTGGGTTGCTCTCTATAAAAGATTTGAGATTCATCAGGATCAAGTCTCTTGAACGACGCTCTTTTGGTATCGCTTTTATTGTATTTTCGAGCATGTCGCGCATATCGCGCGCTCCGGCGTAAAGTTCTACAAATTGTTTTTCAAGGTCTTTTGCCATTGCTCTCGACAATTCGAGGGCAGTGTCAGTCTTTGTCTGGATGGAATATTGGTAGTTTGCTATGCCGTCGTAAATGGTTTTTCCTGACAGAATAACTAAAAGAATGACCGCTATTGCTATACTTAGCTTCATTCCTATACCGAATTTCACATTGTTTTCTGAAGTTTTGTTCATTTTTTGCTCCTTAGATCTGTCCATTTTGGGTTGATGAATAAAATTATACTCTGATATTCTTGAGAAACAAGACTTTTGTCGAAAGTTTATTGATTTTGTTTTTTTTTTTTTTTTGAACGCAAAGAAACTACTATTTATTCACAAAACGATTTGGACGATTGTCCTACTATCTGAAATGCTTGAAATAAGTTTGCTGATTGGTTATAATCCTTATTCAGTAGGAGGAATAATGAAGACTGTTGTCAAGGAGAATATTTACTGGATAGGAGTAAATGACAGGGATACAGCCCGTTTTGAAAATACTTGGCCGCTCGATAAGGGCGTAGCCTATAATTCGTATCTCATAGATGACGAAAAAATTGCCATAATCGATACAGTTAAGTTTGTAAAAACTTCTGAATTTTTAGAAAAAATAAAGAGCATTATAGGCGACAGAAAACCGGAATACCTTGTGATAAATCACATGGAACCGGATCATTCAAGCTCGATTGTCGATGTGCTCAGAGAGTATCCGGATATCAAGCTGGTAGGCAACAAAAAGACCTTGCCGTTTATCAAGGGATTTTACGGCGTAGAACCTGATTTTATCGAAGTAAAGGAAGGGGACGAGATTTCTCTTGGCGCAAGAACGCTCAAATTTATTATGACGCCGATGATCCACTGGCCCGAAAGCATGATGACATACGAAACATCTCTCGGGGTGCTGTTTTCCATGGATGCCTTCGGAAGCTTTGGCGCCAATGACGGCGGCGTGTTCGATGACGAGCGCACGCAGGATGCAGACGAGATGCGCAGGTATTATTCAAATATTGTCGCGAAGTACAGCCAGCTTGTGACAAATGTCCTGAAAAAGCTGGATTCGCTTCCGGTAAGCGTGATTGCTCCATCTCACGGGATTGTATGGAGAGAAAACCCGTCAGTTCCGGTCGAGCTTTACAAGAAGTGGTCTACATACGAGGCAGAGCCGGGCGTTGTAATAGTTTACGGTTCAATGTACGGAAATACGGCAAAAATGGCGGAATATCTCGCTCGCTGTCTGGCGGAAAACGGCGTTAAAAATATACGCGTCTACGATGCCGCAGATACTCATATTTCCTATATTCTCAGCGATATGTGGAGGTACAGGTCGATCGTCATAGGTTCTTGTGCATACAACACAAAAGTTTACGGGCCGGTGGATTCTCTGCTCAGAAAGCTTACCAATACCTCGCTCAAAAACAGGTATCTCTCGATATTCGGCAATAAATGCTGGTCCGGCGGGGGTGTTTCGGGCATTGAGGCATTTGCCGAGGAAATAGGCTGGGAGCTCATAGGTCAGTCGATTGAGGCTACATATTCTCCTGCCGAAGCGGAGTACAGGGCGCTCGAAGAACTTGCGAGGGATATTGCCGAGAAGCTTCGGGCTTGATCGGAGATGTAATTATTGCTTAAAAAGTTTTTTAAATATGTAGTACCCTCTGTATCAGCCATGGTGGTGTTCACACTGTACACCATGGTTGATGGTTTTTTTGTGGCGAGGTACGAGGGAGAACTTGCGCTTTCGGCGGTAAATATCGCAATGCCTTATATCAACGGGCTTTTTGGCCTTGCGATACTTTTCAGCGTCGGCACGCAGACTGTTGTCGGCGTCGAGCTTGGAAAGGGCAATGTGGACAGGGCGAGACAGATTTTTACATTTGTAACCATTGCAATGGCTGTGTTTGCAACCGCCATAACCCTTGTCAGCACTTTGTTTGCTCGCGAGATAGCGATTTTGCTCGGCGCGAGCGAGCTGATAATGAGCATGGTGCTCGGCTATCTTAGAATTATAATCTGGTTTGCGCCTTGTTTTGTCATATCATACAACTTTGAAGTGATGGTCAAAATCGACGGATTCCCGTTTTTGGCGACGATCGGAGTATTGACAAGCGCTGTGACAAATATAGTTCTTGACTATGTGTTTGTAGGCGTTTGGAAGTGGGGTGTCGAAGGCGCGGCAATAGCCACCGGAATATCTCAGCTGCTTTCGGTATTTATATATATGTGGCATTTTGTTTTCGGCAGAGCGAGGCTGCGTTTTGTAAAGCACAGGGCGGAATTTTCCGTCTTCAGCAAAATAATACCGATCGGATTTGGCGATTTTGTCGCTGAAATCGGTGTAGGAACCGTGCTTTTTATATATAACCACTTTTTGATGGTACATTTTGACGAGATTGCTGTCGCAAGCTTCAGTGTTATCGGTTATGTCAATCAGGTAGTTGCCATGTGCTTTGTGGGAATAACTCAGGGTATTCAGCCGCTTGTTAGTTATTACTATGGCAGCGGCGAGCATTCAAATATAGCCAGACTTTTCAGGTACGCGCTGATCAGCGTAATTACGGTAGGTACTGCGGCGGTGGTATTTATATTTTTTGAGGCGCGTTCGATATACAGTCTTTTTTTCGGAGCAGAGAATTTTGGAATAATAGAAAGCTCTGTGCCTGCAATCAGGCGGTTTAGCGCCGCGTTTTTGTTTATGGGATTCAATTTGCTTATGGCGGGATTTTCTTCCGCGCTCATGAAACCGCGTTATTCAATTGCGATAAATATTTCGAGAACCTTTGCGGTGCTGCTGCTTGCAATGACGCTTATTGCCGCTTATTTTGAACCCGGTGCGCTTTGGTACGGGCAGGCTGTCGCAGAGGCGTGCACACTGCTGATCTCGCTGTTTGCGTGCCGGCAAATATGGCGCTCGCTCAATTTGAGTAAACGGTCTTTTATTTCGAAAGAAAAAATGCTATGATTTAGTTTAATAATAGGGAAGTACTAAGGAGGGAAAATGAAGAAAATTATGAAGACAATGGATGGCAATGCTGCCGCTTCCTATGTTTCGTACGCTTTCACAGATGTTGCAGCTATTTATCCGATAACTCCGTCGTCCAATATGGCGGAAAATGTGGATGAAATGGCTGCAAGCGGTGTAAAGAATATTTTTGGCAGGACTGTAAGAGTTTCGGAAATGCAGTCTGAGGGCGGCGCAGCCGGCGCTGTACACGGTTCGCTTCAGGCAGGAGCGCTTACCACCACTTTCACCGCGTCACAAGGTCTGCTCTTGATGATACCGAATATGTATAAAATGGCAGGCGAGCTTTTGCCGGCAGTTTTTCACGTGTCGGCAAGGGCGATAGCCACTCATGCGCTTTCAATATTCGGCGACCATTCCGATATAATGGCTGCGAGGCAGACAGGTTTTGCGATGCTGAGTTCCAACTCTGTGCAGGAGGTTATGGATCTGGCGGGCGTCGCGCATATGGCGGCAATCAAAGGCAGAGTTCCTTTTGTACATTTTTTTGACGGCTTCAGGACATCGCATGAAATTCAGAAAATAGAGACAATTCCTTACGAAGAGTTCGATAAGATGGTAGACCACGACGCTATACTCGCGTTCAGGAACAGGGCGCTCAGTCCTAATAATCCTGTAACGAGAGGCACCGCGCAGAATCCTGACATTTTCTTCCAGGCAAAAGAAGCTTCTAATCCATACTATATGGCGATCCCGGAGATTGTAATAGAGTATATGAATAAGATAAACGCACTTACAGGAAGGGATTATAAGCTCTTTAACTACTATGGCGCACCTGATGCCGAAAGAGTGGTTGTTGCAATGGGCTCTGTGTGCGAGGCGCTCGAAGAGACAGTCGACTATCTTGCGAAAAAGGGCGAAAAAGTCGGTCTTATAAAAGTAAGGCTTTTCCGACCATGGTCGGAAAAACACTTCCTCGAAGTACTTCCAAAAACGGTAAAGAAAATTGCGGTGCTCGACCGCTGCAAAGAGCCGGGTTCAGACGGAGAGCCTCTGTTTAAGGATGTCAGAGCTATGTTCTATGGCAGGGAAGGCGCGCCGGTTGTTGTCGGAGGCAGGTATGGGCTCGGTTCCAAAGATACCACTCCTACTCAGCTAAAGGCGGTTTATGACGAGCTTGCGAAAGATGCGCCAAAGAAAGAGTTTACGATTGGCATTATAGACGACGTTACAAACCTCTCATTGACCCCTGCCGAGAATATAGTTACCGAAAGCGCATCTACAATACGTTGCAAGTTCTGGGGCCTCGGTTCGGATGGAACTGTCGGCGCAAATAAGTCTGCAATCAAGATCATTGGCGATAAGACTGATATGTACGCGCAGGGATACTTTGCATACGATTCCAAAAAGTCGGGCGGCATTACAGTATCGCATCTCAGGTTCGGCAAGGAACCTATCAGAGCGACCTACCTCATAGACGAGGCGGACTATGTCGCTTGTCATAACCAGAGTTATGTGTATCAGTATGATCTGCTCAAGGGATTGAAAAAAGGCGGAACATTTGTTTTGAATACAAAGTGGAGTATTGGCGAGCTCGGCGCGCACCTTCCTGCAAAAATCAAGAGATATATTGCACAAAACAATGTAAATTTCTACACAATCGACGCTACGAGCGTAGCGGAGGAGATAGGGCTCGGCGGCAGAATAAACATGATAATGCAGTCTGCGTTCTTCAAGCTTGCAAACGTTATTGATTTGTCGGATGCGATTAAATACCTCAAAGAGGCGGTTCAGGCTTCGTATGGCAAGAAGGGCGAAAAAATAGTCGAGTTAAATAACAAAGCGATTGATATGGGCATTGAGAGGCTTGTAAAAGTCGATGTTCCGACCGATTGGAAGGATGCTGTAGACGAACAGCAAGTTCAGAAAAATGAGCCTGAATTTATAAGGAAGATATTAAGACCTGTAAACGCCCAGGACGGCGATTTGCTTCCTGTAAGTACTTTTGACGGCTATGAGGACGGTACTTTTGAACACGGAACATCCGCATACGAAAAGAGAGGCATAGCAATAAATGTTCCGGAATGGCAGATAGAAAACTGCATACAGTGTAATCAGTGTTCATATGTGTGTCCGCACGCTGCTATCAGACCTGTGCTGCTTAACGCCGACGAGGTTGCGGCAGCGCCTGCCGGGTTCGAAACAAAGAATGCGATCGGAAAAGGGCTTGAAGGTCTTGCATACAGAATGCAGGTTTCTCCGCTCGACTGTACGGGATGCGGCAATTGCGCCGATGTATGCCCTGCAAAGAACAAGGCGCTCTTGATGAAGCCGCTTGAACCGCAGATTGCAGCTCAGGAAGCAAATTGGGATTACGCATATGCTCTTCCTGAAAAGGCTCCTCTGATGCCGCTCACTACAGTTAAAGGCTCGCAGTTTTCAAGGCCGCTCATTCAGTTTTCAGGCGCATGTGCAGGCTGCGGCGAAACGCCGTATATCAAGACTGTCACACAGCTGTTTGGAAAGAGGATGATGATTGCCAATGCGACCGGTTGTTCTTCAATTTGGGGGGCTTCCTCTCCTTCTACTCCTTACTGCAAAAACGATGAAGGCAAGGGACCTTCCTGGGCAAATTCACTCTTTGAGGATAATGCCGAGTTTGGTTACGGTATGGCGATAGCGGTGGCTGCGATTCAGGACGCGATAGCAGACAAATTGAATGCATTGGTCGAAGCTTCCGGCGACGAAGGCTTTAGAAAAATTGCAACCGAGTATTTGGAGCGCAGAGAAGAACCGGAATTCTGCACAGCAGCACTCAAGGCGGAGCTGGAAAAGCTGCTCCCGAATAAAGAAGCAAAGTATATCCTCGATAATTCAGATTATCTGAACAAGAGGTCTATATGGATACTCGGCGGCGACGGATGGTCATATGATATTGGATTTGGCGGTCTTGATCACGTGCTTGCATCGGGCGAAAATGTCAATGTGCTCGTATTTGATACCGAGGTTTATTCCAATACGGGAGGCCAGTCGTCCAAGGCGACTCCGACTTCTGCGATAGCGAAATTTGCCGCTGCGGGCAAGAGGGTCAAAAAGAAGGACTTGGGTATGATCGCGGCTACATATGGGTATGTGTATGTAGCGCAGGTGGCGATGGGTGCAAATCAGCAGCATTTTATCAAGGTGCTCCAAGAAGCCGAAAGCTATGACGGACCTTCGCTGATAATCTGCTATGCGCCTTGTATTGCGCACGGCATCAGGACAGGCATGGGTACAACTCACAGGCGCGAAAAAGAAGCTGTTGCAGCGGGTTACTGGCATCTGTGGAGATTTGATCCAAGGCTTAAGGACGAGGGCAAGAATCCGTTCACTCTTGATTCTGCTGCACCGACTGCGGATTTCAGAGAATTCCTTCTTGGAGAAAGCAGGTATACAATGCTTCAGAAGAAGGATGCAGAGCTTGCAAATAAGCTTTTTGAACAGGCTGAGGCTCAGGCGAAGGACAGATATGCAGGCTATGTGCGTATGAGCGAGATGAAGTACGAGTAACAATTTGTAAACTTTAATAAATCTATGGATTTTATGCTCGGAAAATGGTAAAATTGTCCTATCGGAGGTGTTTATGGATGTAGCGGGAATATCGATGCTTGCAAGTCAGTCGCAGATTAGGACGGACGCATCTATGGCTGTTTTGAAAAAGGTTATGGAAGTCAGTCAGGAACAGCTTGCGAAAATGCTCGAAATGTCTGTTGAGCCGCATCTTGGGGCGAATGTCGACATAAGGATTTGACGAGTGAAAATACATTGATTGCTGCCTATTATGGTATGGCGGGCTGCCTTTGGCAGCCTTTTTTTCAAATTCAGCAGGGGGGAGAATTATGGCTGAAGAGTGTTTGATTTGTGGGGAGAGATTAGTATATCTTTCTGTTGGAGAATCGGCGAAGTGCGAATTCTGTGGTATGACAGCTGTAACTACAGCTAAATGTGCTGCCGGACATTATGTCTGTGATGAGTGTCACATTGGCGGAGTTCATGAGATTATAAGGTTGTGTACAGAAACGGATTCCAGGAATCCCATAGAAATATTGGAACGACTGATGGAACTGCCGGGCTGTCATATGCATGGTCCGGAGCACCATATTATGGTCGGAGCCGCGCTTTTGACAGCTCACAAAAATTCCGGAGGGGATATCGAGCTCGGCGCTGCCCTGCGCAAAATGGTTGAGCGCGGCAAAAAAGTTCCCGGAGGCATCTGCGGTTTTTGGGGCGCTTGTGGAGCTGCGGTCAGTACGGGAATGTACGTATCGATAGCTACCAACGCTACGCCGCTTACGGAGCGCAGCTGGGGGCTTGGTAATCTGATGACCTCCGCATCGCTTGCGGCAATAGGAGAGGTCGGAGGGCCGCGGTGCTGCAAGCGCAATTCCTATCTGAGCGTATTGACAGCAGTGGACTTCGCAGCAGAAAATCTCGGCGTGAATATGGAACGCAGCGAGGAAGTAAAATGCAGCAGGACACAATCTAATAATCAATGCATCGGCGTGCGCTGCCCGTTTTTTGCAAAATGAACGAAGCGCGTGTTTGCTGGTTTTTTACTCAGTCGGCGGCAAATATATTGGATTTTAATATATTTTTGAGGTGCAGAGGCGAGAAGGCTCCTGTCTTATTTACAATTGCATTTTAGAGAGATATATTGATAATGATAATCAATATCAACAAATCAGTACTAAATAACAGGAGGACTTATGTCTAAAGTAGCAGTAGTTTATTGGAGCGGTACAGGAAACACGCAGCAGATGGCTGAACACATCGCAAAGACAGCGAATGCCGATATTTTTACCTCGGCGGAGTTTGGCTCAGATAAGATGGATGATTATGCCGGAATAGCTTTTGGATGCCCTTCAATGGGCGCGGAGGTCTTAGAAGAAAGCGAATTTGCGCCGATGTTCGATTCTGTTAAGGGTAAGCTTAAAGGCAAGAAGATCGCTCTTTTTGGTTCATACGGCTGGGGTGACGGCGAATGGATGAGAAATTGGGACGAGGAATGCCGCGCTGCGGGGGCGTATATTTTTAATGATTATGTAATATGCAACGGTGCGCCTGCTGGTGATGTGTTTGATGCTCTGACTGATCTCGCAAATAATTTAGCTAAATGCTGATCGGCACGTATTCGTGCATCCGGCGCAGCCCTTGCGGCTGCGCTTTTTTGTGTGTAATTCAGCGCCTGGGATTTACGTATATGCAGGGATGAGCGGATTGACCTATCGTGAAGTGTGTTCATATTTAATTCACGCACATGTAACCTCAATGACATTGATAATTATTCTCATTTGAGCTATACTCACCTTGCTAAGTCGTTGATGACTCCCCTCATTACGTACTTAGATACTGTCCCTAATAGTGCCGTAATGGTATGTGTCTCTCCCTTAGGCACAAAAGAAAATTTGGTGCAGCTTCGCTGCACCTTTTTCTTTGTGTTTCCGCATCCGGAAAGGTGTTCGTCATCACAAACAAAAGTTTTTACTATCAAAAACAAAAAGTATTGCCCTAACAAACCTAAGTTTTCCGCTTCTTTGCGGCGCAACATTAGAATTGTATGAGAGCACTCTGCGCGTTCTTGCGCCTAAGTCTCTTAGGACTTATGTCAATTGACACGGCAGCGCCGGCGTGGTAAGATTTAATGAAAAAGTTTACAAAAAGTTTCAGGGAGGAATGCATGAGAACTCTACATGTTTTCTCAAAATCCGAGAGCAGCGAGGGACAGGGAGTCCACTCAGCTTTTTTGGAACAGGTGAAATTGGCGGAAGAGGTAGTCGGCAAGGATTATTCCATTAGGATAAATCCGTGTATGCTCGGCGATATAAACCATTTCCACACTGTCAATCTCAGATTTTATCTAAAAAATTTGTTGTTCGGCAGAAAAAAGGTATCTGTCGGGTATGTGCATTTTTTACCTGAAACCGTCGATGAAAGCCTTAAGCTTCCCAAGCTTTATCGCAAGGTTTTCTACTGGTACCTCATCAAGTTTTATAAATCTATGGATTATCACGTGGTTGTAAATCCGTACTTTATAGATTTAATGGCTGATTACGGCATAAATACTGCAAATACCGTATACATACCGAATTTTGTATCGAGTGAAGATTTCTATCCTTACGACGAAGAAAAGCGCCGCGCGGTAAGAGCGGAATACGGTCTTAAAGAGGGCGATTTTGCCGTGCTCGGCGTAGGGCAGACCCAGACCCGCAAAGGGGTTGTCGATTTTGTCGAGCTGGCTCGCCGCAACCCGGATATGAAGTTTTTTTGGGCGGGCGGGTTCAGCTTTGGAAAGATAACTGACGGTTACGAGGAAATAAAGGCGCTTATGGATGCGCCTCCCGCAAACATGACCTTTATGGGAATTGTCGGCAGGGACAAAATGAATGAGATATACAATATGGCAGATGTGATGTTTCTGCCATCGTATGCCGAGCTTTTTCCTATGACCATACTCGAATCCATGGCAGTCGGCAGGGCGGTGCTTCTAAGAGATCTTCCGATATATAACAATATACTCTTCGATTATTACCAAAAGGCTTCCGATAACAATGGTTTTGAGAAAATACTCAGGCGCTTAAAAAACGAGCCGTCCTTCAGGAAGCTTTCCGAGGATGCGGCTCGGCGCGGCAATCTGTTTTACAACAAAGCGTCTGTAGGCACAATGTGGAAGGATTTTTATAACAAGATTTACGAGCAGAACTACGTTCTCAACGATTGCGAGGGGAGGGCATAATGTCGGTTCTGGTAACGGGCGGAGCTGGGTATATCGGTTCGCACCTTGTGAGATATCTTGCGGATTGCGGTATTAGCGTTGTAGTTGCGGATAATCTCGTCCTCGGCCATAGAGAGTGCGTAGACAGCAGGGCGAAATTTTACGAAGCAGATATATGTAACAAAGAGGCGGTTGCGGAGATCATGCGGATGGAGTCGGTGGATTCTGTCGTGCATTTCGCTGCGTATTCTCAGGTTGCGGAGAGTATGGTTAAACCGGAGAAATATTTCGCAAACAATGTGGGTGGGACCCTGTGTCTGCTTGAGAGCATGATAGCTGCCGGAGTCAAAAACATAGTGTTTTCTTCGTCTGCGGCAGTTTACGGCGATAGCGGCGACGAAGTTCTCTCCGAAGAGCTTCCGCTCAATCCCACCAATGCATACGGCGAAACAAAGCTTATGATGGAAAAAATGCTTAAGTGGTTCGGCGCTCCGCATGGGATAAAGTATGTTGCGCTCAGATATTTCAATGCGGCGGGTGCGCATCATTCCGGCGAGATAGGAGAACTGCACGATCCCGAAACACATCTCATACCAATAGTTATACAGGCCGCGCTTGGAGAGCGCAAAGAAATACGCATTTTTGGAACCGACTATCCTACGCCTGACGGAACGTGCGTGCGCGATTACGTCCATGTGGAGGATCTTGCTGTTGCACACAGGCTTGCGCTCGATCATCTCCGGCGCGGAGGCGAGAGCGTATCTGTAAATATCGGCGGCGGTTCCGGGTATTCCGTGCGCACTATTATAGATACAGTCAGAAAAATTACAGGCAGGGAAGTGCAGGTAGTGGAAAGTGAGCGCCGCAGTGGAGATCCGGCGGTGCTTGTGGCGGATTCTCGCAAGGCTGAAGAAATTTTTGGATTTAAGGTACGCAGGGATATAGAGGATATGATACGCGATGCCTGGAATTTTCATAATCGACATTCGGGGAGGAATAAATGAAGATAAATTACGAGATCATTGAAATGATGGTCTTTTTTTGGGATCAGGTCAAGAATAGGGAAAAGATACAGGATGCTTATCTTGTCGAAATAGCAAATAAGAAAGAATTGGCAATGATTTACGACGAAGAGTTTACTCGCGATTCTTTCAGAAAGGTACTTTCGGCCATAAGCAACAAAGAGCTTTTAAGCTCGCCGACAAAGGCGGAGAGCCGGTTTTGGAATCTGAATATGTGGATGCTCGAGGATATGGAGAATATGCAGAGTATGCTCGAAACAGTAAAAAAGCTTAATCTTGACGACATAGATTCCAAGAGGACGCTCCATTTTATACCGGCGCATCTCAAGGAATCGTATTCAAACGACGATGCGATATACATCAATTTTTTCAAAATATTCATAGATCCAAATAGCGGCAGCGCGCAGATTTCGGGCGTTCCATTTGAAAACTACGTGCGGGGAAAAGCAGCGGAAAAATAGGAATAGAGAAAGGCAATATTGGAGAAAGATATGACAAAAAAGAAATACGGCGTAAGAGACAAGGTTCCGGCATCGCTATTCCTGCCGCTGGCGCTTCAGCATACTTTTGCTATGTTCGGCGCTTCGGTGCTGGTGCCGATACTATTCGGTATAGATCCCGGAATTGTGCTTCTTATGAATGGCGTGGGCACGCTTCTTTTTATATTTGTGACAAAGGCAAAGGCGCCAGCATATCTCGGTTCGAGCTTCGCGTTTTTAGGTCCTGCTGGAATTATAATAGCGTCGCTCGGATTCAGGTATGCACAGGGAGCTTTTGTAGTGACCGGCTTATTGGGTTGCGTTATAGCTTATGTAATCTACAAATTTGGTACGGATTGGATAGATATTGTTCTGCCGCCCGCGGCTATGGGTTCTGTGGTTGCGCTTATCGGTTTCGAACTTGTAGGTCTGACAATACGCGGCGGGGATATCGGCGCGAATATTATGACGGATACAGCCACTACAGAGAGCCTGATAGTATTTCTTATAACGCTTGGCACGGCTGTATTCGGTTCGGTGCTGTTCAGAGGTTTTCTTTCGACCATCCCGATACTTATTTCAATAGTGGTGGGCTACATAGCTGCACTCTGCTATAATATGGTGGATTTTGCAGCAGTTGTAAACGCTTCCTTTTTTACAATGCCGACTTTCCAACTGCCGCTGTTCGATATGAAGGCAATACTCACAATGCTGCCCGTGCTGCTTGTAATTACAAGCGAGCATATCAGCCATCAGGTAGTTACATCAAACATAGTTGGAAGCAACCTGATAAAAGATCCGGGACTTCACAGAAGTATTTTTGCGGATAATTTTTCTACTGCCCTTTCGGGACTTGTAGGCGGAGTGCCGACGACGACCTATGGCGAAAATATCGGGGTAATGGCTGTGACGGGAATTTACAGTGTGTATGTAATTGGAGGCGCGGCGGTAATCTCTATCTTAATGGCGTTTATCGGTCCGCTTGCGGCGTTTATTAAAACCATCCCCGGCGATGTTATAGGCGGAGTTACATTTCTTTTGTACGGTATGATTGGTTCTTCCGGAATCAGGCTGCTCGTCGATTCAAAAGTCGATTATTCCAATCCGCAGAATCTTATACTTACTTCAATCGTGTTCACTACCGGGCTCAGCGGTATTTCGATAAAGATGGGCGAGATAGAATTCAAGGGAATGGTGCTTGCGTCGTTTGTGGCGATAATTCTTTCGCTTGTATTTTACATTTTTAACAAAAAACAGGAGTCAAAATGAAAAAAGTCAGAGTAAGATTTGCGCCGAGCCCTACCGGATATCTTCATATCGGCGGGCTTAGAACTGCTCTTTATAATTATCTGTTCGCAAAGAAAGAAGGCGGCGTATATATTCTCAGGATTGAGGATACCGATCAGACAAGGTATGTCGAGGGTGCGATAGAGGCGCTCATAAATTCATCTGCGTGGGCGGGGGTAGTGCACGACGAGGGACCGTACATACAGTCCGAACGTCTGCCGCTTTATAAAAAGTGCGCGGAGGAACTTATAGAAAAGGGATTTGCATATTATTGTTTCTGCGACAAGGACAGGCTCGAAAAGCTCAGAGACGACCAAAAAAATGCGGGCGATACGCCTAAGTACGACGGAAAATGCAGAGATATTCCGCTCGAAGAGGCAAGACGCCGGGTTGCCGCGGGAGAAGAGCATGTGGTGCGCCTAAAGCTCCCTGAAAATCGCGTAATAAAATTTACGGATTTGGTAAAAGGCGAGATAAGCGTCAATACGGATGATCTTGACGATCAGGTTTTGATGAAGTCCGACGGCTATCCGACGTATCACATGGCTGTCGTGGTCGACGATAATGATATGGGGATCACTCATGTGCTGCGCGGCGACGAATGGCTGATATCGACTCCAAAGCATGTCTATCTCTACGAGGCGTTTGGTTGGGAGCAGCCTGTGTATGTACATCTGCCTGTAATACTCGGCGATGATAAAAAGAAGCTTTCCAAACGACAGGGCGATGTCGCAGTTCACGATTTTGAGCGAAAGGGTTTTCTTCCGGAGGCGCTTGTCAATTATATCGCTCTTGTTGGCTGGTCTTCAGATGACGGTTCCGAAATTATGTCCATGCAGGAGATGATCGACAAGTTTTCACTTGACAGAATTTCCCATTCCGGCGGCGTGTTCAGTATAGACAAATTGAGATGGTTTAATAATCATTATATCCGCATTGCTGATATAGAAAGGCTCTATTCACTCTGCAAGCCGCATTTTGTCAGCGCAGGCTTCTGTACTGAGGACGAATATGAATCGAACAAGAGACGCTATGTGCTGATTATCGAGGCGCTGCGCGAGAGACTCGGCGCTTTGAGCGACATTGCAGACTTTAAGGATTACTATACTGCCGAAAGCGTCAGCGCGTCTGATTCCGAGGCGGCGGACATTATGGAGGAGCCCGGCTCAAAGGCGGTTGTCGCTTCGCTAAAAAAAATATTGACAGACAGGGTCGCTTCGGGTGAAGCAGCGCAAATCAGCGGCGACGAGTTCAAGGCTGTCTGCAAGCAGGTCGGAGCGGAGACCTCGCAAAAGGGTAAGGGGCTTTTTATGCCTATCCGCATTGCAATTTCCGGCGAGATGCATGGACCTGACCTCGCCTCTACAGCAGAAATACTTGGAGCACGGCTTATTATTAAACGTCTTGAAAGTTGGGAATAGTGGATATGAAAAAAACTATTGTTATACTGGTATCGGTTTTGGTGGCGCTTGCCGTGCTTGCCGTCGGGGGTGTGTTCGACAAGCTGATTTCGCTGTTCGAGGAGGTCACGACTCCTATAGCTGAACCCGCTAAAGGCATATACTATCTTTATTCGGAGAATTTTGAAAAAGATACGGTTGGCGAAGCCGGGTATATTCGCCTCGATTATCTCAAAAATCCGCAGGTTACTTATCGGGATTTCGGTGACAGGATTTCCATACAAACCCCTTATGAGCACTATGTTATCGATGGCGAGGGCAATGTCAGCATAGGCGACATAGAAACCGGTATCGCCGTCGGCATGAAAAAAAAGGCGGACAATTACTATCTCGAAATGGCGACGGTTCAAGACCTAAAGGGCTTCGCGGAGTTTGGAGTGTCTTCGTTCGGGAGTGGCGACTATACGGTCTATGTAAATGATAATCACGGCTATAAAAAGGGCAGGCTACAGGCGGGCGCACCTGTATTTGCAAGCGAGGAAGATTTTGATGAATATGTTGCAAATAAAAACCGCGGTGGCAGTTCGCGCGGAAGGATCAGAGGAACTGTCGGACAGGAAGGGATAGAAGGCTACTATTACACTTTGCGCGGCGACGGGATAGATTATGCTTTTTTCTTTTCTGATGACGCCGTGCTTACGGGCTTTGTGGATATGGATATGATAGTGGCTAAATCTGAGACGGAGCCTCGAAAAAAGGTAGAATTTACCAGATTTGAAAATCTTCTGCTCGTCTGGGAAGCCGTTTATACCGATGCTGTCGATACGAGCGAAATCGGGGAAATGAAGGGGCTTAACGCTGTATCGCCGACTTGGTACGCCCTCGAGGATAAAAATGGCAAATTTTCAAGCCTTGCCGATAATGAGTACATTAAATGGGCAAAACAGCGGAATTATGTTCTCTGGCCGCTTATTTCCAATCATTCTGATATCGACCTCACAAACAAATTTTTAGCTTCATACAATGGTCAGGAGGCCTTTATAAAAGGTCTTATCGACGAAGCCGTCAAGCGTGGCTACGATGGCTACAACCTCGATTTTGAATACATTTATCTCAATGACCGCGATGCATATTCTCATTTTGTAAACAGGTTCAGCTACGAAATGAGGAAGTGGGGACTTGTTACTTCTGTCGATGTCAATGTGATGGATGGAGCCGACAACTGGTCAAAGTGCTACGATCATGAGGTGCTTGGCGCCGTTACGGAGCTGCTTATCATAATGGCGTATGACGAGCATCATGCCACAAGCAGTGTTGCGGGTTCGGTTTCTTCGTATAATTGGGTGCGCTACAATCTCGAAAAAATAGCTGAGGTGGTCGACCCGGGCAAGATAGTTCTCGGCGTTCCGTTTTATATGCGCGTCTGGGAGACGACCGCGAGCGGAACGACTTCTGAGGTGCTCAGCATGAAAAATACGGGCGCATATCTCGAAACGCTGCCTTTTGAAATATCATGGGACGACCTCGCAAAGCAGCAGAAAGCCACCCACAGTGCGGACGGAGTTTTGACAGAGGTATGGATCGAAGATGCAGCATCGCTGACAAACAAGGTTTCGCTTGTCGGAGAGCACGGACTTGCAGGCGTTGCAGCATGGCGCAGGGGCTTTGAGAGCGACGATGTGTGGGAGGTACTCAAATTTGGTGAGCTTAATGTTACGACTAATGAAGAAGCCGATAAAGATGAATAGTATTAAAAATGTATGATGAAGAATATGAAAAATATATACGGACTGGTGGTCAACCCGAAGAAAGTTTTTGGCGCTATTGCGCTTGTGATTTTCGGCGTGAGCAGTATTTTTTACGGGTTGACCGCTCTGTATATAGAACTGACTCATTTTGAAGTTAAGCTCACGGATGCGGAAATTATTGAACGCGCAAAGAAGCTCGGCATGGTCGAATTAAAGGATTATCTAAGAATAAATGGCGGTTCTGGCGCGGAATCGGGCGAAAAAAACCCCGGTTCTTCCGAAGCCGGGGAATGACATATGCTTGGGTATTGTTTGTGATATCAGCAGCTAATATCTGAGGCAACAATGATTATATTTTAAGCAGTGCGCTAAAAATCAGCGATACGACAATAATAAAAATTACTGTTATTGCAAGTCCTGAACATCTTCTTGTGTGTATTGCCGGCGCGCCGTCCTGGTTTATGTGGTATTTTGCTATAAGTCCGAGAACGAGATCCACAAGCGAAATTGCGAGCATTATTATGTATGAATAGTGAAATAACGGTTTGGCGGCTGCAAGACTATCGGTAAAGAGCTTGCCGAGCTTGTCGGCATCTAATATTATGGACATCAAGTCGCCTTTTAGCGCGCCCGATGCTGTTTCTTTGATTGCAACCAGGAAGCACAACGCCACAAACAGCTTTATTATCAGGAAGTAGATTCCGTTGCCGAAGGAACTCTCGGACAGGAACATCTTTTCTAATTGAAATACAGTTTTTTCGTATGTTTGTGTGTATTTTTTGTATGTGATGCTTGCAATATCTGAGCCGAGCAGGTTTCTAATGCTGTTTTCCTCTTCGATGAGAAGGCTCATCTGCGGGTTTCGGGCGAGCGTAAAATATCTGTCCTTTTCTTCGCGGCTGAGCCCGCTCAGGTGCAGCACATCTCCGTTTTTGAGAAACACGCTTAGCGCGTAGTAAATCGTTCTGTTATTCACAAAAAACCTCCAAAAAAAATTGTAGCACAAGGCGTTGGTAAAATCAATTATTTTAGATTTTTGTGTGAATAGAATGGAAACAAGGCTTTATGCTTCACTAAAGCAAGTTGTTGTGATATTGTTTTTATGATATTTAATCGGAGGTGCAGCTTGATATCGGTGCTATCTGTTAAAAATATGAAAAAAAGTGATGAATATGCAATCGAACATATTGCATCAGGCCGTGAATTAATGTATCGCGCGGGCGCTGCGGTTTTTGAAATATTGAAATCGTACGAACCGCCATTTGCAATTGTCTGCGGCAGCGGCAACAATGCAGGAGACGGCTATGTCGCGGCACTGCTGCTCTGCCGTGCCGGCATCGACTGCGCTGTATATACTCTGTCCGATAAGCGTTCGGATGACGGCGCGTTTTATTATGAGCAATGTCTGTCTGAAGGAGTGATTTTTTTGAATTTTGACAAAGCTTCGGATTTAAGGCCTTATAAAACTGTTGTCGACTGTATTTTAGGGACGGGATTTTCGGGAGAGATTCGCGGCGCTGCAAAGACTGCAATAAATGCGATAAATACCGCCGGTGCATCGGGCGCAAAGGTGGTTTCTGTCGATATAAACAGCGGACTTTGCGGCGATTCCGGGCTTTGCGCCGCGCCGAAGGGATGTGTCATTTCGGATCTTACCATCTCTATCGGCGGGTTCAAGAGCGGACATTTTTTGAATATGGCAAAAGACTGTATTGCTCAAAAAGTCAATTGCGATATAGGAATTGTCCCTGTGGAAAAACCGTACCGGCTCTTAGAGGCGGGCGATATTTCGCCGGTGTTTGCGCCGCGTAAAAATTTTTCAAATAAGTCCACATACGGTTATGTTGCGCTTGTCGGAGGCTCTGCCAAGTACGGCGGAGCGATAAGGCTTGCACATATGGCAAATGCAGCAATGCGTTCGGGCGCCGGCGTTGCGACCGCAGCTGTGCCCGCCGGAATCGCGCCGACAGTATCGCAAAGCGTATTGGAAAGCACTGTGCTTCCGCTTTCAGATTATGGGGGCGAGTTTCGCTTTGTCGAGGAAGAAATCAGAGTGCTTGCCGATAAATATAGAGTAATTGCATTTGGCATGGGTGCAGGTCTGGGTGACGGAGCACGGGAAATACTCAAATATTTGCTTAGTTATTACAAGGGTACTCTGATAGTAGATGCAGATGGTTTGACGCTGCTCGCCGCTATTGGCACAGAAGCAGCACGCCGCGCAGAATGCAATATCGTGCTTACGCCGCACTGTGGAGAGCTCTCGCGGCTTATTGGCAGGAGCTCCGATGAAATTTTGAATAACCCTGTTGAATGCGTTCGAGAGTTTGCGAGTACGATGGTACGCACTGATGGCTCGGAGCGCGCCGTAGTTGTTTTGCTAAAAGGTGCAGCGACTGTTGTTTCGGATGGCGTGCAAGCCTACATTGTCGACGCCGGCTGCGCCGGGATGGCGACTGCAGGAAGCGGAGATGTGCTTTCGGGCGTGCTCGCAGCTGTATGCGCTAATTTCGGCCGCACAGAATCGCGGTGCAGCTTGGCACATACAGTGGCCGCAGCGGCGTATATCTGCGGAAAGGCGGGAGAGGCGGCAGAAAGAAAAGTCGGTAGTGTGAGCATGATTGCGAGCGACACGGTTGCGGAAATTTCCGGCGTGGTTAAACATCTCGCTTTGGATTAAGGCAGGGGGCAAAGTGTTAATTCCAAAATCTCGAACGCTTCAGTCGATTCTAATTTTCTGTGTGTTATTGGTACTCTCTATGTTTTTATCTGGATGCGCGGCTTCTCAGCTCCATGAGTACGGGATATTTATCGGAATAAGTGCGAATCATGCAGAGCGCTTGAAGAATTATCACATTGTGGTAATAGAACCCTCGGAGTTCAGTGCGGAGCAGATCGGAGAACTGCGTAAGGCCGGAAAGCAGGTTTACGGTTACATAAATATTGGCGCTGTTGAGGAATATCGCTCTTATTATGAACGATTTTATAATATAACGCTCGGCATATATAAAAATTGGGAGGACGAGCGCTGGGTGGATGTAACTGCGCCGGAATGGCGTGATTTTTTGGTTTATGAACTCGGAAAACAGTATGCCGAAAAGGGATTGGACGGATTTTTTGCTGACAACGCCGACGTTTATTATCATTATTCAAGCGATGCCGCGTTTGACGGGCTTTGCCGGATTTTAGAAGGGCTTGGAGCCTATAATATCCCGATTATTATAAATGGCGCGGACGTCTTTGTTTCAAAATGCATCAAAGAGGAAATAGCTGTATCGTTGTTTGAAGGAATAAATCAGGAGACGGTATTTACCCGGATCGATTTTGAAAATAATTCATATGGTATACAGCATGAGGCGGATACTCGGTATTTTCAAGAATATCTTGCAAGGGCAAGCAGCTGTGGGCTTTCTGTCTATTTGCTCGAATATTGCGCGAATGGCGAGCTTGCAAAAAAGATAGACGATTATTGCTCCGAGAATGGATTTCGTTGGTATAACGCCGAAGGAACGGAGCTTAGATGAATTTCAAGGCTACGCTTGCGTCGGCTGTCTTTCGGGCACTATCACCTCAGGGAATTTCCGAGGCACGGCAAGAAATAAGCAAATTATTTTTGAATAATACTCTTCAAAAATATGCGGAAGTATGCTAAAATAGCTGTATTAAGGGAGTAGTCGGCACATATGTGTGATAGCGTCAACATACTGACAATAGTCTGGCGTTATCTTGAATGACGAGACTTATCTGTTTTTGCAGGTGGGTCTCGTTTTTTATGAGTGCCGTAAAGAGGGGATTATGCGAATTTATGAGCTTTTTGCAATCGCTGTGGGCGTATCGATGGATGCGTTTGCTGTAGCGATATGCAAGGGGATGTCTGTAAAAACGGTTGGTCGAAGGCATTTTATTGTGACCGGAGCATGGTTTGGCGGATTTCAGGCTTTGATGCCATTAATTGGATTTTTGCTTGGCGTGGGTTTCAAAAATGTGGTCGAGAGCTGGGATCACTGGCTTTCGTTTGTGCTGCTCAGCGCGATAGGCATACGCATGATGAAAGAATCTCGCTGCGGCGTTGACAGCCTGAATGATTCTTTTTCGCCGAAGGTAATGTTCCCGCTTGCGGTCGCTAACAGCATAGATGCGCTCGCCGTTGGGGTGTCGTTTGCGTTTCTCAATGTCCAAATAGTGCCGGCTGTGCTGCTGATAGGCGCAACCACATTTATTTTTTCGGGCGCCGGAGTGAGTATAGGGAATAAATTCGGAGCAAAATTCAAATCAAAGGCGGAGGTAGTCGGCGGAGCGATTCTCATATTGATCGGTACGATGATTTTGCTTGAACATACCGGAGTGATTTAGGTGTTTCTATGTTACAATTCTAAAAGGAGTTGGACAAGATTTTGTTATTTACATAAGATATAGCTGTGTTATTATAAGCGCGCAGGTGATGGTTTGTGAAACTAATAAAAAACCGTTGCAATTACTGTAAAGGAGGATGTATGAAAATCAGGGTGGGCAAGACGGTTATCGAGACAATTATCAGTATAAGCATGGTCAGCAGAGCGATTCAGATATTTTACGCTCTTGTCGGCTTTGGATTCGGGCTTCTCTTTCCGTTTGCAACCAAGCTGATAACCGATGGGATTGTTTCGGGAAACATAAGCCATACTTGGGCTTTGTTTTTGTTTGTGGCTGTCGCCTCTATTTTTATTCATGCGTATATTCTGTATTTTGTCAAGTATAAGAATCAGATGTTTGCTAATTCGCTCACCATAGCGCACAGCAATAAAATCGCGGAAAAGATCGGTTCTTCTTCTCCGTATGCTTATGACGGAGTTTCTAAGAGCAAGGTTCTAAATCTGCTGAATATGGATCTGCATGTATATTACACCCTGACCGATTATTTAATATATACGCCTGTTAATATTATAAAAATTTCTGTTATACTCGGCGTGCTTTTTTATATCAATTATGTTATTGCGTTTATAGTTATGTTGCTTATGCCCGTCTATGCAATGTCCAGCTATCTTAATAAATCGAAGCTCGAAAGGCTGACTAACGAGGAAGCTGCAAGGGCTGATGCATATGTGCAGGATATGGAAACGATTGTGAATTTCAAGACTGCATTGGGGCTTGCAAGTGCGTTTTTATATATTTTCAGGCGTTTTGGCAAATCCATGGACGAATATTTTGCGGTGAGAAACAAAAAGCATCTGATACTTCTGATCACTCAGGAATTGCCGCAGATGATAACTGCCGTATCTCCGGTACTTGTGTTTGTTGTGGGAAGCTATTTTGTGAGCAATGGTGCGATGACATTCGGTGAGCTCATTTTTGCTTTTCAGATAGTCGCATTGTTGTTTCAGCCCCTGACGGAAATTGCCTGCACCAGAGCGGATATACTCAGCAAGGCGCCTATTTTCAAACGATTTACGGATTTTATCGATATTAAAGAGGACGAAGCTGTCTATGAGAGCGCGCTGGAAAACTGCGAAGCATTTCTGGATATTAAAAATGCCGTACTCAGGCGAAGCGACGGCAGCGAATTGTTCAGAATCGGCCGCCTGAATATAAAAAACAGCGGAGTTTATGTTATAAGCGGCGAAAACGGCAGCGGCAAGACGACGCTGTTAAATTCGCTTATAGGCGTATTCCCGCCGGAATTGCTCGAATGCGAGGGAAAGCGGAATTATTTCGGAGACAAGGACAGTATTGGGTATTTATATGCGCATAATTTTTTGTTTCATGGCAGCATAAGAGAAAATGTAACATGCGGCGAGGCGTGCGACGAGCAGAAGCTTTTGAATCTTGCAGAAATGCTTGGTATGCCGGACTTGGAAAAACAGGTTGTCACTCGCCCTGAAAATCTCTCTCTCGGCGAAAGACAGAAAGTTTTTTTGGCAAGGCTTTTGCTCAGGGAAAAGCGAGTAATGATTCTGGACGAACCGAACAGCAATCTTGACGCGCGCGCAATGAAGAATCTTCACGACTACGTCCTTAAAAACAAAAATGATGTGGCATTTGTTATAATCAGCCACGACGGCGTATTTGATGATATTGCCGATGAACATTACTCGATAAGAGGCGGCGAATTGATTGAAGTGCTACATCAGCGGAGCGAATAACCTGAACATATCCTGCATAAGTCTTGTTGGAACATTTGGCGTACATTCCTCGGCGCTTATGAGATGGCATTGCTTAAGCGTTTGTAAAAAATCTTCCTTGACATCGATTACCGCCTTATTTTTGAACAGGAGCGTTCCGCATTCGAAATTCAGGTAGAGGCTTCTGAAATCCAGATTTGTCGTCCCGACTGTTGCTACAATGTCGTCCGAGACGAATGTTTTTGAATGTATAAAGCCGCTCGAATATTCGTATACTTTGACGCCGGCTTTTATTAGCTCGCGATAGTATGAACGAGTTGTCATGTGTACTGCAAATTTATCCCATTTATGCGGAGTTACGATCCTGACATCTACACCGCGTTTTGCAGTAAGCGTAATTGCTGACAGGAGGTTATCATCTACGACAAAGTACGGCGTGCTTATGTAAACGTATTCTTGCGACTGATTGAGTATTTGCATATACACGTGCTCGCCGACGTGTTCAGAGTCGAGAGGGCTGTCGGCATATGGCTGGACAAAGCCTTCCGACCGTATGTCGCAAGGAGAATGACTCCACGGATAGTAAGATTCCAGATTTTCGTCGCTGCCGGTGCAGATTTCCCACATTTGCAAAAAAATCAGCGCAAAGCTCCACGCAGCTTTTCCGCGGATCATTACCCCTGCATCTTTCCAGTGTCCAAATCTTTTGAGAGCATTAATATATTCGTCTGCTAAATTTATCCCCCCTGTAAATGCGACTTTCCCGTCTATCACGATTATTTTGCGGTGATCTCTATTATTTTGCGAGGCGCTGAGCATAGGTCTGAATGGATTGAATATAGTGCATTCTATGCCGAATTCGCGCATTTGTTCAGGATAATCCTTTGGCAGAAGGAAGAAACTGCCGATATCGTCGTATATAAATCTGACTTTAACTCCGCTTTTGGCTTTTTGCTTGAGTATTTCGAGTATGCTGTCCCACATCACGCCTTCCTGCACGATAAAGTACTCTAAAAATATGTATTTCTCTGCTTTTTTGAGTTCGGGGAGCAGCGCTTCGAACATTTTTTCTCCGAGCGGCAAATATGTGGCATCCGTATTCCCATAGACGGGGAATTTCATGTAGTCCTGAAGGTATCGCACCTGAGAAAAAATTTCTCCGAGCGATTTTTGGGCTTCTTCGTAACTTGAGCCCGGAAGCATGAACAGCGGCTCGGTTTTTTGCTCTGCGATTTTTGCTTTCTCGTTGTATGTTTTTTTTGATAACCGCAGATTTAGCATCATATAAAGCAATCCGCCGAAAAGCGGCATCGAAAGTATAAGGAATACCCATGTTGTTTTGTATGGCACTTTGTCGCTGCGAGTAAGAATTATAAGCACGGCAACGGCGCTCATCACGAGCAGCGCCGTGTTGAGCCATTGCAGCGATATGCTTCTGGTAGTTACAACATATACTAAGAATACAATCTGAAGCAGAAGCATCAGCGCGATTGTCGCGCGCCGCATAAACAGTGCTCTAAACCATCTTTTGTTCAAGATCTTCTCCTACTTTATATTGTACATATAAAAAACGGATTTTGGATTTCGTGTTCAGCATTTTAACAAAGTGTTCAAATTCTGTTATTTCTTGCAATGCCACTTTTAGGAATAGGTTGTTTAATCGTTTGTCTAAAATTTTTGGTGGACATGAATTTAACAGAATCTGCTGCTTCGCGTTATTGATTTTTTTGTTCATTTGTAGTACATTCAAGATGGCTTTTTATACAATTCGAGCCACATTCGGAGGTAATTTTGGAAGAAGGTCTCAAAGAGTACAGCGTAGCAAGGGTACGCGTGGGAGAAATCCTTACAGGAAAGGTAATTACAGTGAACGAAAAGGAACTCGCTGTAAATGTCGGTTATCGCTCGGACGGCATCGTTCCGGCTGCTGAGCTGCCGGACGAAAGCACCGCCAACTACAAGCAGGGCGACGATATCGAGGTTATGGTTATTCGCACGGACGACGGTGATGGCAACCTGCTCCTTTCAGTAATTCGCACATATGCGATTGTTGTTTGGGATGAGCTTGACGCTCTCTTACAATCCCAAAACAATTTTGTCGTAGATGTCAAAGAGGTGGTAAAGGGCGGCGTCATCGCAAGATACAAAGGCGCGAGAATATTTGTGCCCGCGTCGCAGGTCGCGGCAGGTTATGTTGCAGATTTATCCGAATTTGTTGGCAAGAAGTTGGAAGTCAGAATGGTGGAGGTAGATAAAGCCAAGCACAGAGCTGTCGCTTCCGCAAAGGCGATTTCTGCCGAAAAGGTAAAAGCCGCCCGAAAAGAAGCGTTAGCCGCGCTGAGAGCAGGGCAGATCATTAATGGCAAAGTCGTCCGACTCGAGTCATTCGGTGCGTTTGTCGACCTTGGCGGATGTGATGGTCTGCTGCACATATCAAACATGTCGTGGAAAAGGCTCAAGCATCCGTCCGAAATGCTTAAAGTCGGCGATTTGGTCAAAGTAGAGGTCACAAAGATAGATCTCGAAAAAGAAAATATTTCGCTCAGGCTGACAGACATACCTGAAAATCCTTGGGATAATATTAATTCCAAGTACAAGGTGGGCGAGGTGTACAAGGGTAAAGTTGCAAGACTCCAGAACTTTGGCGCATTTATAAATTTAGAAGCGGATGTCGACGGGCTCTGTCATGTTTCGGAAATTGCCGCAGAGAGGGTGGAGCTTCCGTCTGATGTGCTCAAAGTGGGAGACGAGGTCGAGGTTAAGGTGCTCGCCGTCGATAAGGCGGAAAAGAGGATTTCGCTCAGTATAAAAGCTGTAAATGCTGTTGCTGCTGCGGCAGAGACTTCTGCGCCGACGGATTCAGAGGTTAAAGAAGATGCGGCTGAGGCTGTCGAGCTCGGAATTAAGCCGACGACGCTTGCAGACGTATTTAAGGACTATTTCAAAAAATAATGAATTTTTTGCTGGTGACGGGGCTCTCCGGTGCAGGAAAGAGCCAGGCAAAGTACGCGCTTGAGGATTTGGGATATTTTTGTGTGGACAATATACCGCCGGTGCTTATCCCTAATTTTGCCGAGTATATGTCTGAGCATTCCGAGGAATATCGGAGGGCTGCCATCGTCGCCGACATAAGAGGTGGAAAATTCTTTGAAGATTTGGAGCAGAGTTTGAGCGTGCTGACCGATAGAGGGCACACGGTTGAGGTGCTCTTTATAGAGGCGAGCGATGAAACTCTGCTCAGCAGATTCAAAGAAAACAGAAGGGCTCACCCACTTGAAAGAGAGGGGGGTTTTGATGTCGCTTTGGCAAAGGAACGGCAGATGCTCAGCGGCATCAGAAAAAAATCCGACTGGATAATAAATACGGATTCGACTACTAACAGCCAGCTTAGGATAAAAATTGCAGATGCCCTTGGAATATCTGCATCGGAAGACTTTTGTGTGACCATTTATTCATTTGGGTTTAAGTACGGTATAGTCAGGGATGCGGACTTTGTATTCGATCTCAGGTATCTTCCGAATCCATATTATGATAAGGCGCTTAGAAATCAAACCGGCAACGACTCTGTAGTAAGGGAATATGTTATGTCAGACAAATCCTCGACAGAGACGTACGAATCCATAAACGGTCTGTTGAGGCTCGCGCTGCCGCTGATTATCAAAGACGGAAGGCGTGGAGCAGTAGTAGCTTTCGGGTGCACTGGAGGCAGGCACAGATCTGTCACATTTGCCAATATGCTTGCGGCAGAACTGGATGAGGCAGGTTACAAGACAAAGGTTATTCACAGAGAATTGGAATAGCCGATTTTACGATAAACGCAGGGGGTTTTTATAAATATAGTTGCAATTGGAGGTGGCACAGGGCTTTCTGTGATACTCCGCGGCTTAAAAAAACTTACGGATAATCTGACGGCTCTCGTGACGGTAGCGGATGACGGAGGCGGTTCGGGGGTGCTCCGCGAAGATTTGGGGATGCTCCCTCCTGGCGACATCAGAAACTGCATATTGGCGCTTGCGAACGAAGAACCCGTGCTTCAGGAATTGTTTCAGTACAGATTTTCGGATGGACGGCTTGCAGGGCAGAGCTTCGGTAATTTGATGATTGCGGCGATGCTTGGGATTTCGGGCAGCTTCGAAGAAGCTGTCAAACGCGTTTCCGATATCTTTGCGATTACGGGCGAGGTGTTTCCTGTTACTAATACCGATACCGTGCTTCGGGCGCAGCTGGAAGACGGCGAGATAGTCGAAGGCGAATCCATGATACCTGTGGTAGCCGCATCAAAAAAGCAAGCGATTAAGCATATTTGGGCACTTCCCGACAGCGCCGAATGTTCCGAGGCGGCAATTCAAAAGGTTCAGTCCGCCGATATAATTATACTCGGTCCCGGCAGTTTGTTTACATCTGTTATTCCGCCGCTGCTCGTCAATAATCTTGTAGGTGCTATCAATTCTTCGAGCGCAAAGATATTCTACGTTTCGAATCTTATGACTCAAAATGGGGAGACAGACGGATTTTCGCCTTACGACCATCTGGATGCAATACTAAAGCACACTAAAATAGAGCATATTGACAGCATATTGGTCAACAATGTTCTGCTCAGGGGCGCAGAGGTCGAGCGTTATAAGGAAAAGCATTCTGTGCAGTCGATTCTAAGCGCAAATGAGGTTGATAAAATACTTAGGATGGGAGTTGAACTGCTTCAGGGCAATTTTCTTAAAGTGCAAAAAGGCTATGTCGTCCACGATGCCGATGCGATATGCGATGTAATAATAGCGAATTATGAGCGCAGATACGGCGGCACGCGGCGCAGAAATATTTTTGGAACAAGCAGCGCTATATAGCGAAAAAATATTACAGTAATGATAAAAATTCGGGAGGGATTATGATTAGAAAGCCTGAACCATTTAGAATAAAAATGGTAGAGAGAATAGAAATAATACCGGAGGAACAGAGGCGTAAGCGCCTTGTAGAGGCGGGCTACAACCCGTTTGCATTAAAGGCGGAGGATGTCTACATAGATTTGCTGACGGATTCCGGCACCGGCGCTATGAGCGATTCACAGTGGAGCGCAATGATGCTCGGCGACGAGTCCTATGCGGGTTCGAAGTCTTTTTATCGCCTCGAAAAAATGGTGCAGGAGATCACCGGGTACCGCTATGTGATTCCTACACATCAGGGCCGCGCCTCTGAAAAGATTATGATGCCGCAGCTTGTCAAGCATAAGGGGCAGCCGGTACTAAACAATATGCATTTTGATACGACCATGGGCCATGTAATGCTTGCCGGCGGCGAACCGGTAAACCTTATTGACAAAAAGGCGTTTGATACCGAGAAATATGACGACTTTAAGGGTGATTTTGATCTTGAAGCTCTTGAAACCTATATTACTTCGCATGACTGCGCTTGCCTTATGATTACGGTTACTTGTAATTCCGCCGGAGGGCAGCCGGTTTCAATGGCAAATATTAAGGCTGCTTCTGCAATTGCCAAAAAGCACGGCTTAAAGGTTATTTTTGACGCCGCGCGATTTGCGGAAAACTGCTATTTTATAAAAACGAGAGAAAAAGGCTATTCTGATAAGAGTATGCTCGAAATCGCCTTAGAGATGTTTTCTTATGGCGACGCAATGATGATGTCTGCTAAAAAAGACGGGATTGTAAATATGGGCGGCTTGATTGCGATCAAGGACGATGAGGAACTGTTTACAGCGTGCAGATCTCTGACTGTGCCGTATGAAGGTTTTGTGACATATGGCGGTCTTGCGGGCAGAGATATGGAGGCGCTCGCAGTCGGACTTGGCGAGGGGCTTGACTTCGATTATCTCGATTATCGTATAAGCCAGGTGGCGTACCTCGGAGAGCGGATTAGGGAAGGCGGAGTCAAGATTCAGTATCCGGTAGGCGGTCATGCCGTATTTGTAGACTGCAAGGCTATGTGCCCGCATATTCCGTACCATCAGTTCCCTGCACAGGCTGTCTGCAACGAACTCTATGTCAGCTCGGGAGTGCGCGCTGTGGAGATCGGCTCTTTCCTTATGGGCAGGGATACCAAAGGAGATCAGATTGAGTCACCAATGGAGCTCATGAGGCTTACAATACCGCGTCGGGTTTATACAAACGACCATATGGACTATATAGCTGATGCGGTCATTGATGTCGCTCAGAGGGCAAGCACACTAAAGGGCTTCGAATTTGAGTACGAACCAAGGGTGCTTAGGCATTTTACCGCGAGATTAAAACCGGTTAAGTAATGAGTTTTTCCGGGAAGATCAAGACGGAGCTTTGTGGTGCGCGGCTTGACGGGAACAGGGCGAAGGACGCTGTGCTCGGTGGGCTTGTGTTTACTATTGGTTCGACGCATGGCGATATGATAAACATAGCTACGGAATCTTCAGATGTGATGAAATTGGCGCTGAAGCTTGTAAAGGCGGAATCCATAAAAGAAGTAAATTTAAACGGCGAATTAAATTCGCCGTTTTCCAAAAAGAAAATTTACAGAATGAGTTTCGAAAACAGCGCGCATTTCAGGGAGGCAGTGGCTACTCATTCCGAGGGCGAGTTCCGTTTTGATGATTCGCTCGGCTACTTTTTAAGGGGCGTTTTTTTGGGTGCAGGCTCTGTCACAAATCCAAGGAAGGCATATCATCTTGAGCTTGTATTCAAAGACGCAGGCAAGGCGGAGCTGATTCAGTTGCTGCTCAGACAGAGACATTCTCTTAATGCAAAGCTGATAGATAGAAAAAATGCAAAAATGTGTTATATCAAGGGCGCAGAGGATATTTCCGACTTTTTGACGATAGTCGGTTCTGTGAGCGGAGTCTTGGAATTTGAAAATACTCGCGTTTTTAAGCAGGTTATAAATGAAATAAACAGAGCGATCAACTGTGATACTGCAAACATCGATAAATCTATCGACGCTTCGCTTGCGCAGGTAGAAGCGATTAAGTACTTGATTGAGCGTGGGCTAATGAAAGGGCTCGGCGCTAAGTATGAGCAGATTGCAGAGCTCAGGCTCGCAAATCAGGAACTTTCGCTGCATGACCTTGGACAGCTTGCGGAACCGAAGCTTACAAAGTCCGGGTGCAATCATCGACTAAAACGGATTATCAGCGAGGCAGAAAGACATGGTTATACTGGCGGGAGGTCAAAATGAAGCGCATATTAAAAACTTCAATATTTTTATTATTTTCTGCGCTGCTTGTCGGGTGCAGTATTTTTGGAGACAAAAACTGGGAAATGCTGCTGAAATCGGCTGAAAATACCGAAGTTGCCGTTGCAGTCATAGGTCAGGATGACGAGTATGTAAAATGGCTCGAATCGTCATTTGCCGATTACCTTTTAGAAAAATATTCAGTGCGTCTGACTGTCAAGGAAACTTCATTTGAACAGCTGGAAACGCAGCTTTTAGAGGATAAGGTGCTCCACGACAGGGGAGAGGGGAATCCCGGCAGGTACGATCTTGTGATATTTTCTGGAAACGGGTTTTCATCGCTGAAAAACAATAAGTTGATATACGGTTCTTTTGCGGATAAGATACCTAATGTAAAGCTCCTTGATTTAAAATCAAATTCGTTTTTGTACAGAGAAAAACTTGCGAATGACGGATACTTTGTTCCAGTAGCTCGGAAAATGCTGACTTTGCTGTATAGTTCCGATATTTTTTATGAGAGTCCCCAGGATTACGAAGAACTTTTTGATACACTTTCCAGGCTGAAAGGCTATGCTACATACCCTGACCCTCGCACCACTTTGGAGGGCGAGGCATTTTTGCTTGGGATTGTATCGGAAAAGGTAGTAATGGACAGTTATGTACGCGGAGACAGAGATTTGGATAAGTTTGCTTTAGAGGTCAGAACTGCGCTGAGACCATTGGTAAGGCTGAGAGCGGGGCTTATGGATGCGGGGCTTAAATATCCGACAAATATTGAGCAATTATTTACCGATGGAAAGACTTATTTTTCCATGAGCATGGATTATCTCAGAGTGGAAGATAAGGTAAAGAATTATGAATATCCGGATACGACAAGTTCATTTGTGATGAGCCCTGTCGGAACTTATAATACCGTCAGCGTAATACCGTTTAATTCTGAGAATAAGTCGGGAGCGATGGTTGTGGTTTCCGCCCTGCTGGAACCGGAAGCGCAGGCGGGTCTTTTGAAGACCGGACTTATGACAGTTTATTACGGAGGTACTCCGGCAGAGAGCTTTGAAGCGCTCAAGCTTGTGAAAACGCATCGCTCGCTGCCGAGGTATACGTCTTATATAGATAGTGACGCCCCGGAATTTGACGATGAACTCAAAGAGATTATCATCAAGGTTTGGGAAGATATGATAATTGAGTCGCCGCAATGAAAACTTATAATAAAGATACAGATTTTGTGCATCTTCATCTGCACACTGAGTACAGCTTGCTTGACGGGTTCACCCGTACGGATAGGCTGTTTTCAGTTGTAAAAGAGCTTGGGATGAAAGCGGTTGCAATTACGGACCATGGCGTAATGTTTGGGTGTGTGGAATTTTACAAAAAGGCAAAGGCTCACGGAATAAAGGCTATAATCGGCTGTGAAGTGTATATCGCTCCACAGGGTATAGAAGTTCAGAGTAAGGAGCGCCATCACTTGACATTGCTCGCAAAGAATGCGGAGGGCTATAAAAATTTATCCAAAATATGCACCGCGGGTTTTCTTCAGGGTTTTTATTACAAGCCGAGGGTCGATTATGAAATACTGCGCAGGCATTCCGAGGGAATAATATGTCTTTCGGGCTGCAGGTTCGGACCTGTTGCACAGGCAATTTTAGAATCTGGCATAGCCGACGGAATGGAGGCGGCCGAAAAACTTCGCGATATATTCGGAGAGGATTTTTATCTGGAAATACAGGATCATGGCGAAGAAGAAGAACGCATTATAAACCGCGGTATGCTTTATATCTCGGCGGGGCTTGATATTCCCGTAGTCGCCACTAATGATGTTCACTATATAGAAAAGAGCGATGCAGAGGCGCACGATGTACTTTTGTGCATTCAAACCAACAGAAAAGTTTCTGATGCCGACAGGATGCGATTTTCATCGGCGGAATTTTACCTGAAGAGTCCGAAGCAGATGGCGGAAATCTTTGCAGATTGCCCTCTGGCTATTGAAAATACAGTAAAAATTGCCGAAAAATGTGATTTCGAATTCGACTTTAACAGCATTCATCTGCCGAAATTTGCAAGGGATGTAGATTTGCGCAAGGAGTGCGAGCGGGCGCTGTGCGCAAAAATTGCGGATGGCAGTTTGCCGCATGACGAATCTGTGCTGAAAAGCCGGATGGATTATGAGCTGGAAGTCATATATGGCATGGGTTATGCGGATTATATGCTGATTGTGAGCGATTTTATTGCGCAGGCGCGGCGTATGGGAATTGCAGTCGGTCCCGGAAGAGGTTCGGCAGGGGGTTCGCTCGTTGCGTATCTTTTGGAAATAACCGAGGTCGATCCGATAGAGCATAATCTCATTTTTGAGCGTTTTCTCAATCCTGAAAGGGTTTCGATGCCCGATATAGACGTCGATTTTGAAGATGAGCGCAGGGGAGAAGTTATAGAATATGTCAAAAGCCTTTATGGGGAAGAACGCGTTTCACATATAGTTACATTTGGTACGCTTGCGGCGAGGGCTGCGGTTCGCGATGTAGGCAGGGCGCTGGATTTGCCCGGTTATATCGTCGACAAAATAGCGCGAGAAATACCGCCTTCTATATCTATGACATTGGACAGAGCGCTTGAGGAAAATAAGACGCTGGAAAAAATTCTTGCCGAGGACGGGTCATATGCAAAATTATATGATATTGCAAGAAAGTTAGAAGGCGTGCCGCGGCATGTTTCCACCCATGCGGCTGGTGTGCTGATGACAGCGCAGCCTGCGAGCGAGCTGTTGCCGCTGTACTTAAACAATTCCACTCAATATACTATGGGTGCGCTTGCGGATCTCGGGCTGCTTAAGATGGATTTTCTCGGTATAAGGACGCTTTCTGTTATAAAGCATGCTTCGGAGTTGGTAGAAGCTGCGGCGGGCGTCGCGCCAAAACTTGACGAGCAGCTGCCCGAAGTTTACAGTATGCTCCGCAGCGGCAACACCATAGGTCTGTTTCAACTTGAATCCACCGGTTTCAGAAAGTTTATCAAGAAGCTTGCGCCCGAAAAATTTGGTGATATTATCGCTGCGATTTCGCTTTACAGACCTGGTCCCATGGCGAGCATACCGCGATATCTTGAAAATCGCGCTAAAGGCGGAAATTTCGGTTATTCGATACCGGAGCTGGCCCCGATTCTGGATGAGACCTGTGGTGTTGTAGTGTACCAAGAGCAGGTAATGCGAATAGCACGCGAGCTTGCAGGGTATAGCTACGGTCGTTCGGATGTTCTGAGGAGCGCTATGGCAAAGAAAAAAAAGAGCGTTATGGAACAGGAGAAACCGGTATTTATTGACGGGCTCGTTTCCAAGGGCATCGATGCCGAGCTCGCGTCGGAACTGTTTGACGATCTTGCGGATTTTGCCAAGTATGCATTTAATAAGACGCATGCGGTTGGATATTCAATAATAGCATATAGGTCGGCATATCTAAAGACGAAGCATCCGCTGGAATTTATGTCAAGCCTTTTGACGAGCGTAGTCGGGCAAAAGACGCTGCTTAAAAAATATTTGAATGAATGCAGGCGGCTTGGAATAAAGCTCCTTTCTCCTTGTATAAATCACAGCGGTGCATCGTTTTCTATAGAGGACGGTGCAATACGCTGGTCGCTGCTTGGTATAAAACATGTAGGCATTGGGATGGTCGAGGCTGTGGAGCGCGTCAGAAAGGACGGAAAATTTTTGGATTTTTTTGATTTTGTAGAGCGGATGCCAAATGGCGAGCTTAGAAAAAATCAGATGGAGGCGCTGATATTTGTCGGCGCGTTCGATTGCTTTGGCAATACGAGGACACAGCTCATCGGTCAGCAGGAGGCGATAGTAAGGCATATAGGCGAAAAAAAGAAGATTACAGGCGAAAATCAGCTGAATTTTTTTGCTTCAAGTGATATACCGCGTCCGCCGCTTTATTTTGCAAAGGAGTTTGAAATAAAACAAAAGGCGGCTTATGAAAAAGAGTTCCTGGGCGTTTATTTGAGCGATCATCCTGTAACTCAGTTTTCGGAGCAGGCGGAGAGCTTAATATCCGTTACTCTCTCTGAGTTGTTTGAAAAGTATGAGGAGGATCCCGAATCCATAGACGGGCTGAAATATAGCGGCGTGCTTATGGTGACATCAAAACGCGAACAATATACCAAAAAAGGTGAAAAAATGGCATTTTTGAGTTGCGAAGACAGCGAAGGCGCCATAGAGGTAGTAGCGTTTCCAAAAATATATTCGGGTTACAGGGATGAGGAATTCATTTATGTTACCGGCGTTGTGCAGTCGTCCGAGGGCAGGGATCCGCAAATAAACGCGGCGCGTATAATCGATGTGAATTTTGCCATTTCGAAACTTGTTAAAAAAAGGATATTGAGGATTGAGTTTTCAATGAATGACAGAGAACGCTATATTGCAGTTAAAGAATTTTTTGCCAATCTTTTATCCGGCGATCGCGAGGAAACACGCAGTTTTAGCAGCTATCGAATTGTGCTTACAATGAAAGACAGCGGCAAGGCGACTGTGATTTCCGAATCGGCTGTTATTACTCCGGAGCAGCTTGAAGCGCTCGCGCAAATTACGAAGTACGCAATAATATAATCGCAGGTCTATTTACATTTATTTACATATATGGTATAATATCCTCGAAAAGGAGGATTTATGCACACGTTGGAATCGGCGATAGTTTTCCCAATAGTGTTTATCGTTGTCTGTGGCATGGTAATCGCTTATTTTGGCGTTACTGCAACGGCATATTTTGATCAGGAGGACGGCGCGGCATTTTTGCTTAGCGCGCTTAAAAACAGCAGGCTTCGAGGTTATGAAACGCGCGTGGAATTAGCGGAGGTCGCGAGGCTTACGGGCACCGATCTCTGCTATGTCGGTCGCAGATCGGAATTTAGGATTTTCAAGCCGAGCAGAATTTTGTACGGTATTTTGTTTGGCAGGTAGTATGGCAAAGAGGAAGGGTGCAATATCGATATTTCTTGTCTTGGTCCTGCCTGTGCTTATTATTTCGGTTGTAAAACTTTACGACGCCTTGTTTGTGAGGCAGAGAGAAGAAAAAGCGCTGAAGGTGGCATACGCCGTGAGCGAGGCTCGGCTCGGCGGGTATAATGAATATCTTAAAAAGGAATTCTCTTTGTTTGCACATCTTGAAACCGCCCCGCTTGAGGATTTTTTGTGCGAATACATGGATTTGAACGGGTTTGACTGCAATGCAGCAACAAAATCGATGAAGCTTTCCGATCCCAAAATATTTCGCGATACGGTGGTGCGTTCAGCTAAGGGGATGTTTGCAAAAGAAGCTGTGGATATGCTTCTCGAAAAAATCGGCATTATGAAATTAGTTGGGGAGCTAAACGGCAGACTCGAAAAAATAGAGAATTCTTTCGAAAAAATGGCTGAGCTGCTCAGCGTTCCTGCAAGCGTTCAAAAAATGGTTCGGACGAGCGGCAGGGGAGCTTTAAGGAATCTCATAAGCAGCGCACGAGAGAGTATTTATGAGAATAACTCGGAATTTCGCAAATTGAGTATGACTGTCAGGGCGGAAATAGAGAGTGCAGAGGCGCTCAAAGGCGATGTAGAGAAAACGTTGGGTGAAGCGGCAGCCAAGTACAACGAAAAAAAAGCCGAAATAGAAACATATATTGCCAGGATAGAATTGCTGCTTAACAGAGCGGATGAGCTTGCCCGGCGCTGCACTGAAATATCGGACGATATAGACGAAAAGCGAAAGAAGCTTGAAGAATTATTGTCGAATAATGGGGGTTCAGATAGTGGCGGAGAAACGGGCGCGGACGGAGCTTCGGGCAACATTGCAGACTCAGGTGCCGATACAGCTTCGGGCAATAATGTAGGCGCGGGCGCAGGCGGCGCCGGCAATGGTTTAGGCTCTGGCGATGGTTTGGATTCCGGTGACGGCGGCGCTGCGAACAGCGAAGCTGATTATGCAGAAATACAGCGTCTTAAGGAGGAAATAGCGCGCTTGGAGGAAGAGTACGAGCAATGCGACTCTGAATATTCTGATGTAATGGCGAAGTTAGACGAAGTGAAAAAGAACGGCGTGGCATCGCCGGATGATGGAGATTTTGGCGGAATAATAAAGAAAATACGCAAACTGCTCAAAAAGATTTTTGATGCTTTTAAGGCAGTGGATGTAGATGGAAAGAAGCTTATGCCGCTGAGAGATTATACCCTTGAGCTTGGA
>JBHAZV010000006.1:0-83700 GCA_041781135.1 Acidaminobacteraceae bacterium
ATTTACATAATCTGTGAAAGTAGAACGAATACGTTTAACTCCGGTCTTTTTCCCGTCGCTATCCAACACATCAGTAACTTCAACATTCGCTACGATCTTGTCCTCCGCATCCAAAAGCTCAAAAGTTAAATTTCCATCAGGCTTAAAAAATTTCAGTTCCTTCTGCAAAAAAATATCAAAGTAATCGCCCTCTTTTAAGGTATTAGCATACATCGACGCATCCCAGTCCAAGGTAAGCCTGAACGCACCATCATATGAGACATAAGGACCGCTACTACCACTAAATGCATCGCCATTTAACCTCAGCAGCTTCAAATTAGATATTGCAACCTGATCCTTTAATCCACCCGCCGCAAATGCACCTCCTGCGCCTCCCGGCTGCAAAAGCATGCTAAGCACAAGAATCAGCGACACTATTGCTTTAATTTTTTTCATATATTCCCTCCGTATTTTAACTTGGTAACCTCAATATAAACTTTTTGAAATGTCAAGTCAAACTTTCCAACCAAATGGCACAAATCTCGCTAATCAGCAGCCGCAATGGACGCGCTGTTTATTTTTTGTTTATTCACAAACATTTTTCAGGTGTATGTGTCAATCTTAATGATAATTGCAGATTTAACGCTATCTCAAAATTAGGGCTTGTATTTTAGACAAAATTCCATTATAATGCGTTCGTGCCGTCGTGGCTCAGCAGGTAGAGCAACGCCATGGTAAGGCGTAGGTCGGGGGTTCAAATCCCCCCGTCGGCTCCATGCCCAGGTGGTGAAATGGTAGACGCGTCGGACTCAAAATCCGATAGAGGCAACTCTATGTGGGTTCAAGTCCCACCCTGGGCACCATTAAAAAGAAATACCCATTAGGGGTATTTCTTTTTGATTATGAAAAGGAAAGGGACTTGAACGGCGAGCACGACTATTCAGCGTGAGCAAAGCGAACGGCTGAATGTCAGTGCGAGACTGGCGTGATAGCAGAATTCGAGCGAGCGAGAATTCTGCGGAGCAAGTCCCACCCTGGGCACCATTAAAAAGAAATACCCATTAGGGGTATTTCTTTTTGATTATGAAAAGGAAAGGGACTTGAACGGCGCGTATTTTCTGCTATCACGCAAAATTCAGGATTTCGAGCACATCATCTTCAATAAAATCGACAATTTCAACCTTGGGCTCCGCAAGCAGGAATCCCTGCGCATACCCGACGCCAATGCTCTTTAAGTATCTGAATTCCTCTATTGTCTCTACTCCAACCGCAATCACACATATTCCGCGCTGCTCGCACATACTTACGATATCCACAGCAATTTTCTGCTGCTCCTCATCAATATGAATATTGTGGACAATTTCGCGGGAAATCTTTATGTATTCAGGTTTTTTGCTGTCGAGCAGCTTGCCTGAAGCGTGCCATGCGCCAAAATTGTCGAAGCAAAGAGCAAAATCGCTCTGACGCACCCACTCGATCTTTGCCGCAAGGGCGCTGTCATCGAATTTCTCTATATTTGCCATATCAATAACCAGCGGACAATCCAGCTTGTCGCCGAAGATATTGCCCACAACCCGCCTCGACACCAGCACATTTCCAATCGAATTTATAAACAGCACCTTTTCGCCGATAAGCTCCGAATTTTTGTCCACCTTGTTCACTATCTCTTTGAAAAGAAGTATTTCCAGTTCATTTGACTTTCCATGAGCAGCCGCCATATTAAGCACTTCCTCGGCGTGTATAAAATGCCTCGATTTTGGCCGCATAAGCGCCTCATAACCCCAAATCCTGCGGCTCTCTATGTCTACTATCGGCTGGAACGCAAAATCAAACGCCTTTTTGAACAGAAACTCATCAAAATATTCTTTTGCAGAGAGTGTCTCAACATGCTTATCATACGCCGCCTTTGAAAACTGATAGCTTGTACTTTGAGAATTTTTGCCGGCGCTGCTTATCGCATACTCGGCATAGGTACATAGCAGCGAAACATCGCGAGCGTCAGTAGGATACCAGGCAATGCCCTTCGTAAGCTTAATAGGCATAGCTTTATTGTCGTTCATATGCACGCTCTGCCCGGAGAGTATCAGGCTGTATTCATTTATTACGGCGATGACCTTGTCGCGCATCTGTTCATAAGGAATATATGTTACAAATTTGTTATTTGCATATCTCGACACCAGGATGCCCTCCTGCTGAAGCTTTGCAAGAGTCCTGCCCACTATTTTCAAATATTCATCGCCACTGTCATAACCGTAGATGTCGTTGATGTATTCAAGATCATTAAGAACCCACATGACAACCGCGCCCTTGCTGTCTGTGTTTTTAGATAAAAGCTCGCCGAGCCTGCGCTTAAACGCATCTTTGTTAAGCAGCGAGGTATCGCGGTCGTACTCGTCCTCGTACGCCGCAAGGCGCTCTCTCCTGATATCTTCTGTATAGTCTATCAGGTAGCGATAAACGACACCGCCCTCGACCCTGCTGAGCTCCTTCATATAAAACTCGCCGTCTTCGTCGCTGATAGTCACAATTTTGTACGCGCCTCCGTCGCAGTACTCGATATCTACCACATTCTCGAACACCTTGTTTAGAAATTCACTGAATTTTATATCGGAGGTCGGCCATTCCATTCCTACTTCAAACAGCCGCGAAAGACGCTCGCCGCCCTTGCCGTACTTATAAACCATATGGTTGTCGGTTTTATACTCCAAAATAAGCATTTTTGTTTCGAGCAGCTGCAGCACGAAATCGAGCCTGCTCGACCCGTCCCTGATGTTTTCGGACATTTTTCCGACAATATCAAACAGATGGTCGTATTCCCTGATGCCGATTTCCTTCTGTTCGTTGCTCCCTGCGGCGTACTTTGAAATCGATTCTATAGGTCCGGTCATGACCTTAGAAATATAAAATGCCAGACCGGCGGAAAACAGCAGAGTTATAAAAACGCTCTGAATCAGCAGCTCGCTGACGGACGCCGAATGAATGTAGAACTCGTTTTTATCTATGTACGCGACAAAAAACCACTCAAACTCCTGTGCCTGAAGCTTGTTGGATATTCGCAGCGGAAACACCAGAGCGACATAATCGTCAACATCAAAAGCGCTGTAATTCATCCCGGAATATGTTACAAAATTTACATTGTTGATCGCCTTAAACTTAAGCACCTTGTCGCCGAGTTTTGCAGCGACAGTGGGGCCGTATATAAATTCATTGCTGTAGCTGTCGTATATGCTGTTATACTTTACTATCGCATACGCCGATTTTTTAGCCGCCGAGAGCTCCACATACGTAAGATAATCATTCAGCAGATTTTCGTCGATTTCAAGACCGACTACCGCCCTTACCTCTCCCTCGAGCTCAACTGCGACCATAAGCAGCATAGAGCTCTGCTGCCCGACATTGTAGCGGCACCAAAAATAGTCCTCTCCCCGCTCGCGAAATCTGTTGAAAGCATAGCTGAGCAGCTGCTCGTTCTCGCGGTTTTCGTGTGCAAACGAAGGCGTCCACCTCTCGGAGAGCGAAATATCAAGCTGCTGCGCCAGAGTAATATTGCCGACAAGAAGCGAATACGATGTCCTTGCGGCAAGAGTTTTCTTGGAGCTGTTGCGTTTTATAAACAAACTGTCAAATTTCTCGTTTGCTGAATCCAGAAAAATAAAGCCGCCGGAGGCTGTATGCACGTCTATGATTTTAATAAGCTCCCTTGCGAGCCCGACGTTGACCTTGAGATCTTCTCTTGTGAACACGCTGTTCTGAAGCTTTGTTTTAAGCGCGCTCCATGTATCTTCGTTCGCCCATTGGTCGAGCATAAAATTTTCCAGTTCCGCCCGCTTTTGATCGACCTTTCCGTGATAGTATTTATAATTGTTGCGCTCAAGCTCACCGGAGATATCCGTTACCAGAAAGCCTCCAAAGAAAAAGAACAGCAGCCCGAACGCAAGCAGCAGGTACGACATAAAAACGTATACGATTAGCGATTTCTTTTTCTTCAAAATCCCGCCTTTCTATTCTTGAATGTATTCGGGAGCTGTCATCACCTTTGAGAGCGCATCCTCAACAGCCTCCCTCAGTCCACTATACCACTCTTCGAAATATTTTTCACTATCAATATCTTCGCCGCTGCTGTAAAGCGCCCTGCCATGGGCTATAGACGAGATAAAATAATCGTCTATCGTTTTTCTCACCAGCTCGTAATTCTGAGTTGCGAGCGGCTCATACGGCTTGCTTGAACTCATTTTTTCGAACATGAGCAAGTATGTGTCGGCAAGCAGTTTGTCTATCGTTTCGTCATTAAGAGCTTTTTCCACTACCTCCCTGCTGAACGAACTCTTTCTTGGCGGAAGATAAGAAATGCTCATTGAAAATTTTATAGCATTTTCCTCGTTTGTCAGCCACTTCAAAAACTCCACCATTGCAAGCGAAGCCTTTTCGGAATGCTTGACCCCGAACACACCGCCGCCCTGGATAAGAAAATAATTTTCAGCCCCCCTGAAGCTCGGCGTATTTGCAACCTTCCCCTCTATCGGGATGAGATCCCCCTCGCTGTTGACGACGTCTTTTGGAAAAAACGGAATGCCGGATGTGGCGCACTGACCCACTATCAGCAGCCTGCTCCTTATATCCTCGGTTACATACCTGCTATTGGTAGCATAGTGTTTTTTTGCATACGGCACATAAATATACCTGTAGATCTTCTCGAAAATCTCTCTTCTGTCGAGATTGATCTTTTCTACGCCGTTCTCCATCGTTACTATGTCCTGACCGAGCTCCGCTGCGCTCTTAAGCACGACATTCACCAGCGAATCTATACCAAAAAGCGCCTTTCCGTCGCCCGGCTCCTCTGTAAGACCGTCGGTATATTCGTAGTATCTTTCAGCCATCTCCGCAAGAGCCTCATAATCCTTGAGGTCGTCGTAATCGAGAACACCCAGCTCCGCCAATCTGTCGAACTCAGTCTTGTTTATAAGCAGCACCTCGCTCGCCTTGCCGATTGAAAACATATGCAGATCGCCGTTGCTTTTTACCGTTGCGCCCGTATGCACAAAAGCATCGACATAACTTTCAATCTCGACATCGCTTAAATAATTCTTGAAATTTATAAACTCGACATTTTTCAGCTGTGAGGCGACCCCCTTAAACGTAATAAACATATCGGGCATCTTTGCGCTTCCGCCGTCGCTTTTATTTGCGGACAGCAGCGCGTCTGTAAGCGCGTCGATCTCGCCGAAAGAAGACTGTTTTACTATTATGCCGAGCTCGATGCCTTTAGTTTCATTAAATTCTTTTATAAAAACATTCAGCATCTCCTGCTGGCGGGCTTTGTAATAAGTCCAGATTTCAATGATTATAGGATCTTCGTTGTTAAGCTCATCGTTATTGTTTTCATTTCTCTCAATAACTGCACATCCCGTATATACACATAATGCAAACGTAATAATGAATAAGAATATGTTAATCTTTTTCGAAAATTTCATCTGACACACCTCTCCGAATCTTAATCCCTTTTTTTCTTATTATACCATACGCCCCCTTTATTTTTGCGCAAAAAAAGTGTAGAGTTGTCTTATGAACGAAAAATTTGAAGCTCTCACGAATCTGCTCGGAGAAAAAAAATACCACGAACTAAAATTACAATTGGAAGAACTGAACTATATCGATATCGCCGATTTTATAGCGGAGCTTCCCGCCGAGTCTGCGCTTATAGTGTTCCGGCTGCTGCACAAGGATGATGCGGCAGAGGTGTTCGCAAACTTAGAATCAGATACTCAGGAATATCTTATAAGCATGATTTCCGACCAGGAGCTCAACGAAATCATAAGAGATATGTATATAGATGACGCTGTCGATATGCTCAGCGAGCTTCCTGCAAATATGGTCAAAAAAGTCCTGAAAAACTCATCGCCAAACGATAGGAAGATCATAAATCAGTTTCTTAACTATCCGGACGGTTCGACAGGCAGCATAATGACCGCCGAGCTTATAGACCTCAAAAAAAATATGACGGTCAGCGACGCAATCGCAAGGGTCAGACGGCTCGGAGAGGATAGCGTAGACCTCTATAACTGCTATGTAGTAAACGACCACAGGATAATGGAGGGCGTAGTAAACCTCAGAGGCCTGCTGCTCGCCAAGGACGACCAGATAATAGAAGAACTGATGGAGACAGAAATAATCTACGCCGCCACCTCCGACCCGCGCGAAGACACAGCAAGACTGATGATGAAATACGACTTTACGGCGCTGCCGGTGGTCGACGCAGAAAACAGACTTGTAGGAATAGTCACAATCGACGATGTCGTGGACGTCCTCGAAGAAGAAGCTACCGAGGACTTCGAAAAAATGGCTGCGATGACGCCCTCAGAGCGCCCTTACCTCAAAACCAGCGTATGGGAGCTTGCAAAAAACAGGATCTTCTGGCTGCTCGTTCTCATGCTTTCGGCAACGGTTACAGGCCTCGTGCTCGGACATAACGAGGCAGTTTTTGCAGCATTCCCAATACTTGTGACATTTATGCCGATGCTTACGGATACAGGAGGTAATGCAGGCAGCCAGAGCAGCACACTGATAATCCGCGGTATGGCGATAGGGGATATAGAGCTGAGCGACTTTCCGCGTGTAGTGCTAAAAGAGTTTGGAGTTTCGGTAATCGTCGGCATCGTGCTCTGTATAGTAAATTTCCTGAGAATAATTCTCATGTACCCGGGAGAATATTTAACCGCGGCGGTCGTGTGCTTGGCGCTTTTTGCAACTGTAATAATGGCAAAGACTGTAGGCGGACTGCTGCCGATAGCGGCACGCGCTCTGAAGGTAGACCCGGCGATAATGTCTGCGCCGCTTATCACAACGATAGTAGATACTCTCGCGCTGATGCTGTATTTTTATATCGCACAGCTCATGCTGCCGATGTAATCGCCGCCGGCGCAAGCATCAAAACCGGCTATTCATCGGCAAAACGGTAACCTACCCCTACCTCCGTAAAAATAAACCGCGGATGCGTAGTGTCCTTTTCCAATTTTCGTCGAAGATTTGCCATAAATACTCTGACACTCTTGCTATTTCCGCCTTCATATCCCCAGATCTGACGAATGATATAATTGTGCGTCAGCACTTTGCCTCTGTTTGAAATCAGCAAAAGCAGCGTTTTATACTCGATCGGAGTAAGATGAATTTCGCTGCCTGACACTGACACCCGGCGTTTTTCATAATCTACAGTCAGCCAATCGCAGCAAAATACAGACTCTACGTCCGATTTCCTGTTTTTTGCAAGCAGGCGTTCCACAACTCTTATGCGCGCCATGAGCTCACCCATATGGAACGGCTTAGTGATATAATCATTAGCTCCAAGGTCTAGCGCGGCGATCTTTTCCGTTTCCTGCCCGCGCGCAGATACGATCAGGACAGGAGTGTCCGAAAATGTCCGAAGTTCCCTCAGCAGCCCCACGCCATCACGGTCCGGCAGACCGAGATCGAGCAGCACAATGTCAGGTCTGTGCGAAGTAAACAAAAACAGCCCTTCCGCCGCAGTTTCCGCAATAAGCACAGCGTAGTTCTCTTTAGAGAGCGAAAGATCTATAAAATGTGATATGTATTTATCGTCCTCAATGACGAGAATCGTTCGTTTTTCACGCATCATTCCTCCATCGGCAATGTGAATGCAAACACAGAGCCTTTAGGCGTATTATCAGACACAGAAATCGTTCCCCCGTGCGCCTCTACAATGGTCTTGCAAATCGACAGCCCCAAACCAAGCCCCAGCCGCCCGTCAACAATATCCGAACCATGAGTGACAAAATATTCAAACAAGCCTGCATCAGGCACTCCATCGCCGGTGTCTGCAACGGAAACCGTAAGAACTTCTCCTGCGTGCACAGTCAGCGATATTTCGCTGTCTGACGGCGTGTGTCTAACAGCATTTTCCAGCAAGTTGATTATAACCTGCGAAATCAATTTTCCGTCCATCGGGACAGTAACAACTTCTTTAGGAAGCTCCACATTAAAAATTCGATCCCTCAGCAGCCGCTCCGTATGCTTTACAGCCTCCCCAATGATGTCGTCTATAACCTCGTCCTGTTTATGCAGCACGATTTTCTGCTCGCTGATCCGCGTCATACTCAAAATATTTTCGACAAGGTCGCTGAGCCAGACTATTTCCTCGCTGATATCGGAGGCTAACTTTCTGCGCTCTGCATCGGAAAGTTTGAAGTAATTATCCGCAAGCAAGTTGCCTGCTCCCGAAATTGCCGTAAGCGGGCTGCGCAAATCGTGAGCCACAGACCTCAGAAGGGTTCCGCGCTGCTGCTCCCTCTCCATCGCCATTCTGATTTTTTCGCGGTCCGCTACGAGCATCTCGCGCTCCAGCGCAGTTCCAAGCTGTGCACAGACAGCCTGAATTATCAGAAGCTGCTGACCTGTCGGAGCCGCATCCAAAAGCGTAAGCCGCCCCAGCCTTCCGGAGGCACCTGCTATTTCAAACGAAATCGAATCGGACGCCGGAGCAAACGCCGTTTTGGACGCCGGATCCGGCTTATATTCTCCGAGACAGATGGAGCTTTTCAGCCCCGCATATTCCCGCACCAGTTCCTTTGCTTTTTTTATCACGCTTTCTGTACCCCCGGCGGATAGAAACCCCGAAGCTATTCGATACAGTACGCCCGCTAATTTAGTTTCGCGCTGCAGGCGGGATGTAATCAGACCCGACACTATCCCGGTCGCAGCAAAAAACAGCAAAAGCATCAAATCGCTCGGACTGTACACGAAAAAAGAATAATAAGGTTCAGTAAACAGGAAATTAAACAAAAGCGCGCAGATAAACGCCGAACCGATCGCCCACCAAAGACTGCTTGTAAAAACTGCGGCAAACAGCACGCCAAGCAAAAACATCATTATTATGCTCTCGTTGGCAACGCCAAGCCAGGCTGCAAGTATTGCAAGTATAGTCGCCGCGCCGATGGTTGCAGCGGTTTTTCCGGCGTTTTTTAACGTAATGATCACCCCTTGCTAATTCATTTTATTTATCATTTTCAGTATATCTCTCTGTTCTCCCGCGACGATAATATGTTCGTGTTTGCGGAAAATATGATCCGCGCTGATCAACGGAAAAATATGTTTGCCACTGCGCACGCCGATCACATTGACGCGATACCTCATTCGTACGTTAAGCTCGCGTACATCGCGTCCAATCCAGCCATCAGGCGACTCCACCTCCATAATAGCGTACTCAGGTGAAAGTTCAATATAGTCAAATGAACCCTTTGCAGAATATCGAACTGCGGTTCTCTGTGCCATATCCCTCTCCGGATAAACCACATCGTCAGCGCCGATTTTTTTAAGCAGCTCCGCGTGAATCTCGCGATCGGACTTTGCAACGACATAATTTGCGCCGAGCTCTTTCAGAAGCGAAGTAATCTCCATTGAAGACTGAAAATTGTCGCTTATGCACACAAAGCATATGTCAAAATTACGAACCCCCAGCCCCGCAAGCACGTCGCGATCCATGCAATCGCCGATCTGAACTCGCGTTACAAAAGGCTCGAGCTTCTGTACAGCCTCCTCGTCCATATCGACGAGCATCACCTCATTATGAAGCTCTGTCAACTTGACCGCCAGATTTTTTCCGAAGCGCCCGGCGCCTATTACCAGCATCGACCTCATTTTTCCTCCACTGTAAATTTTAACCAACAATAATTTTGCCGACGGGATTTTTCAGCTTGCCCGTATTCCTCGGCTGAACCACCGCCATAAAAACCGCAAGACTCCCGACACGCCCGGCGTACATTAACAGAATAATCGTGATTTTCGACAAAACAGTAAGCTCGGGAGTTATACCGACAGTGAGCCCCACAGTGCCTATTGCAGACAAGGATTCAAAAGCGGCGGCGCCAAGCGGCTGACCCTGCGCACATAGGATCAGGATGCCGCACGCCGTCATCACAAGGTATATCGCCGCACCGCTAAAAGCGCGCCTTATAACCTCCGGCTCCAGTCTAAAATGGAAAATATTTACATCTTCTCTTGCTCTGAGCTGTGCCGCCACAGAAGCTACGATCACGGCAAACGTCGTCACTTTTATGCCGCCTCCTGTGCCGCCGGGTGCAGCTCCTATCAACATTAGCAACATTATGACAAATTTACTTCCATCTGACATGGATGCTATATCGATGCTGCTAAATCCTGCCGTACGCGGCGTTATTGACTGAAACAAAGCCGAAAGCATGCGCGTGCCGGTGTCCATCCGGCGCATAGTCCCGTCGTATTCAAGAATAAAAAAGGCGGCGGTTCCGGCAAGCAGAAGCGCCAGCGAGAAAAACAGCACGACCTTTGTATGCAGATGCAGGTACTTAAAGCGGAATTGACTCTCTATCAGATCATTCCATACCACAAACCCAATGCCGCCCGACATAATGAGCACAGCCACAGTGAGAAGTACGACAGGATCGTCATAAAAACTTGTAAGAGAGGAAAACTGCGACCGCACTCCCATCAGATCGAAACCCGCATTGCAAAAAGCGGATACAGAATGAAACAAGGAAAACCAAATTCCGCGCCAAAACCCGAATATCGGAACAAAGCGAGTTGCCAAGAGCAAAGTGCCGATTCCCTCAAAAAATGCAGTGCCTATCAGCATTCTGCGAACAAGCCTGACCACTCCGCCCACCTGCATATAGCCGACCGCCTCTGCCAGCAGAGAGCGCTCCCGAAGGCCGATCCGCCTGCCGACGGCAAGAGAAAACAGTATGGCGACTGCCATAAACCCAAGTCCGCCAATTTGAATAAGCAGCAGGATTACCGCCTGTCCAAAATACGAAAACTGAGTCCAAGTGTCATATACTGCAAGCCCTGTCACACAAGTAGCCGATGCGGATGTAAAAAGTGAATTCAGGAACGGTACACCGGAATCGCCTCGACTCGCCTCAGGCAAGCTAAGAAGCAACCCTCCAACCAAAATGAGCGCCGCAAATCCAAAAGAAATGACTTGAGTGGCGCTCAGCTTTTTAGCATTCACTGCCGACACTCCCTGACTTTGCCGGCAAAAATTTCATGACATCCACCGCCTTTCCGTACAACAATATCAGAAAGAGTATAATGGCAGTGTCCTATTTGCATACCCATGTATTATTTTTGTGTAAAGATTGCAAGTACATTTACTATACACAACAAAACATAACAAATATAGTAAATGTACAATACAATACCTAAGAGGTGTACAAGTGAAACTCTTCGTATAGGCAAACGCGGCTAATAAGCAAACTCATTTACTATATACAATTAAGGTTATAAAAATATAGTAAATGAGCTTGCACAGTACCTAAAAGGCATATTTTCGATATGAAGCTAAGTTATGCTAAATCTACTGCCACGGCAGTTCATTAATAATATCGCCTGGATTTACTTCATCGCGGTAGAGTACCTCTCGTGTAACACCCTGATATGTTACAGTCACATATGTTCCGTGAATCGTATCAATTCTATACGGACACCACTGATTGTATGGAACCTGCTGATAAAACCCACTTACATGCTCTAATAAATGCTGTACAAAAACCATATTTGCGGTAGGGACCGGATCGTCGTCATCGATATCTAAATCGTCGTACGCAACATCGTCGTAGCTGACATTTGCGGCAGGGATCTCCGCCGCTTCCGCCTCGCGCTTGTCCTCCGCAATTTGAGCCGCGGTCCGTTCCTCGTCTATGTCGTCTTCATCAAAACCGAGAGGGTTCAGCACTTCAGGTTCTAAAAATTCATAGTAAAGACCCTGTATTTTGAATTCCTTTGGCACTGCTCCAAAGCGCTCGCCGGCAACAGGGATGGAAAGGCACGAAGGCGCAGTGAGTATTTTTGTCTTTAGCTCTCCGCCCTCGACAAACATTGGCGCAAGCTTGTTTCCGTCCATCCTGTAATCCACCTCTATAACACCCTCGGCAAGCCAGATATCCGCCTTGCCGTTTCTGATCTGCACATAGAACTCCGTTCCGCGGACTCCCATTACAGCCGTCGGCGTCTTGATCCTGTATTTTGAATTTAGGTCGAGCTTTTTATCTATCTTGCTCCCGATGCCGCCCGACTGCAAGGTAAATGTAGTCTGCGTCGAACTTGCGCTGTTTGCAAGTTCAGAAACTACAACAACAGTATTTGCGGCAAGTATCACCTCTTTGTCACCATCTAATTTAATTACCGCCTTGCTGTCCTTTCCGGTAATTATGGTGTCTCCCTCATCGAGTCGCATATTCTTAAACGCCTTGATAGTCTTAGCCGAAGCTTCTCTCTTGACGAGCACATCTCCATAGAAATCGTCTATCCTCGCAGTCCTCTCTATCGCTGCAAATGCCGGCGCAACAGCCAGCACAGCCATAAGAACCACCACGGATATCGCAATTATTTTTCTCATACTACCCCCCTTTTTTGTTTTGTTAAATATTATTAACACCTTGTTTGCCCAATAAACCCTTAACTTCATATACATTTACACTCTGCTGCTTTCCCTTTACGCTGAGCGCTCCAAGCGGTGCAGCGACAACCCTGTTCTCTACGAGCCTGTATGTCGATTCAGATATGAGTATCTGTCCGGGCTTTGCGTTGCTTTCGAGCCTCGCTGCTGTGTTTACAGCGTCGCCTATCGCAGTATAGTCAAGTCTGTGCGAGGCGCCGATATTGCCGACGATAGCATCACCGGTATTTATTCCTACCCCGAAGCTGACTGTCCTTCCGTATTTCTCCATAAGATTTTTGGAAAGCTTTTCAGCTCCGCTCTGCATATGCAGCGCAGTTTGCACAGCACTGTATGCGTGGTCCTCTATTTCGAGCGGCGCTCCAAAAAGCCCCATTGCCGCGTCGCCGATATACTTGTCAAGAGTGCCGTCATATTTGAAAATCGCCTCTGCACAAAGGTCGAGGTACTCGTTCAAAATACCGACCACTTGCTCAGGTTCCAATTTTTCCGACATCGTAGTAAACCCACGTATATCGACAAAGAGCACAGATATATTTTTCTTTGTACCTCCAAGACCGAGCGCGTCCTCTCCGCCTCTGAGCAGCCTGTCGACCAGCCGCGGCTCCATGTACTTGCCAAAGACATTTGTGACCCTGCGCCTCTCCAAAGACTCCTGTACATACTTTACCACATTTATCACGACAAATACGAAGAACACTGACGACAGCGGATACAGAAGGCTGAATATGTAACCGGCCTTCAGCCTCGAAAGCGACACCGCGCACCATACGAACGCAGCCATCAGGGCAAAAGTCGCGGCAGCTCCGTAAAGAAGTCTAAGCCTTGAAAACAACACTATCGCAAATGCTGATATCAGCAGCAATACAGCAATTTCGAGATATATCGGCATCCGCACCCAACTGAGCTGTTCGCGCATCTGCTGAATAATATTAGCGTGCACTTCTATGCCGTACATAGGATATGTTCTGTCAATGGCGGTAAAATAATAATCATCCGCCAGACCTATTGCGGTGACCCCCACCAGCACTACCTTGTCCCTGAAATATTCGGGGTCCACCTCTCCTGTCAGCACCATGTAGTATGGTACTTGCTCAAACGTACCTGCTCTTCCTGCATACCTGATATATGCCATTTCAAACGCATCGGCAGGAAGCAGCTGCAAATCGGAGGATTCTTCGGCATTTTTTCTATATGCCTCCCGAAATATGGCGCTCGCAAAGCTTTCGACTATTTTGTCGCCATTTTTAATTTTTAGAACCGTCTTTCGCAAAATACCGTCCGAATCGGGGATAGTATTGATATGCGCAGTGTTTACATGTTTTCCCAGCAACTCAGTAGGCATATTGAATATAAACGAGGATATCATCCCCTGCGCGGCGCTTTCGTCAAATACGCCATACCCTGCGAAAATCGGCTTTTTTGAGAGTTTCGAAAGACTTTCGGCAAATTCGGCATCCGCATCGCTTTCTTCCATAAACAGCAAATCAACGCCTATCGCCTTAGGATCGCCGCTGTCGATAATTTCGAGCAGCATTCCATGGTAAGACCTATGCCATGGCCATCTGCCGAGCACATCCAGACTTTCGTCATCAATTGCCACAATTACAACATCCGTAGAAAGCTCCCGGTCTCTCTGATACACTAAATCGTCTATAAAATAATTTATGTCTTCGAATACATCAAAATACAGAAAAACTGCAAACAGAAGCGCTACAAATGACGACAAAACCACCGCAGCGTACCTGCCCCTGATAAATCCTCTGCTTTTGATAAATCCTTTCATAGACGCGCTCCTAAATATCTATCACAGAGCCGTCGCGCGCGCAGAAAGCGCCATCAAATATCGAAGAAGCTCTCGCCTCGATTTCGTCGAGTTCGGCATCTTTTCTGCGCTCTCTGTGGTGAAACAGCGCAAGCGCTTTTACACCAGCCGACGCTGCAAACGCAGAGGCATATTCGTAGCTCGAATGTCCCCAGTCCGTTCTGTCTACGCCGTCCAAAGCGCCAAGCATCTCGTCTCTGGCAAAAAAAGCGTCGTAGATGAGCAAATCCGCACCGCGAACAAAGTCGGCAAATGCCGCAGCGCGCTCCCCGACAAGCTCCGAAGTATCAGTCGCATATACGAACACCCTCCTGCCGGACGGCAAGCGCTCCGTAAGCCTGTACGCTATCGAGCCTCCAGGATGACAAAGCTCAAATATATCGACACGCACATCTTCAGACAACGCGACCCCGCCCGCACCGACACATTCAAACACAATTCGGGCAGGGTAATTGCTGAGCGTAAACGGCAAAAACGGCGGACTGATAAATCGTTCGAATACCCTGCGCAGCGCGTCGCCGTGCTCCGTGCCTTGCCCGGAGCGCGTATCAGAAATTTGTTCGTCACATTGCCCGGTACACTCTGCACTATTTTGTCTGTCACCCCGACCAAAGCGCCATGCCGGATTTCCGGCATATATATGCACCTCGGTCGAACCATCAAAAAGCGGTGCAAAAAACGGCAAGCCCTGTATGTGATCATAATGCATATGCGAAAGAAATATGTTGTATACTTTTGTTTGAGGGTATTCAGAAGCCAAAAATTCGGTTATGCCCGTCCCTGCGTCAAAAAACACCAAAAGCCCACCGGCAGAAACTTCCACGCAGCTTGTATTTCCTCCGTATTTAACGTACTCATCGCCCGAAACAGGTAATGTGCCTCTAGTACCTCTGATTTTGATTTTCATAACGCTCTGCTTACTTTACGCTCTACTTAATCGTATTGATTTCTATGACTCTTAGATCGCCTATCCAGTTTATTTCCATACCGAATGTCTCGACCACCTGCCTTAACGGAACAAACGACCTGCCATCGTTAATAATAAGCCCGTCTTTTAGCTTAATCTGAAGATTCTCATACCTGCAGACTACCGCCCTCTCCGAAGCTATCCACTCGACATCTCCGCCGATAAACTCGACCAAAACCCTCAGCGGAACATATGTTCTGCCATTTACTATTATCGGCCGAACATCGTCAAACCTGACCTTTACTCCGTCTACATATATATCGGCGCTGTCTGGAACCAAACATTTTTCGTAATTCCTCACGGGCATAAGTTCCTTTGGCGAGCAGAACTTTAATACCCTGCTATTATTCGTATCGGCGACAAACAGCCTTCCTGCGGCAACTAAAATAGATTTAGGACTGTCTAAAAGCAGGACTTCACCATCTACAAAGCCAACCCTGCCGCCTAAAAGGATATCGACTGCCCTCTGGCCGTTAGAAGCGATGTACGCTTTTCGCACCGCGTGATTCCCAGTGTCGGCAATATAAAAAGCCGAGTCATAGACAAATATGTCTGACGGCGCGGCAAACCTTGCTATTCCTGCAAATCCGTTTACAAATCCCCTTTCTCCGCCCAAAACTTTGGCAGCCGCCTTATCGTTCTCTTTAAAATTTACTATTGAGCTCGTCTCAAGCTCGCACACGAAAACATCCTTGCCGCTTACATCGATGCCTGCCGGTTTCAAAACTTTAACATTTAAGGTGGTTACTCTGCCATCTTTTTCAATTTTGCGGATGGCGTTGTTTTCGGTATCGGAGACAAGTATGCTGCCATCGGCAAGAACAGCAAGTGCGCTCGGACCATCGAATTTAGCAACCTGCCTGTAACCGTTTACAAGGCCCGCTCCTTTCCCACCTGCAATAGTAGTGACCTCTCCCTGATATATCTGTCTGATAGCGTTATTTCCGGTATCAGCTACTACAATCGCTCCGCTCTCCAGAACCGCAACATCAGATGGCGATAAAAACATTGCTTTTTCAAGCTTTCCATCGACATAACCGCCCACAGGCATACCGTATAAATCCGTGCCGACGCTGATTCCTGCGATCCGCTTGACTTTGAGCGTCTTTATATCTATCTCAAATATTGCGTTTGCAGCTGAATCGGCGACAATTATTCTTTCGTTTGCCTCGTCATAGCACATGCCGCGCGGCGAAATCATATCGGCATCGCGAATAATATCCGCCGCAAACCCGACCATCCCCGCAAAAACAATTGCAAAAAATATCAGCGAATACTTAAGCGAATACATTACGGTCTTTTTCATAAGTCCTCCAAATGTGATATAATTGGTTTGTCGTACACAGTCCATCCCGACTATATTATAAACTCGGCGCATCGATTATTCAACATATGCCTTCAATAAATGAACAACTCGGACACAGGGCTGCAAGTGCGCGCAAAAATCCGCAAATATCTTAGGAGATCAATTGTGACAGAACTGAGCAACAGCCAAAAAATGGAACTTCTGCTCTCGTATGCCGGAAAAATAGCCGAGACAAGGGAGCTCGATAACCTGCTCTACGAAATCGCGACTATGGGCAAGCTGCTGATCGGCGCAGACCGTTCCACTGTCTGGCTTCTCAACCAAAAGCGCGAAACACTGTGGACAAAGGTAGCTCACGGCATACCTACAATCGAAGTGCCGATGCACAGCGGAGTTGTTGGCGAATCTGTCCGAACAGGAGAAATAATCGTCTCCAACAATCCGTACGAACTCCCATATTTCAATCCGGAAGTCGACAAAAATACCGGTTACAAGACCGAGTCGCTGCTGACAATTCCTCTGTTCAACGATATTAACGAGCCGCTCGGAGCGTTCCAGTGCGTCAACAAAATCGCGGGAGACAAAAAATTCGATGACGAAGATGTTAAGCTTTTGCAATTAGTTGCGGGCTACGCCCAAAAGTCTCTCGTCGCCGCAATGCTCGCGCTCGAAATAGAAAAAACACAGGTCGAAATTATAATGCTGATGGCAGAAATCGGCGAATCGCGCTCGCGCGAGACCGGCAACCATGTAAAGAGAGTCGCCGAGGTCTCGAAGGAGCTTGCGCGCCTTGCGGGTTTAAGCGCACAGGATGCCCGCCTGATAGAAGTCGCCTCGCCGATGCACGACATAGGCAAGGTTTCCATACCCGACAGCATACTAAACAAGCCCGGAAAACTGACAGACGAAGAATACAAAACGATGCAGAACCACACTGTCACTGGGTACAATCTGTTAAACAACTCAAATCGCCCGATAATCAAAGCTTCGGCGATCATCGCTCACGAGCACCACGAAAAATGGAACGGAAAAGGCTACCCAAGAGGACTCCGCGGCGAGGAAATCCATATTTTCGGAAGAATTACGGCAATAGCGGATGTTTTTGACGCGCTTGCGTGCAGGCGCTGCTACAAAGAGGCGTGGGAACTTCCGCGCGTATATGAACTGTTTCAGCGAGAACGCGGCGAGCAGTTCGACCCAAGACTGACCGATATTTTTTTAGAAAATTTTGATTTTTTAGTATCGATACTCGAAAAACATAAAGATTTTTAACTAAATGGCGAGGGCGTGTGAGAATCGAACTCACCAAACCAGCAACCCAGTTTAGCCGGTTTTGAAGACCGGTAGGCACACCAGCACCTATCCGCCCCCATCGTGTGAATTATACTGATAAATTTGTGTTTGTGCAAGCGCAATATTGATATTATCAAAACTTGTAATTTTGTGTAGGGCGGAAATTCGGCATATGCCAAATCCCTGTCCTGTACAAAGCGTCAAAGCCTATTTGCCAAAATACGGCGCAAGGGAAGCGCGCCGCAAAAGTAAATTCAGCAAGCGCTCGACAATCAATTAGCAAAATTCGCCTTAGAACTGCAAATAAGACGACAAACTCATAAAATTACTTCGAATATCTAACTCAGCGCCACATCAAGCATCATCATAAGAGCAAAACCCAGAGCATAGCTTATCGTTCCGACATTGGAATGACCGCCTTCCGCCATATCCGGAACAAGCTCCTCGACCACGACATAAATCATCGCGCCTGCGGCAAAGCTCAGCAAATAAGGCAGCACAGGCACAATATAACCAGACAAAAGGATTGTCGCGACTGCCGCAACAGGCTCAAGCGCTCCCGAAAATACGCCAAGCCAAAACGATTTCATTTTGTTGCCGCCCGCAAGGCTAAGCGGCATCGAAACAATTGCGCCCTCAGGGAAATTCTGAAGCGCTATACCTATCGAGAGCGAAAGCGCTCCCACTGCGGTGATGGAGGTTTCTCCGCTGAGCCACCCTGCGCATACGACGCCTACCGCCATGCCCTCCGGTATATTGTGAAGCGCCACTGCGAACACCATCATCATTGTCCTGCTCATACGGGATTTTGGCCCTTCAGCTTCTCCGCTGACTACATGTATATGCGGTATCACCATATCCAAAACAAGCAGAAAGAATATTCCGAGCATAAAACCCACAACTGCAGGAACAAATGCAAACTTCCCCATGCTTTCCGAATGGTCCATTGCAGGAATCAGCAGACTCCAAACGCTTGCAGCAGTCATAACACCTGCGGCAAACCCACTCAGAGATCTTCGGACCTTGTCTCCAAGGCCCTTTTTCAAAAAAAACACACCCATCGAACCGAGCGATGTGCCCAAAAACGGCAGCAGCAACACCACTAATAATACAAAATCCTGTTCTTTCATATATTCATATAACTACGATTTCTCATAAATGTCAACTGCACGACAAAAAATCGGCGCTATCTGTGACAGCGCCGACTTAAATTCGAATATACCCGAAAATTTACTGTAACGGATTTGCACATTCAGGGCAGAATTTAGGATTGCCCGAAATCTGATTTCCGCACTTAGGGCACGACCTCGCAGGAGATTTGCCGCATTCAGGACAGAACTTGTTGGTTGCGCCCATAGCACTGCCGCAATGAGGACAAGCAATCGTCGCCGCCGCAGGCTGCTGCTGTACAGGCGGCTGTTGTACAGGCTGCTGAACCTGTCCCATATTCATCATGCTCGCAGCCATCGCCTGACCAATACCGGCTCCCGCGCCAAGACCCGCGCCCATGCCAGCCATTCCGCCTTCGTTTTTAGCTGCATCTCTTATCGCCTCCGCAGTCTGATACTTCATATACTGATCGAGGTTTCCGAGAGCCCCCATTTGAGAACGTTTATCAATAGCTTCTTCGACAGCAGGAGGAAGCGAAATATTTTCAATCGAAAAATCAGCAACCGAGAGACCAAACAACCCGAAGCGCTCCTGAAGCTTATTCTGAATAAGCTGCTCAAGTTCTCCGTATTTTGCGGCAAGATCGATTGCGGCAATCCCAGACTCGCCGAGCGCATCCGAGAAAGCGGAAACCACGAGCGATTTCAGGTGATCTATTATGCCATCGACCGTGTATAATTTTGCCGAACCAAACGCCTCGCGCAGGAACATCACAGCGTCTGTAACTTTGAACGAATATACGCCAAACGCCCTCAGCCTTACTGTGCCAAACTCTGAATCGCGCATCATCACAGGATTTGGTGTTCCCCATTTCTGTCCGAGAAACTGCTTTGTATTCACAAAGTAGACATCGGTCTTAAAATGATTGTTAAACAGATACTTCCAGTTGGATAAAGTCGTCAGAACCGGCATCGAATCAGTATTCAGAGTATACTTGCCCGGCTGATAAACATCGGCGATCTGCCCCTGGTACTGAAAAACTGCAACCTGCGACTCTCTTACGATCAGCTGCGCGCCTTCTTTGATCTGCTGTTTCTCGGGTACCGGAAACTTCCAGACCATGGTGTCGTGAGTGTCATCTTCCCATGCGATAACCTCTAGAAATTCACCTTTGATAAAATCCAATATGCCCATAACACCTCCTGTTATGTTTTTACTTTATCATTTATTTTTATCAAACTCAATGGTTTTATGAGATTTTTTCAAGCGTATTTCTCAAAAATTGATAAACCCTTTCAATTGAAGAAATGCGCACTCTCTCATCAGGGGTATGCACATCATGATGCTCCGGCCCAATCGAAACCATGTCGATATCGCCGATTTTTTCGACCAAGTATCCACATTCAAGACCCGCGTGTATCGCGCTGATTTCCAATTCGCTGCCGTAAAGCTCCTTCCAAACCTTCTTCATGTGCTCTCTAAGATACGACTCTTCTCTGAACTGCCATTCCGGATAGCCGTCAGAAAGCTTTGTTTCGCCGCCAAAGCGCTCTGTAAGCTTTACAAGATTCTCTGCAAGCTCGTATTTTCTGCTCCTTACTGAAGATCTTACAGACTGATGCACCTCAAGGACACCGCCGTCTAAAACTGCAATCGCAAGATTGAGAGAAGTCTCTACAAGCCCGTCGACAGAATGGCTCATGCGCTGCACTCCATGTGGAGCGAGCAGCAGATAATCGATCATTTTTTTGGATTCTTCGACGCCAAGCACCGGAAGCTCTCCTTCAAAATCAGAAACCACCAAATTCACAGAATCCTCTATTCCCGCATATTCGTTATTAAAAACAGCCTGCATATCGGCGACAAAATCCATACTGCCATCAAATGCTACAACCGCCTCCGCGCTCTGCGGGATGGCATTCATTTTTATACCGCCCTTAAAGGAAGCAATTTGAACGCCGCGGCATTTGTCGAGCACACGCGCAAGCAGTTTTATAGAATTGGCTCTCTCCTTGACTATCTCCTGACCGGAATGACCGCCTTTCAGACCGCCCACAGCAATCTTTTTTAACCCGCCTCTTGCAGCTCCGAAGCTGACAGGAAGCCTTGCCGTATGGTTTATGCCGCCGGCGCAGGAAGCAAGCAGGATGCCCTCTTCCTCCGAATCGATATTTATTAGCATATCGCCCTTTACCGCGCCCTTTTTGAGCCCTATAACACCGTCCATACCCGTCTCTTCGGTGGCAGTAAACAAAAACGACATCGCAGGATACGCAGAGACCTTATCCTCCATAATGGCGAGCATCATTGCAGCGCCTATTCCGTTATCCGCGCCGAGAGTAGTGCCCTCGGTCATTATCCAGTCGCCATCAACCTTAACAGGTATCGGCGAACACGCGAAATCAAAATCATAGCCATCCCTTGCAATACATACCATATCGGTATGAGCCTGCAAAATCACAGTTTTTGAGCTATTGCTGCCCTGCGCGGGTTTTTCTACAATCACATTATGAAACTCATCCCTGACCACATGCAGCCCAAGCTCATTTGCCGTTCCCTCAATATACTTTGCGACCCTGAGCTCGTCACCTGAACATCTCGGTATTTTTGTCAGTTCTTCAAAATAGTAAAGCACCCTCTCCGGCTTTAATCCCGTTAATTTGCCCATGCTCCCTCCTATATTTAAACTATTCAAGATTTAAACTATTCAAGCAGCCATTCGAACTATATAATAACTATGCTCTCTATGACTACATCATTAAGCGGCCTGTCTCTGTGGTCGGTATCGACGGCGGCGATCTTGTCCACAACCTCTATTCCGCCGATAACCCTGCCGAACGCCGCATACCCGCCATCAAGATGAGGCGCAGCCTTGTGACAAATAAAAAACTGCGAGCTTGCCGAATCGGGATCTGCGCTCCTTGCCATGGAAATAACGCCTCTCTCATGCCGCAAATTATTATTATGCCCGTTTTGTGCAAACTCGCCGACTATATTTTGCTCCGCGCCGCCCATACCTGTTCCGTCGGGGCAGCCTCCCTGTATCATAAAATTATTTATGACCCTGTGGAAAATCAATCCGTCATAAAATCCTGCGCCTACAAGAGACAAAAAATTTTCGCAAGTCTTTGGAGCATGCTCCCCGAGCAGCTCTATGTCAATGACCCCAAAATCCTTTACAGTTAACCTTACCTTACTCACATTGCACCTGCCTTTCAATATGTATATTTAATTGTTTTTCCTCAAAAATTGCATTGAACCTGTCCCACAGCTCGTACTTGCCCTGCCTGCTGTCCGCCGATGTGACAGTAATAGCCTCGCCTTGCACTCCGAGCGCATCTGATATTTCGGCGCAGCTCTGCCGCTGCCTCTGCCGTCCGAGCTTATCTCCCTTTGTGGCTGCAAGCACGCCATTAAATCCGCTCGCTTTTATCCATTCTATCATTTTTATGTCGTCCTGCGTAGGTTTGTGCCTTATATCCACCAACATAACGACTTCAACTAAATTTTTTCTTGTGCCCAAGTACTCGCCAATGAGCTTGCCCCAACTATTGCGAACCTGTTTGGAGACATTTGCAAAACCATATCCGGGCAAATCAACTATTCTGAAAAGACCATCTACACTGAAAAAATTTATCAGCTGCGTCTTGCCGGGAGTCGAAGATGTCTTTACAAGATTCCTGCGGCCGAGCAACATATTTATCAGCGAAGATTTGCCTACATTGGAGCGCCCGACTATAGCGAGCTCTGGCAAATCATCGTCCGGATACTGGTTCTTTCCCGCCGCAGAGCCGACAAATTTCGAAATTTTTATCTTCATTTTACAAGCGCCAACTTAAGAACCTGTTTCATATTTTTAACAGGTACAAATTCCATAGCCGTTCTCAGCTCTTCCGGAAGTTCTTCGAAATCGCTCTGATTTTCTATTGGATAGAGCACCGTTTTGATTCCGGCTCTTAAGGCAGCGAGAGCCTTCTCCTTAAGACCGCCGATAGGAAGCACCCTGCCTCGCAGAGTGACCTCACCGGTCATCGCCACAAACCTGCTGACCTTGATTCCGGAAAAAGCAGAAACAATAGCAGTTGCCATCGTAATACCCGCCGAAGGACCGTCCTTTGGTATCGCCCCCTCCGGAATATGTATATGGACATCCTTGCTGGTGTAAAGCTTTTCGTCTATTTTATAGTCTTTGGAGATTGTTCTCACAAAACTGAGCGCCGCCTCTGCAGATTCCTTCATAACATCGCCCACCTGCCCGGTGATTTTGAGCTTCCCGCTGCCTCCGTCCAGAATATTTACTTCTATCGACAAAGTTTCGCCGCCTACAGAAGTCCATGCAAGACCTGTAACTACTCCTACCTGATCTTCGCCGGCGACTATATCGAATCTGTATTTTTTCTTGCCGAGGTACTTGGAAACACTGCGTTCAGCCACTTTCACGGAGCGAATGTCCTCCTTGACGATTCTGACCGCAGCCTTTCGGCATATATCAGCTATTTTTCGTTCGAGATTTCGAACGCCTGATTCCCGCGTATAACCCCTGATTATCTCTTTTATAGCGGTATCGCTGATAGTACAGGTGCTCGCGCTCAGACCATGCTCTGCAAGCTTTTTTGGAACGAGGTATTTTGCCGCAATATTCAGTTTTTCGTCCTCGGTATATCCGGAAATCTCAATAACCTCCATTCTGTCCAACAGCGGCCGAGGTATTGTAGACAGCGTGTTTGCGGTCGCAATAAAAATAACGTCGCTCAAATCAAACGGTATTTCGAGGTAATGGTCGGTAAAATCTTTGTTCTGCTCGGAATCGAGCACTTCCAGCAGCGCTCCTGCCGGATCGCCCCGGAAATCGCCGGCAAGCTTATCTATTTCATCGAGCAGTATCAGCGGATTTCTTGTTCCGGCATCCTTTATGCAGCTGATTATCCTGCCGGGTATCGCGCCGATATAAGTGCGCCTGTGCCCCCTTATCTCCGCTTCATCTCTGACACCGCCAAGGGACATCCTCGTATAATTCCTGCCGAGAGCCTTTGCTATCGACTTGCCTATAGAGGTTTTTCCAACTCCGGGAGGCCCGACAAGGCATATTATCTGCCCTTTCATCTTTTTGTTAAGCTGCCTGACAGCCAGGTATTCAAGTATCCTCTCCTTCACCTTTTCGAGCCCATAATGGTCGCCCTCAAGGATACTCTCGGCTTTTACGATATCTTCATTATCCTTCGTGGTCTTTTTCCATGGAAGATCGAGTATCAGACTGACATAAGAGCGTATTACCGCACTCTCGGCAGACGAGGCATTCATACGCGAATATCTGTCTATCTCTCTTTCCAACTTCACATTTATGGCTTTTGGAAGTTTAAGCGAGGCAAGCTTCTTCTTCATTTCCATGACTTCGGTTTCGAGCTCTGTATCGTCGCCGAGTTCAGTCTGAATGACCTTGATCTGCTCGCGCAAAAAATATTCCTTTTGGTTCTTATTGAGCTTCTTATGGAGTTTTTCTTCGATATCGCGCTGGGTTTCGGCGATTTCGATCTCTCCATACAGAGACATCAGAAGGATTTCGAGCCTTTCCTCGACTACTATTGCATTCAGCACACTCTGCTTTGCTTCAAGGCCGATCGGCAGATTATCTGCGATTATATCAGCAACAAGCCCTGCATCCTGAAGCTTGGCAAGCTTGCCGGTAAGACTCGCCACGCGCTGATTCATAAGGGTTACATATTTTTCAAAGCCCTTTACCGCCACATTCTTGCGCTTCAGATTTTCGGCAGCAACATTGGCATCGTAGCCGTCGCAGTGGCGATCTTGCAAGACCTGCACCGCAACCTTTCCAAAACCGTCGGTCGATATCGTATCGAGTTTGACCGCCCTCGCCTCGGTTTTCACAACAACTCTGACACTGCCGCCCTGTATATTGATCCTGTCGGTTATTTCCGCAATTACACCTATGCTGTGACAATCATCGGGAAGCAGCGGTTCGCTCGCGTTCTCCTTTTGGGTCGCGACAAACAGCGGCGTTTTATTGTCGACAGAATACTGCACCGCAAGAATATCTCTCTCGGTAGAAATATCTATTTGGTAAATTCTTCCTGGGAAAAAGACCGCATTGCGCAGCGACAGCATTGCCACTATGTTCTTTTTAATCTCGGACAAACCGCCGCCAACACCTGCACCCACCGAAGACACAGCGCTTTCTTCGTACGCCGTCGTCTCGATATCACCGCTGTTTGTTGAATTCTTCAAATCGTTCATACCTCTCCGCTATCCGACTTTTTTATCAATAAAGTTCGAGATTGCCGACCTCACATCCTTTTCAGAAATTCTGACCCGCTTTATTTTTTTATTAGACGGAGTCTCGTACATATAGTCCATCAAAAGTTTTTCCATGACCGACCTTAGTCCGCGCGCGCCCATTTTTCGGCGGTGCGATTCGTCGGCTATCGCCTTAAGGGCATCCTTTGTTATCTGAAGCTCTACCCCGTCGAGCTCAAACAGCTTTTTGTACTGCTTGACAAGCGCATTTTTCGGCTCTGTGAGGACTCTTATGAGCGATTCCACAGTCAGTTCGCTCAAAGTGACGACAACCGGAAGCCTTCCCACCATTTCCGGGATTATCCCGTACTTTATGAGGTCGGAAGGCTCTATCCTTTCTAAAAGCTCGGTCTTTGACGCGTCATTTTTGCTCTTTATGTCCGCGCCGAATCCCATTACTTTTTGATCGACGCGGTTTTTTATAATTTTATCGATACCCTCAAATGCGCCGCCGCAAATAAACAATATGTTTGTAGTGTCGACTTTTATCATCTCCTGCTCAGGGTGCTTGCGGCCTCCCTGAGGCGGAACGCTTGCAACCGTACCCTCGAGGATTTTCAGCAAAGCCTGCTGTACCCCCTCGCCGGAAACATCCCGCGTAATCGACGGATTTTCAGTCTTTCGGGTTATCTTGTCTATTTCATCCACATAAATAATACCGCGCTCCGCAAGCTCTATATCGTAGTCGGCATCTTGTACAAGCTTGAGTATGATATTTTCCACGTCTTCGCCGACATAACCAGCCTCTGTAAGCGTAGTGGCATCCGCAATGGCAAACGGAACCTTAAGTATTTTTGCCAAAGTCCTCGCAAGCAGCGTCTTTCCCGAACCAGTAGGGCCAAGCATCAGCACATTGCTTTTTTGAAGCTCTACGCCACCGTCCAGCTCATCAGAGTTGTAAATCCTCTTGTAATGATTATAGACTGCGACTGACAATACCTTTTTAGCCTGCTCCTGACCTATGACATAGTCGTCGAGCATCGCCTTGATCTCGGCAGGCTTCGGAAGTTCGCCTACATCCTCCGTTTCTTTATCCGCCTTGTACTGCTCCTTTGTGACGTTATAGCATATTTGTATGCAGTTATGACAAATACAAGCGCCCGCCGGACCGCCAAACATCAGCAATCCGTCGTCCTCGCTCCTGCCGCAGAATGAACAGGTCAGTTTTTTATTAGCCATCAATTCTCCTTCTTCTCGATCACTTCGTCTATCAGACCGTATGCCTTTGCCTCCTGCGCAGACATAAAATAGTCGCGCTCAGTATCCACAGATATCTTTTCGAGAGGCTGGCCAGTCATGTCAGACAGAAGCTTGTTCATGAGCTCCTTAGTCTTTTGCAGACGCTCAGCCTGAATCCTTACGTCAGTGGCCTGCCCCCTCGCTCCTCCAAGCGGCTGATGGATCATTATCTCTGAATGCGGCAGCGCGCTTCTCTTGCCTTTATCGCCCGCCGCAAGCAGCACAGCCCCCATAGAGGCGGCCATTCCAACGCATATAGTAGCAATTTTAGGGCGCACAAGCTTCATTGTGTCAAAAATTGCCATTCCCGCGGTTATAGAACCGCCGGGACTGTTTATGTACACATTGATATCCTTGTCGGGATCCTCAGCCTCTAAAAACAAAAGCTGAGCGACCACAGTGTTCGCCATAGTATCTTCGATCTCGCCCGATATAAAAATTATCCTGTCTTTTAAGAGCCGCGAATAAATATCGTACGACCTTTCTCCACGGCTTGTCTGCTCTATTACATAAGGTATAAGCGACATAACTCCTCCTCCTGCGCCCGCAAGATGCGAGCCGCTGTTTTGTTTATTTTTCCACCGCGCCGTCGAGCAGCAGTTTTACTACTTTTTCAAACTGAATCTGCTCTGCAAGAGCCCTCTGCTGGCCCTCGTAAAACGATCTTACGGTGTCGACGGACATTTTGTACATATCCGCCATTCTTGCGTATTCTTTTTCTTTATCCTCGTCGGTGATCTCAAAATTTTCTTTTATGCGAATCTTTTCGAACACCAAATCCTGTTTGATCTTCTGAACGGCATCTTTTCTCATGTCGTTTCTGATTGAATCCTCGCCGCCCATAAATTCAAAATACTGTTCTGCAGAGAGCCCCTGGCGCTTCAGCTGATTCGAAAAATGTTCGATCATTGAGTCTAGCTCCGTTTCTATCATTCTTTCCGGCAGTTCCTCTGTCATCAGAGCGGCAGCTGCTGCAAATACTCTTTGTCGTTTTAATTCTTCACTTGATTTTGCAACTTCCTTTTCCAATTCCTCTCTGATAAATTTTTTATACTCGTCAAGAGTGTCAAATTCAGAAACATCTTTTACAAATTCATCATTTAGTTCAGGAAGAACAAGCTCTTTGACTTCATTGATCTTGCACGCAAACACCGCATCCTTTCCAGCAAGATGCTCAGCTCTGTAATCGTCGGGAAATCTCACGGAGACGCTCACATCCTCGCCTGCAACGTGACCTACGAGCTGATCTTCAAACCCCGGAATAAACGAGCCTGAGCCGAGCTTCAAATCGTGCGCCTTCATGCTTCCACCTTCGAAAATTTCTCCATCGACTCTGCCCTCGAAGTCTATATTCACTATGTCGCCGTTTTTCGCAGCCCTCTCCGCAACTGTTATCCTGCCATTTTTTTCGCGTTCTTCTTCTATTCTCTGATTTACTTTTTCATCGCTGACATTCCTGTCTATTGCTTCGATTTCGAGCGCCTTGTAATCTCCGATTTCAAATTCAGGAGTGACTGCAAAAATAGCGGTAAAGACAAGCCCTTCTTTCTCTCCTATGCTCTCGATCTCTATTTCCGGCTTGCTCGACGGACTTAGTTCGAGCGCATCGAGCGCTGCCGGGTATTTTTCGGAGACAAGTCTGTTGGCGGCATCTTCAAAAAATATGCCCTCGCCGTAGTACCTCTCCATAACTCCCCTTGGAGCCTTGCCCTTTCGGAATCCGGGAATTCCGTACCTGCTTTTATTTTTTGTATAGGAATAATTAAGCCCCTCAGCAAATTCTTTGGAATCTAACTCCACTCTGATGGTAACTTCATTGTTTTCCCGTTTGACGACTGATTGATTCATTTTTCCCCCTATATTCCTTGATTATAGCCTTAATATGTTACTCTAATTAGCTAAAAAAGTAAATAATCGGCTTTAATAGCATCTATTTCGCGTTCTAACGCATCATTTGCCGCGTCAAAATCAAATCCCCTTCGCATCAGAGCCGCCAAAATCCGCTGCCGCACCTTGTAATCGCGAGCATCCGCACCCTTTTCGATCTCTCTGCGAAGCCTTTGAGCTGCAATCTCTCGAATTGCAGAGGCTTCGCCGCAATCCTGGGCGTCTGCAAAAACCTCATCAATAACATTCTTCGCTATGCCCTTTTGCCTCAAAAAAAATTCGAGCCTTCTCCTGCCGTACTTTTGAGAATTAAGCTCAACATAGTTCCTTGCATATCTTAAATCGCTAATAATGCCGCCTGCCGACAACTGCTCTAACACCCTGCGGATCTCCGGCTCGTCAAAACCTTTTTTTACAAGAGCTTCGCGGATTTTTTGCTCCGTATAGTCGCGCCTTGCGAGCAGCATCATTGCATATGCATCTGCCTTCACTTATTTCTCCTGTACGATTTGTCGACAATGCTTATTTCTATGTAGTCGACCTCTATCAGGTTGTTGGAATCGCTGCCGTATGCGTGCATCAGGACTCTCACCGCGGGCTTGTCCATCGAAAATGTCGTGAGTATCCTCTGCGACTGCCCCAGCTTGTATGTGAGGGCATTCGTGCGCGTGTCGTACGAAAACACTTCCTCGATCCATTCGCCATAGATGGGCTTAAAAATTTCATAATTCTGATTTATTTCCCAATCAGCCGCAAGCATGCGGAATACATCCTTGCCTGGTCGCCTCTCCTTGTGAATTAGATCATATGAATACTCCACAAGCCCCATGCAGTCGCCGAGAGAACTAAACCAGCTGTTTCCCGTCCACGGCCTGGGTATGAGCTCCTCGTCATCAGTCTGATACATAGCCATGCCACCAGCAAATATTCCCTCACCGCGAGTGATGCGTATTTTGCGCTTTATCGTTATGACGCTCCCCGGCGGAACATCTATAGGCTTTGAAACAAACATAGGCATCCTGCCGCCGGAAGAACTGTAAAGTTCGAGATATCCATCCTCTATCCGAGAAAGTTCCGGAGCGCGCTCAAAGCTGCCAAAGCTGCTTACATGCCAAAAATCGTCAAGCTCTTCGCTTCCATTGAAATCGAAGCGATACACCTGATTCATTCTCTGGGAATCCGCTATCTGCAATATTGAAATTGCCATAATCGCAAGCAACGCCAACATCGCGCTAAAAAATATGAATTTTGTCCTCTTGCCGCTCACCCTGCAAGTCTACCAAAAAAATGACTAAAAGTCAAGAGCAGCGCGAAGCCGGAAATACTGGAATCACTGCGCTTTATCGTTTGTATACATTTTTTTACATTTGTTTTTATTGCTAATTTAATCCGATTGCGCTAATATAGCCGTATGAATTTAAGCATAAAAAACAACAGAGATTTTTACGATAAGATGCTGAGCATAGCTGTTCCTGTCACGATTTCAAACCTTATCTCATCCGCGCTTAGCCTCGTCGACAATATAATGATCGGTCAATTGGACGCACAGCACATATCCGCTACAGGACTGGCAAATCAAATTTCATTTATACTGATGCTCATTTTCTTCGGGATAAACTCGGGAACTTGTATTTTCGTCGCTCAATACTGGGGAAATGGCGATAAATCGAGCGTAAAAAAAGTAATGGCAATAAGCTACCTCATATCTACCGCGCTTGCGGCGGTATTCTTTTTAATTTCGTTTTTCTTTACAGAAAGCATTATGAGCATGCTCACTCAGGACGCAAGAGTAGTAGAGCTCGGAGTACATTACCTGCGCATTTTGGCTCCTTCCTTCCTACTGAGCGGAATAGGAGCTCCCATAATGTTCGCTACCCGCAGCGTAAACAGCGCAAAAATAGGGATGTACGCGAGCACCGCATCCATAGTTGTAAATGCCGTGCTCAACTATATCCTAATCTTCGGAAAACTGGGACTTCCGGCGCTCGGCATAAGCGGCGCTGCGATAGCGACCGTAATAGCGCGAGTAGTAGAACTGAGCCTGCTCATATATCTTTCGCAAAAACTGACGCCTGTATTAAGCATTGGAATCAAAGACATTTTCAGTGTCCCCAAAGATCTGTTCAATAAGGTCGTAAAGAAAGCTCTGCCGGTAATTGCAAACGAGGGGTTATGGTCGCTCGGAATGGCTGCAATCACTGTTATTTACGCCAAAATATCCACCGAAGCATCCGCAGCCATATTTGTTGCCGATACTGTCCGAATGATATTCACAGTAATATCATTCGGAGTCGGAAACGCCGCCGCCGTAATGCTCGGCAACGCATTGGGCAACGGAGAAATACAAAAGGCGATCGACTACAACAAAAAATTCCTCACAATAAACGTATTGCTCGGAATTATTATGGGCACGTGCCTGTACCTCGTATCTAAATTTATTGTCACCACGTTCTATAATCTTGACGAATCGGCGAGCTCCATGGCTATTGCCGCGCTGCACATACTCGCATTCTCTCTGCCTATGAAATTCTATAATTTAGTCACCATCACGGGCACATTCAGAGCGGGCGGCGACACAGTTTTCTCGCTTATAATAGAAACTTTCGGCGTATGGGGCGTAGGAATACCTATAACTTATTTTACCGGACTTGTGCTCGGGCTGCCGCTGCACTGGGTCGTGCTCGCCGCAAATGCCGACGAGCTGTTCAAAGTGCTGGCAGGGACTCCAAGAGTCCTCTCCAACAAATGGGCAAAAAGACTTGTATAGCAGTTCTATTTGAGAGCGCTTATCAATTGATTCATCGCGTCCGCCCTGTGGCTGATGCGGTTTTTTTCTTCCGGGGAAAGCTCAGCCATGGTATTCCCACACGGAAGCTCAAAGAGCGGATCATAGCCAAATCCGCCTTCTCCCCTCGGAATCCTGCCTATTACGCCGAGCACCTCTCCTCTGAAAGAACGTTTGACTTTCTTGCCACACCGATCCCTGAACACAAGTGTAATCACCGAAACAAATCGCGCCGTTCTTTCCGCGGCGGAATCCGCCTCCAAATCGCGCAATTTTTTGAGCAGCAGCAAGTTATTTGCCTCGTCTGATTTCTCTTCTCCTGCATATCTTGCGGAACGCACTCCCGGCTCGCCGCCGAGCGCATCGACCATAAGCCCCGAATCATCAGCTATCGCCTGAAAGCCGTACTTTTCAAAAATATAATCAGCCTTTATCGCCGAATTCTCTTCAAATGTGAGCCCATCCTCGACTATATCGTCATATATTCCGGCGTCCGCCATCGAAATAACATCTATTCCATACGGCGCAACCATTGCCTTTATCTCGGAAATCTTGTGTTTATTATTTGATGCGATCACAAATTTTTTGTCGTCTCCGAGCCTGATTTTTGAAGTATTATTCGATAAAGACGCGCATAAATCCAAGGATTTTGCCCTGTAAATTTCGTCGGAATTTGGAGGCTGTATTTCCACCGCCTCACCCGATTCTATGCCAAGAATCGCAGTTTCCTCCGTACATATACCTATACGAGTCAACCTGATGCCGCTGCCTTCAAACGCCGCTTCAAGCGCAGCGGAGTTCTCCGGCGCTACCGCTATGAGCATCGAACCGCTCCCGATAAGCCTGAGCGGATCTATGCCTAATTCGCTGCATTTTTCAGCAGTTATACTTAGCATCGGGATGCTTGCAATATCTATCCTGGAACCAACACCCGAAGCGGTGCACATCTCATGAATCGCACCGAGCACCCCTCCTTCGGTGATGTCATGCATTGCGCTTACTCCACAGCCTGATGCGATCTCGCCGTCACGCTTTACAGAAATAAATGAACCAATTTTGCTTCGAAGCGATTCATCATCCACAAGCAAAAATGTACCCTCTATTCCTGCATACTTTGTCATATAAAGCAGATCCTGCGGCTTCGCCCCACCTGTCCTCTTCAGCAGGGAGGCCGCAACCCTTCCGACGGCTACGGCGCTCACAACTATGCGATTCACCGAGGACGTGCGCTCTGTATGACCGCCTATTATCTCGACGCCAAACTCTGCGGCGCGCGCGCCGGCTTCCATTATGACAGACTCTATATCCTCGTCGCTTGAGCCTACAGGCGCAAGCACTGTCAAAAGCATACACACCGCAGCGCATCCGCTCGACGCGAGATCGTTTATACACACATCCACAGCAAGTCTGCCGTGATGCTCATCCGCCGCGGTTATCGGATCGCTCGTCAAAACTATCGCCTCGCCGTCCACTGCAAACGCAGCTACATCCTCGCCTATAGAAGGTCCTATCAGAATGTCGTTTCTAAATTTAGGAAGTTTTTCCAAAATTTTGCCCAGCTCCTGATTGGACAATTTTCCCTCTTTACTCACAAACACCTCTAACCCTGTATGGAAACAATACTTAAAAATTCTTCTATACCTATGACCGTCACTCCAAGCTGCCGCGCCTTTGCCAGCTTTGAGCCCGCCCTTTCTCCAGCCAGCAGGTATGATGTATTCCCGGAAACCGAACTGGAAACCTTGCCTCCTGCCGCTGCAACCATGGATTCAAGCCGACTCCTGCCGTAGCCCTCAAATGTGCCGGTTATCACAAATGTCATTCCCGAAAGAGAACCGCCTGCCTGCACCGCTTCTTCCATGAGCACTCCATGGTCCTTTAGACGCTGCACCATCTCTCGATTTTCGGGATTGGAGAAATACCCCACAATCGAATCGGCAACCTTGCTGCCGATGTCGTAAATCCCGCTTAGATCATCCGCGCCTGCCGACATAATCGAATCCAGATTGCCGTACGCATTTGCAAGCGCCCGCGCAGTAGACTTGCCGACGAGCGGTATGCCGAGCCCACAAAGCAGCGCCGACAACCCGCGACTTTTGCTTTCGGCGATCGACCAAAGCAAAGAGTCGACAGATTTATCGCTGAATCCGTCAAGTTCGAGCAATCTTTCTCTGATCCCCGTCAGCGAGTAAATATCATCTATCCTGCTTATCAGCCCCAATTCGCAGAACAGCTTTATGGTGGATTCTCCAAATCCTACAATATTCATTGCGTCCTTAGAGACAAAATTTATCAGCTGCCGCTCTAAGCGTGCGCTACATGTCAAATTCGGACATTTGAACGCCGCCTGCCCCTCTTCGCGAACAACTGGAGTGCCGCACACAGGACAATCAGAAGGCAGCACAAAACTTGGCAATTCGCCTCTTCTTCGGTCCTTCAACACTCCGACCACAGCAGGTATGACATCTCCAGCCTTCTCTATTACAACCACATCACCTATCCTGATATCCCTTTCGTCTATGTAATCTTGATTGTGAAGCGTTGCCTTAGATACAGTAGAGCCGGCTATTTTCACGGGTTCAAGCACCGCGAGCGGCGTCAGCACACCCGTGCGCCCAACCCTGACCTCTATATCCCGCAGAGTTGTAATCTGCTGCTCTGCCTTAAATTTAAACGCCACAGCCCACTTCGGGACTCGCGAAGTAGCGCCGAGCCGCTCTCTTTGCGCAAAATCGTTCACTTTGACCACAAGACCGTCTATCTCAAATGGAAGCTCATTCCTAATGCTTTGAACCTCGTCTGTATATTCGATGACCTGCTCTATGGTTTCGCACTCGCGCAGCTCAGCCGTGGCAAACCCAAGCTGTTTCAGCTTTTTGAACGCACCAAGCTGGTCCGATGCTTCTTCAAATCCACCGAGCAGTTCAAACACGAAAATATCCAGCTTCCTGCGAGCCGTAATCTCCGGATTCAGCTGCCTAAGCGAACCCGAAGCCGCATTGCGCGGATTGGCAAATTCATCGCTGATTTCAGCAAAGCTTTCGCGGCTCATGTACACCTCGCCTCTGACCTCAAAATTGCCGTCAAAATCGACAATCTTTGGCAGACTGCGGATAGTAAGAGCATTCGCAAGCACATCCTCGCCCACGAGACCGTTGCCCCTCGTTGCTGCGCCGATAAGCCGCCCTCCGCTGTATCGAAGCGCACAAGTGAGACCGTCTATCTTATATTCTACAGTGTATTTTAACGCCGCATCAGTTCCGAGCTCGGTCCGAACTCTTTTATCAAAACTTCTGAGTTCTTCGAAATTCATTGCATTTTCAAGGCTTAAAAGAGGCGATGAATGAGTTACCTTCCTATACCTATCGCTCGCCTCGCCGCCAACTTTTTGCGATGGAGAGTCTATGTCCTGCTCTCCGAAAAAAAGCTCAAGCGCTCTGAGTTCGCGCACTGCCTCGTCGTACTCGCTGTCACTGACGAGGGACACGCTGCCCTGGTAGTAAGCCTTGTTATACTTTGTAATAAGTTCCCTTAATTGCCTTATTCTGTCTGCGTCCATATATGCCTTAAAACTTTTGTTTCCCTATTTTTTCTTCATCGGCGCAAGCTTTGCACTCAGTTTTTTTATGCCATTGTCGTCGAATGCTACTCTTACATATTCTTTCTCTACTTCGACTACAATGCCTTCTCCAAATGCGTCGTGAACCACCTTGTCGCCAGCGCGATAGTCCGCTTTGCTGACCGCGCCCTTGTTCAAATAGCTGCGTTTGTCGAGCGCAGGTGTTTTAACCTTGCCAAACCCCGCGCCGCCGTAGCCCGAACTGCCCCGAACCGACCTGCCGTAGTCAGATTCGCTAAAACCCGAACCGCCATAGCCTGCGCCGCGACCGCTAAATGCACTCGAAAAATCGACATCGCCTGCGGATATGCTCCCGCCGCCCATATTTTTTATATATGAAAGCGGAATCTCGCCCAAAAATCTCGACGGAGCAATTCTCTGCGGCTGGTCGCCATACATATAGCGGGTCTGCATATTTGTTATATACAGCAATTCCTTGGCGCGCGTGATCGCGACATAGCAAAGCCTGCGCTCCTCTTCGAGCTGGCTCTGGTCATCTTTTGAACGCGCACTCGGCAGAATTTCTTCGCCAAAACCCACAATAAAAACAACTTCATATTCAAGTCCCTTAGCAGAATGTATTGTCATTAAGGTGACCTTGTCGTCATCGTAATCCATGTCGTCCTGATCCGAACGCAGCGCAGTATCCTCTAAAAATTCCCTTAGATTGAGCAAGCCTGCATTTTCATTGACATAGCTCTGGAACTCGTAAATATTGTCTATTCGCGAATCTGCTTCCGTCGTGCCCTCTTTTTCGTAGAGTTCGATAATGCGCGTAACGCTGAGGAGCTGCCTGAACAACTCGTCGATCCCGAGCACATCCGAGGCTGCGCTGAGCTCGAGCATATTCTGCGCAAAGCGCACTATCTCCATCTGAGTAGACTTTTTAATACCGGAAATCTCTTCCGCTCTAAGCGCTGCATTTATCAGCGAAAGCTTGTTTTTGTCCGCAAAACTGTACAGCTTCTCTAAGCTTGTCGCGCCGATTCCGCGCTTCGGAGTGTTTATGACCCTTTCAAATGAAATATTGTCAGCCGGGTTGTATGCAAGGCGCAAATATGCAAGCATGTCCTTAATTTCCTTGCGGTCGAAAAACTTGTGCCCGCCGTAGACATTGTAAGGTATTCCGCGGTTTCTGAATTCAAGTTCAAGCTGCCGCGACTGGGCATTGTTGCGGTAGAGCACCGCAAAATGCTTGTAATCGTAGTCTCCATGCAGCTTCTCGATTTCCTGCGAGACAAAAATCGCCTCTTCTCTGTCGGTGGCAGCCCTGTAATAACGTATTTTTTCGCCATCTCCCTTATCGGACCAGAGATTTTTGTCGGGTCGGTTTGTGTTGTTCTGAATTACGCTGTTTGCGGCATTCAATATATTGAGAGTTGAGCGATAATTTTGTTCAAGCACTACAAGCTTGGAATTGGAAAAATCCCGCTCAAAATTTTGTATATTCTTTATATTGGCTCCTCGCCATTTGTAGATGCTCTGATCTATATCGCCAACCGCAAACACATTTACCCTTGTGTCGTCCTCGGAGCAGAGGAGCTTTACCAGCCTGAACTGCACCGAGTTTGTATCTTGGTATTCGTCGATATGTATATATCTGAAACGCTCCGTATAGCTGCGGCGCACCTCGGGAAAATCTTCTAAAAGCCGGATCACATTGAGTATGAGATCGTCAAAATCCATGCAGTTGTTCGATTTAAGTTCGTCGTTGTAACGCCTGATGAGTTCGAGTTCTATATCTTTGAGCCATGTGCGGCTGCCGTTCTTGTAGTTTGAAATGATGGAGAGCGCGTCCTTTGGGTCGTAGCTGAGATCGAGTTCTTTTATAACTTTTTTGGCGAGCGCTTTTTGGTCGGTGGTGTCGTATATCGCGAAGTTCGGTTCATATCCGAGCAGTTTCGCGTGCTGCCGGAGTATTCGCACGCATATTGAATGAAAAGTACCGGTCCACATTGTGCGTATGCCCGGTATATTCATCGCTATAAGCCTTGTCCTGACAACTTCTGCAGCCTTGTTTGTAAATGTGAATACGAGTATTTCATCCGGAAATGCCTTGCCGCTTGCTATCAGATTGCCTATCCTCATGGTAAGCACGCTCGTCTTTCCGCTGCCCGCGCCCGCCATAACAAGAACGGAGCGATCAAGCTCGCTGACCGCCTCCATTTGTCTGCTATTTAATCCAACTAAATTCAGTTCCATTTTTCTCCCTATGCTACAGAGTGAGATCCACGAGCAGCCCCTGTATCTCTCCTACTCTTTTTAGGAGGTTAAGTTCTCGCTGTTCCCGCCTGAGTATGATATTGGTGAGATCTATAAGTTTTTTGTCTATCTCGGAGACTGTTCTAAGTATTTTTGTCCTGCCTGCTCTCGAAAAACCGCGCCTTTCCTTTAATTCGAAACCTTTGTCGAGCACTTCCTCAATAAACTCTCTGATCATCTCCTTGTAAATATAGAGATTTTCGATAGTTCGCTCCTCTGTCAGCGCCTTTCCCTTTTTGTCTATCTCGCTGAGAGCCTGCTCCAGGGCGTGCTTTTGAGAATCGTAGTCCTTCTGTGCAAGTATCTCGGTAAAAGTGATTCGGGGGGCTTCTGTTTTTTTCTTGATTCCGGCGCTGCTGTTTTTAGAATCTACTTTGCGTACCTTCATCTCATTTACCTCCCGGATTTCTTTTAATTCTTGCCGCGACTATGCCGACAAGTGCGTAAACCTGCGGCGGGATGCTGTCCCTTATGTCGGTAGTCAGCATGTGCTTAAGTTTTTCGGGGTCGCGCTCTATACCGACAGCGCGCCTTTCGGTCGAGCGATCGCCTGCAAAATCTCCGGCTGAACTGCTGTCTGCCACACCGCGCGCCGTGCCGCCGCTGCATTTGTCGGCAGCGTCTTTACCGGCAGCATCTTTACCAGCTGATGCGATAAATTCCTCTGCAATCCGCTTCTTTGCCTGATTATCACATGTCATATTTTAGCCTCAAATCCGTACTCGCTGCGCTCACGGCCAAATTTCTCTTCGGAACGCCGCGCAGACGCCCCCTTTTCGACAAGGAGAGCCGGTTTATCAGAAAGAGGATTTTGCCTGACAGAAACAAGCCTGTAGCCTATGCCTGCAAGCTCGTCTTCAAGACCCGACCAGTCGAGTGTCTCTTCTCCATACATATCTATTTTAACATTAGCTCCATTTATTGAAAACCTAAGCCCTAATTTTTCGCGATCAGAAAAGCGCAGAGCAAAGTATACATCAGTATTGCGCCAATCTATTACATTTTCGTCGCATTTTCCGTTCACAAAAACCTTTAACCCACCTACCTCTCCATCCGCCTCTACCGGCACCTCAAAAACGTAAAAGCTGCGGCGTCTGCCGTCTGAATCATTAAGCATCTGCTGTCCTGTAAGCGAAGCTGAAAAATTTCCGTCCCCGAAAATTTCCTTTAAGTTTTTGAGTCCGCCCGCAATACCTGTCGCCTCGTATTTCTCTATTTCGTGATTTATGCCTGTAAATCGCGCAAGTTCGAGCATATCTCTCGCGCTTCCGCCCGAAAACAAGGAAAGTGCCGAAGCGACTCTCTGAACAGGTTTTTCCGGCAGCACGCCCACTTCGGCAGCTAACTTCTGCTGCGCCATAAGCTTTATTTTTCGGATAGACGGTTTAAAATTCAGCACTTCAAGCTGCTCCGACACCTCCCTGACTATCCGCCTTGCCGTTTCGTAATCTCTGTTTCCAAATGCTGCGGACGCTTCCTCGAGTCTTGCTATACTCAGCAAAAGCGTTTTTTCTGTCTTCATATCCGAAAGCATTGCAAAAGCGCTTTTGTTTATCGCCGAGTTCAGCGCTTCTATCGCACTCCTGACCGAAGAAAGATCGGCATTTTTGAGAGTGCTCAGCACCGAAGTCTGCACGGCGCGGAACTCCCTTGCGGCCCTTATTGTAACTTCTGTCTGCTCAGTTACAAGGTATGTTCTCAGGTCAAAAGACTGCACCACGCTGTCAAGGGCTTCGAGCATCCCGGATATTGCCGCGTCCACGAGCATTTCGATCCCGTCAAAATCCTCGGCACTGCAAACAGAAGAATCACTTGCAGGCTCATCGACGGATTTTGATGCTGTATCGGCAGAATCCACATCGCTTAATCCATCTGCCGTATCGTCGGAAAGCACTGTATCAGCCGATTTTGGTGAGGCTGTTCTATCTTCATTTTTTATACCTGAGGCATAGTCGACGGTCGATGCGGCTGACGTTTCACCTGCCTCTGCCCTAAAATCCGCCTTTGCACTTAAAAAAGCTCCGCCGGATTTTGAGCTGTGCGACGCCAAATTTTCTGTAGTTACTAACTCCTTGGCGGCTGCAGAAAAATCGCACGAATTTTCCTCAGCCAAAAACGCACGCTGAATATTTGAACTTTTTTGCAGCGCCCCATTGTTACCAACGGCGGCATCGAGATTTATTTGCAGCGCCTCATTGATATTTGCGGAGGCGTCAAGCTTTATTTGAAGAACAGAATCGATGTCTGCGAAGGCGATACCCTCACCTACGGCGTTAGAAAGCCGATCGGCATATTGCATAATTATTTCAGAATTTTGCGCCGCGGAATGCCTGCCCGAATCCGACAGGGTGCGAAGCGCCTGAATCCTCTCTACGCTAATATCATCATCCGCGCCGAACGAAAAACCGTTTTCACGCATATATGCTCTTATTTTTTGAATAACATCTTTGGGAATTGCGCTTTCTGCATCGGATTCCTGCGCCTCTATTGCCTGATTCAGCACCGCTTCATCCAAAATCTGATTTCCGTGAAGTGCGCCATACGCCATTTCTAAATTTTCCTTTGTGGGTTCTATTCCCTTAAAAAGCACAGCCGCAACCGCGTCAGCGCGATTTTCGCCACCTGTGCCGAGAAATTCATTAATATTTTTAATATGTGCCTTATCTATAACGACAAATTTTTCGCTGCCGACCAACATTTCGAAAACAGGCGCCGCGTCGCCGATACTTACAGCATAGGTCTTAGCGGCATCGTGCCTGATATTCTGCGTTTTGATTATTCCAGTATCTCCCGTACTTACGCCGATTTTGTTTATCATATTCCCTCATATGATTTTATCGGCTGCACCGGCGTTTTTTTTAGCAAAAAAGCAAAATCTGCGCCGATTCAAGCACAGGGAATAAAATGCCAGTTCAAGCATCAAATCAAGCGCCGGAACTCTCGCGCGAGTTAAGAACTGAAACAGTTGCAGATATTATTATGATTATGCAGCCGATTATCTGAAAAGGCGAAACCGCGCTTCCAAGATAAAAGTAGCCAAATATCAATGTAATAATCGGCATAAAATTCAAAAATACCGTGGATGAAGTTGCGCCGATATAATCCATTGCCTTGTTGTAAAAATAAAATCCGAGCACGGACGCCATCACAGACAAAAAGATTATATGCGCCCATTGTTCAAATCCGACAAGCTGCCAGCTTGTATGTTCAAATGGCAGAAAGAATACAAAAAACGGAAGCGAAAACAAAAATTGGTAGAATGTCAAATCGAGATACGGATAGTTCCCTATTAGCTTCTTTGTGGACATAATGTACACAACCCATGAAACTATCGCTAAAAGCATGTAGACATAGCCCACGGGGTTCGCGCCACCGGAGGAACTGCTGCCCCCAAAAACTATCAGGGCAACCCCTGCAAACGACGCCGCGACAGAGACAACATTCCAAATACCGAGCTTGTTTTTGTATATAAACGAATCCACAAGCATGGTTATTATCGGCATCGTAGCGACCATCAGCACCGAATCGTTTGCGCCGATATTAAGTATTCCGATATTTTCAAAATAAAAATACGCAACGATGCCTATTCCTCCCGCGAGCAAAAAATATGGGATATGCTCGCGCTTTAGCTTCGCCGGACCTTTTTTTAGCTTCAGCAGTGCAAGCAGCGCCGCAGTTCCAATACAAAACCTGATCGCAACAATAATCATAGGTCCCATCGTCCGAAGCAAAAATTCCGTGCTCACAAACGACACTCCCCACGCCAATGTCGGAATCAAAATATAGATAATACCAAGCAATAATCTCATTTAATCACTGGAACGGTAAAGATAAACTCGGTGTAATCGCCTGCACCGATCTCAAAATCCGCTCTTCCCCCAATTTGTTTTAATATATTCAAACATTTGTCAAAATTCCGAATGGTCTTTGATTCATCGTGTACAGCAGTTCCTACGATTATGTCATTGCTCCTGACATATCTTCCGTCTGTCATTTCGCTGATCTGCTGTTCGGAAATGCAGTCGCAATCTGTACGCACCCGTATTTTGACGGATTCATAAAACTGAACTGCCGATATCCAAACACTTATAAACTCCGATTTCCCTCTCCGGAATCTCTCGTTAGGCGCCTGCAGTGGGTGCATTATAAGCGCTTCGACCACAGGCATAACGTTTGGCATAAATTTTAGAACTGCGTTCATTTCAGAATTGTTTACCGCCCAATCAAGCTCTATTCTATTAAGCTTTCTATTGCGTTCAAGCCCGTCCGAATTCAAATTATTTACAAAACCGTTTGTAACTTCAGTAAATAAAGTCTTTTTCGCCGCCAATAAAACTTCGTCATAAGGCGTTTGACTGTCAGCCCCGGCAAAGAACCTGTCTAAATCCGCCATAAGTTCCATTTTGAAAATATTAGCATCGCCGCCGTTTTCGATGCTGTTTCTGAGCCTTTCTCTGTCAGCGCGCGTGAGCAAAAGGCAGCGTTCTTCGTTGTACACTTCAAGAAAAGAAGGTATTGTCTTTTCTTTTTGTTCAAGTATAGCGCTCGTAAACTCGACATACGCGTTCGAAGTCGCCTTAAGATCCATGTCTGCAATATGAAGTACGAGCAGTCGCAATCTTCTGACAAATTCCATCCTGAGCTCGTCGACATCCGAAGATTTTTTTAAAGCCTCGCTTCGTGACTTGATAATGTATTCATCTATCCTGTCGAGCACCGAGGTCCTGTCGCTCTCGTATATACCGACGAGGTCAGAGCGTTCTTCAAGCAGCAGGCTGAAAGGCGCCTCATCTACAAGGAATATATAGAGCAGACGGTTTACGACATCGTATGTGTTTTTTACGCTCCATCTTCTGCCGAGAAAATATATTCGGGTGGGCATACGCCTTACGGCATTCAGCGACTCCTGCCGAATATCTGAATTAAAAATTTCGTCCAAAATCGTGAGATGCGCGACACTGTTTGAAACAAAGTCGGTCCTGAACTGCTGCGCATCCGCATCTGTGACCGCGCCGAACAGCGGACTCACAACAAACTGATCGTTCATTACAAATCCTATTTCCCACGCATTTTTGAGGGCATTTTCGATAATTCGAAGCGATTTTATGCTTTCTGCATCGAGCGCAGAGCCGGATGATTCGTCATCGCTTGAAGTATACACAAAATAATGCCCGATTGCCGCGAGCACAATGTACGAAATTATAAATATCAGAGCCACAAGCAGAAATTCCATGCACTGATTTTATCACATATGCTATGCAGAATTCAGCAAATTTTTGTGATTTAATGTAGCCTCCGATATTTTTTTCGTACTATCTGCATATCCTCCAAGTAAATGCCATTGAAGCTTCGTAGACGGCGCTCACTCCAAATTCAGCGGAATTTTCGCCGCACACTTATTTACAATTAATCAAAATTTTATTTACACAAATTTTTGTTTGACATATCCCTGAATTTATGATAGTATGTCAAAGTATCGCGGGGTGGAGCAGTGGAAGCTCATCGGGCTCATAACCCGAAGGTCGTGGGTTCGAATCCCACCCCCGCAACCACATTGGTACGGTAATTGATACATATATCAGTTGCCGTACTGTTTTTTTATGCCTTAAAAGTATTACAAATAAATGAAAAGGCCGCCGCAATTGCGGCAGCCTGTTTCATTCCATTGGCTAATAGAAAAAGAAAGGTATGTTAATTAGAAGAATTCCTGAAATATGCGACGCCTATGGTTCCAGGACCTGCGTGAGTTCCTACAACGCTTCCTATGCAAGTGTACTCAAAAACATTGCCTTTGCCATCCCACATACTCTTGCTGTCCGATATATACCTGAGAAGCATTTCGTCGCTTTGGCCTGTATAACCCAAAAGTATCGGCATATCAAAATTTACGCCGCCCGACTTGCGGATTTCCTCCGCAAGCAGATTGTTTCCGTTTTTTATCCCGCGCGCCTTGCCGAGTGGGACTATCTCGCCATTTTTGACCGCAATTACGGGTTTTATAGACAAAAGAGTACCAGCAAACGCTGCAGTCTTTGATATTCTGCCGCCGCGCTTCAAATATTCCAGCGTATCGAGCAAGGCTACAAGCGTTACTTTGCCTTTTTCGGCTTCAAGTATCCTGGCTATCTCCCTCGCATCTTTGCCCGCATCCACAAGCGACAAAGCAAATTCGGCAAGCACGCCCGCTCCTATGGACACTGTATCGCTGTCGACGACAAACACCTTGTCGCCGTAGTCTTGGGCAGCAATCACAGCGCTCTGATGTGTTCCCGATAATTTGGATGATATTGTTATGACGACGGCGCTGTCTCCGCATTCGACAACATTCCGAAATATCTCGTCAAATGCGCGAGGGGTCGCCTGGCTTGTGCTCGGCGCCACTTTGCTGTTTACAAGTTTTTCGTAAAATTCTTTGTGAGTTATCGTCACACCGTCGATGAATTCGTCTTCGCCGAAATGCAGAGTCAGCGGAACAACATCAAGCCTTTCCGCAATATTTGCAGATACATCCGCAGTAGAGTCAACTACTATTCTTACACTCATTAATCCCTCTGTCTATATTCCAGTCTCACATAAATCGGCCATATTGCCTGAAATCAGATCCAAAACCTCGTAAAAACTCTCCTTTTGGACTTCTGAAAGATTGCGGCTCGCATGTTCCACGGCAAGATCGACCTTTGCACGAATGCCGTCCGCCACCGCGCGCCCACTCTCCGTGAGCATAAACGCGCTGCCGTAGCACCTGTCTTTAGCGCACACTTTCTCAACAAACCGCAAGTGAGTCATTGTATTGAGAGCTCTTGAGACATCTGATTTATCCTTTGCGCATATTCTACACAACGAAGAAGCAGTAAGACCGCCCTCGTTTGCTCTGAGAGCAAGCAAGTATGTGAGATGTGCTCCGCTGAGTCCAATGCGCGACATCTCCACTGCCGCAATTTTGTGCCAGTACTTGAATATCCTGAAAATACCATAAGTAAAGCGTTCAAATTGCTCAAGATTCTGCATCATTTCCCCTCCTCAGCAAAACCATTTTACACCCAAAATGTTGAGGCGTCAACAATTTTTTTGTGATAAATATATGAACTAATACGACTTATAATTCAGAAAAAGGTTGGACTAACGAACACCTCGACATCAGCAATGATATTCATAAGTGTTATCCAGCAGATACTTCAGAATATACAGTGGTCTATTTTTTCAGCCATAAAAAGACTCTATAGTGTGGAAAATCCAAATGAGTTAACTCCAGAAAGAAAAGAAAAGAATAATTGCGAGTGGCGACTTCGATTATTTCAGCGTTTATCTTAAAATGGAACCTGTCCATCTGCGGCAAAAAATTTGCAACAAAATTCGCCTTTTCAGCACTTGCTCTAAAAGCGTTAATTGAAGAATTGCTGACCGATAGGAACAACGGAATCCTCTGAAAATGTGTAATTACACATATTCACAAAAACGCAAGAGAAAGTAGACATTATTTTTGCCTCCAATCGATCTTAAATTCAACCAAGTACACAGATATCACACAAAATGCTATTAGCATAAAAATGTTAAACCAATCAAAAATACCATTAAAACTGCTGCGTAACGCGGACGCAACATATGTGGTAGGAATAAACCACGAAATGACCTGCATAACTTTTGGCATATTCTGCATTGGGACGAACACCGGAGCACAGTAAATAATTATGGGTTGGAGAATCTGAGTGATGGTGCTGGCGTGGCTCGAATTTCGGCTATAAATGCCTATAAAGGCTCCTAATCCAGCCAATGACATCCCTGATAGAAACACAATAACGAACAAGCTAATGTGAATGACAATTTGCACATTAAAGGCTATTTTGCCAACTGCTATTAGCATCACGATTGACGGAATCGTAATTATTGTTGCTCGAATCAAATACGCCATAATAAGTTGAACCTTATATAGCGGAAGGGAGGCATAATAATCAAATCCTCGAACATCTTTCAAGAGGCCGAGTTCTTGGCCTAAAGTAAGCATTGTCCCCGTCACTAGAGACATTATGATATTTCCAGATAAGACATAGGTCATATAATCGGAATCGGTGCGCCCTATTAACAGATATAGAAAAAGTAACATACTTAGCGGTGCAACCAATACAATAAAAAGCGACCATTGCCAATTGACCCTTAAAGTCAACAATTCTGACTTTATTAGAAACCACTGAGTGACAGCTATTTTTTTAATTGATACGGGGAGCGTAATCTTAGATGAACTATTTCTCATTGTTATTCTCCTGAATGTTGCGAAGATATATATCTTCCAGCGATGGGGGGGTGATTTTTATGCTGCGTATATGCTCTCCGATTTGATCAGAGTACAAGTCATTTAGAGTTCTCTGAATACTTTCTTTATTTACATATATACGAATATGTTCATCATCAATCCTATCAACGCGATGATTACATAGTATTTTTTCGGAAATATCAAGATTATATGGAATCAACAAATCGATTTTTATGTCCATTCCCATAGAATCTGCAAGTTCATTTGGGACACCTTCTTTTATTATTTCTCCATTGTTTATTATTGCAACAGTATCCACAACATCAGCCGCTTCATGAATGTTGTGCGTGACTAACAAAAATGATATATTGTAATCATTTTTTAGCGCTTTTACAAGTTTCCATAATTTTATTCTCTTCTCCGGGTCAACATCATTTGTTGGCTCATCAAGAACAACAAGAGGCTTAAATCCAATAATCGCTGCAATAAAGGCAACAATTCTCGTTTCTCCACCACTCAAATATTCCAGCAATTGGTTTTCTAATGAAAGCATATCAAAATACTCAAGATATTCCCTTGCCTGAGTTATTGCTTGTTTAGGAGTTAACCCTCTATAAACACCGGTAAATTGAATAAACTCTATTACTTTAAGAGCTCGATGCGTATAGGCGATTTGTCCCAGATATGAAATAATTTGTGACACATAATTCCTTTGAGTGGCAATATCAAGCCCTCCCACCTCGATTCGTCCTGATGTTGGGCGCAAAAGACCGCACGCCTGCCTTACAAATGTTGTTTTTCCTGCCCCATTTGGTCCAAGCAAACCACAAACTTGCCCTCGTGCAATGGATAAATTAATATTAATGTTTGCATAAGTCGTTGAGCCGGTATATTTCTTATAGACACCATATGAGGCGAGAATCGGAGATTCCTGTCCTTGAGTATTGGTGTTGCCGATTATCGAACCCATGTAATTACATCTCCTTATTAGTTAATTTCTCGATATGTCAATCGCGTTTCTATCTCATCAGATGGAAAGAGACCTAACTCATAAAGCGACTGACAAAAAGGATCTGGAGCATTTATGTCGTGGTATTTTGAAAAAGCATCTGCGCGGCAAGCGCCCCAACAATAGGGGAGTTCTTTACAAATTGAACAAACTCCCTTTATTTTGTGAAGATCCGTCTTCTTTTTCCGTTCAATTGGCGTTAGTTTATCAACAATATCAGAATTATCATCAAGAAGAATAAAAGTCAATACTTGTTTGGTTGATTTTAGTATATTACTTATGAAAGGACGGCGAAAATAATGAAGGATCAGAGGCATGTACATTTGGACTTTATGAAGTCTACAGCTGACGGCTCTACATGAGAGTCAGTATGTTTCAATTATTTTCGGGGCTGCAACTTCTTTTTGAATTGCAGCCTTTTATGTAACGATTTTTAAGTTTTGTTATGGCTATTTGGGTTAGTGTTCAGAGAGATAATTCGTTGAGAGTCCAACTATTTCTGAAAACTGCTGCTGCGTATAGCCATTTGTTTTTCGAATCTTTTGAATTCGTTTCCCACTGGAGCTTTTCGTACACATCGCAGATGCTGAGGGGAAAGTCCGACACGAGAGAGCCGCCGTCCTTGTTCTGTATTCAGTTATTACTTGGGTTCGGTTCTATCTTCAAAGGGAAAGAGCCGTTTTTTCATCTACGAATTTGAAACTTTGAAAAACGGCCTTTGGGCAGCAAAAAAGCCCGATAAAATCGGGCTTTTTGCCGGGTACATCTTTTTCGTACCATTTTGATGGCGGAGAAGAAGAGATTTGAACTCTTGCGACCTTGCAGCCCTACTCCCTTAGCAGGGGAGCCCCTTCACCACTTGGGTACTTCTCCACACGCGCAATATTTTACTCACTTATCGGCAAAAAGTCAAGTAAATTTATAAAAATTCACGTTCTATCTTCTAGAGTCGTCAAACATTTGTGACACGGAGGGGAAAGAAAAAGCGATATGACCACTTCGATTCCCCCTTGGGTGCATCCCGCCCCTGGGGGCGGGATGAGTGCGAGCCTTGGTATTTCTTGAGCATTTCATCCGGGCTTAAAATCCAAGTACCCTTCTCGCTGTCCGGTTGTATCGCTTCTCGTATCGCACAAGAGAAGCTCTTAGTTCCTCTTCACTACGAAATCTTCGACCGCTATAAAAATTCTCACTGTCGAGGCGGTGAGAGCGCTCCACCACCCCGTTTTGCCAAGGGAAGTAAGGTCTCGTGCGGCGATAAGCAATCCAGAGCCTCGTCAGAGTGGTTTCAAACCCACTTCGCCTTTCCTTCTCCCACGGGTTCGTAAACTCACGCCCGTTGTCCGTTTGGATCTCATGAATCGCAAAGCCCACGCGAGACGAAAGCGTCTCCAAGAACGCGCTTGTATGCGTTACACTGCACTCATCGACGATCGATAAGACGCGCTTGCGGGTATAAAGATCGATCGCTGTGATTTGGTAATACTGCGAAATATAGCCCTCAAACATCACGCTGCTGCGGGGAACATACTTGATATCCATCTGCACCATTTCGCCCGGAAAACGCGCGCGAAACGGCGTATAACGCGACCGAGGAAGATGAGGTGGTCGAGAAGGCGGAGAAGAAAAGTGGCGGCGAATCTGATGACACATCGAGCCATAGCTCCGCGTATATCCTGCATCCCGGCACCAACATACACTTCCGCAAGACCCCGTTTTTTGTGTCGCCGATAGGTCACTTCGATCAGAGCAAGCTCCTCCGCCGTATGAGCACGGCTGTGAGACTTCGGACAACGAGAGTGAGGACGAAGGGAGTGGATCGTTCCATAGTAGCGCTTGAGCCAGCGTGACACATTTTGACGCGAGGTATGATACCGCCTCGCAGCTTCTGCGTTGTTCCCGCAAGAGAGTGCATAGTCACAGATTCGCTTTCGAAGTCTGAGTTCTTCTGTTATAATCGGTTTCAAGAGAGTCTCCTTTGGCTTTAGTGTGGTAACCAAAGTATATCAGAGGGCTCTCTCTTTTTTTCCCTCCGTGTCACATATGTATTATAACCTTACAGTTCAAGGAAATGGAAGATGCTGGACTTCCTGCTCCTGAATACACTGATAACGCCTTTATGCTCAATGTGACAATCCGGAATGGCAAATTAAATGGCGAATTAAATCCTGCTCTCCTTTATCTCAACAAAAGCGAATTAGCAGTTTATCATCTCATTGAAAAATCTCTGCAAAACTCTCGTCAGGAAATTGCTGACCAACTTAATATATCTACAAGAACCGTAGATAGAGCTATTAAGTCCCTTATCCAAAAAGACTTGATTGTGCGTGAAGGCTCAAAGAAAACCGGACATTGGAAAATCATCAAGTGATTTTTCTCAAATTCCTTGACACAAGCAAAACTCAGGAGTATAATATATAAAATTATTCAGGAGGTAATGCAATGTTGAATCGTATCGGCTGTTTTAATAATGTAGTCGTTATGCAGTCCGCAGTCCCTGCTTATTATTGGCAGAACAACGGGCTTACATTGCTATACCCTTTTTCAAGTAATTAGAGTGTTTTTCTAATTTGATTAAGCTAAACGCAGTGCAAGCTATGAGTGAATCTTAGCCTGCACTGTTTTTTTATACTTTTTTATAGGAGGTTTCGAGATGGAAACAAAAGACTACTTAACAAATTATTATGAGAGGTATGATGAGAACGGTCGTCTTATCTCCAAACACGGTATGGTGGAGTATCTTACCACTATGAAATATGTGGAAAAGTATCTCAAACCCAATATGCGAATCTTGGAGATCGGCGCAGCAACAGGTCGATATAGTCACGCCTTAGCACAGAAAGGTTATCGAGTGGATGCGGTCGAATTAGTTGAGCATAATATCGAAATCTTCAAACAAAACACCATCGAAGGCGAACCCGTCACAATCACACAAGGTAATGCTATGGATCTATCTGCTTTTGAAAGCGACACTTATGACATTACTCTGTTGCTCGGTCCGATGTATCATTTATTCACAAAAGAGGATAAGTTAAAAGCCTTATCAGAAGCTATCCGAGTCACAAAGAAAGGCGGTATAATTTTTGCTGCTTATTGTATGGGTGATGCAAGCGTTTTGTCATACGGTTTTATTCGTGGCGAAATCTACAACATTATTGAAAAATGTATGCTTAATACAGAAACATTTGATACCTTCTCAAATCCGTGGGACATATTTGAGTTACACAGAAAGGAAGATACTGATGATCTCCGTTCGGAGTTCAATGTTACTCAGCTTCACTTTGTTGCTTCAGATGGCTACACAAATCATATGAGAGAAACCGTAGACCAAATGGATGACCGAATGTACGAACTATATCTAAAGTATCATCTTGCAATTTGCGAAAGACAAGATATGATTGGTTACTCTCATCACACACTTGATATATTTAGAAAGGAATAGAAAAAATGAACATAAATATACGAAACGCTGTCATAGATGATTGCGAGCGTATTCGCCCGCTTCAAAAAGAAATCGCAGACTTACACCATAAAGGCAGACCTGATTTGTTCAAAACCGAAGCTCGCTACTTTACAAAGGAAGCATTTACAGAACGGTTAAATGATCCGAAACACACCATCTACATTGCCGAAACTGATAATGGCAATGTAGTAGGATATGCTTTTGCTTGGATTGTATCTTACAGAAATCACTCTACATACATTGACTTTGACTGTTTCTACATTGATGATATTTGTGTCCTAAAATCTCATCAGAGAAACGGGATAGGAAAACAACTTTTCGAGTGTTGTAAGCAAAAAGCTCAAGAAAAGAAATGTAAAATGATCGAACTTGGCGTTTGGGGATTTAATAAGGATGCGATTGCATTTTATGAGAATTGCGGAATGACAGACCGTATCCGCAGAATGGAATACAGATTGGAGGACTAAAAAATGATTACACATAAAGGAACACAAACTATACATACAGAAAGACTTATATTACGAAAATTTACCTAAAAATATCTGCTTTTCATTTGTAATCCCTCCTTTGACTTTATTATATAAGGAAGAACACTCTTTCTCAAATGTGCAAAAAAATAAGGCTCTAACCAATTAAGGTTAAAGCCTTATAATGAAAACTATTTGTGTTTACGACAGCGGTTTGTCGTAAGGTTCAAGAAGGGTTCAAAAATTCATTTGTCGTAAATTTGTCGTAAACCCGCTGACGTGTTTCATTTTTGAATTAACAAAACGCCGCAAACGCTGCCAAAACCTGATTTTTGTGGGTTTTTAGTCTGCGAGGGGCTTCATTGTAGGGAAAGGAATAATCTCGCGAATGCTCGGTTTGCCGGTCAGTATCATAACAACCCTGTCCACACCTATGCCGAGCCCCCCTGTCGGCGGAAGCCCTACTTCGATTGCATTCAAAAAGTCGTAATCCATTACATGCGCCTCTTCGTCGCCGAGAGCCCTCTCCCGCTCCTGCGCTTCAAACCTGCTTCTCTGATCGATCGGGTCATTTAGCTCCGAAAATCCATTTGCAATTTCCATCTTTGCCGCAAATGCCTCAAATCTATTGGTATACTCCGGATGCTCCGGATTGCGCTTTGCAAGCGGCGAAATTTCGACAGGATGATGCAGAACAAACGTAGGCTGTTCGAGATCCCCCTCGCAAAACTCCTCAAAAGCGAGCGAAACAAGATGCCCTCGCGTCATATGCGGTTTTATATCGAGATTGAGCTTATCCTTTGCTATTGCACGCGCCTCTTCGTCGGTAGCAAACCCGTAGAAATCCACTCCGGTTTTTTCTTCAACCATCTTGTGCATACTGACGCGCTTCCAAGGAGGAGTAAAATCGAGAGTCATTCCCTCGTATTCTGCAATCATGGAGCCGTTTACCTCCAAACAGGCGCGAGATACACTCTGTTCAGTTATTTCAATCATATATTCGTAATTGCGGTAAGCTGCATAAAGCTCCACGCTCGTATATTCAGGATGATGCTTGTACGAAACTCCCTCGTTTCTGAACATCTTACCCATCTCAAAAACCTTGTCAAAACCGCCCACAATAAGTCTTTTCAAGTAGAGCTCATTGGCTATGCGCATATACATATCGATATCATATGCATTATGATGGGTGACAAAAGGTTTGGCATTCGCACCGCCGGCTATTACGCTGAGAACAGGCGTTTCAACCTCGAGGAATCCCTCGCTCACGAAGTATTTTTTCATGGCGGCCATTATCGCAAATCGCTTGATAAGATTTGTCCTGACATCGGGATTGACAATCATATCCACATACCTCTGACGATACCTCGTCTCGACATCCCTTAGACCATGATACTTTTCGGGCAAAATCTGCAAAGATTTTGTAAGGAGCTGCACTTCCTCAGCCTTGACAGAAATCTCATTTTTCTGGGTCCTGAATACCTCGCCCCGAACGCCTACAATATCGCCGATGTCATAGGTCTTGAATACATCGTATTCTTCATCACCGATGGCATCGCGCCTCACATAGCTCTGTATCCTGCCAGTGGAATCCTGTATATCGATGAAGGAAGTCTTTCCCATATGCCTGTTCGCCATTATTCTTCCTGCTATCGCGACAGTCTTGCCTTCAAAATCATCGAATTTATCAACTATATCTTTTGCAAAAGCAGTGCGGTCATATTTATCCACCCTATGCGGATCTCTCCCCATTTCCTGCAATTTTAACAGTTTTTCCCTTCTGATTTTGAGAATTTCGTTTAAGTTTTCCATACTCCCTCCAAATTGGCCTATAAACCATTAATCAATTATACCCATCATAATCAACTGATGCAAGGTCAATAAACAAGCACGCTCTCTCCATCTATAAGCTCGCTGTTGATATACTCCGCCTCGCTCTCGGGTATTGTGATGAGCTCCGGCACTCCGTCGCTTATATAGCGAAGCTCCGGTTTTTCAGAATAGACATCGAGCCACCAAGTCATCTGGAATTCATCTTCGCCACACTGTACCCTGTTTATTCCCGCAGGATTCAAACCCTTTGTATAAAGCGGCCAGGTGGGCCTCCATCCGACCAGAAGCAAAACTTTGTTTTCGTATGCAGTATCTTCGTACACGCCGCTTACGGCATATTCCTCAAGTTCAGGAATCGGCGAAATCCCATAGGGCAGCGCCATGGAGTTCATCTCGATTTTTTCGTAAATATTCCGATAATACCTTAAATTTCTGCCTATAGTATCCTGAATTTCGTCAGCATTCAGCTGATTCAGATAATCATGCCCGTATGTATGATTTCCAACCTCGTAGCCGTTATCGAGCAAATATCGCAGCTTCCACTCCAAATGCTCGGATTCCCCAAACGCGCCCGCGTTCAGATAAAAAATGGCATTTCTTCCGAAATCGGGGTACTTCTTGTAAAAATCGTCTAAAATACCTACGGCGCAGTCGGGATCAGGGATAAGCTTGCCATCCGAATCCCTCGCTGCCTTAAAATGCGATATATCCCCATCGTCAAACGTCAAAATCACAGGAGTTGTGCCGGCAGGAACATCTATATTGGAATTGATGTAATCGTCCATGGAAATCGTTCTGAATCCATTTTGGTACAATATTTCCAAGTCTTGCTTAAAACTTTCGACAGAACGGTCATAATCTATATTCTCGGCGCCTATCCGGTGATACATCAGCACCATTATTTCCCCAAGCTCGTTCGGCGCAAATCCTTCGCCATTAATCTTTTCGAGCACATTTTTTTTATGCGCGTCAAGAGTTACAGAAGTCGTTTCGGTTTCAGAGGAAACCGAAGTCTGCGGAGGCGGGGTGGTAATAATTACAGTTGGTTCACCGCCAGGGCGATCTAAAACAAAATGCCTGACAACAAAAAAACCGCCCGCCGCAACGACCACCAACGCTAATATTACCAATAAAAATTTACCGTAATTCATCCTTCCCCCATTTTCAAGTATTCGAGCGCCTTACGCATTTCGGCTTCGGTAGACGCCTCGTTTATCTGCCTGCGAACAGCGGCCGCGCCCGGCACAGACTTCATATACCACGACGCGTGCTTGCGCATTTCGAGCACGGCCCTTTTGCCCTTGTATTCAAGCAATTTGTCAAAGTGCAGGCACGCCGCTTCATAGCGGGACATAATGCTCAAATCAGGCTCTTCGCCTATGCGCGCCACAGCACGCATACCGATACAATCACTGATGAATTCACCGGTATAATCACTCGGCGATCCTTCTGCGCTCTCGTAAAGAATTCTTTCTACCTCGCCAAGCAGCCACGGATGACCCATTGCAGCCCTTCCAATCATCACTCCGTCGCATCCGGTCTCCATGACCATGCTCCGAGCATCCTGCACGGAGCGAATGTCGCCATTTCCTATTACAGGAATTTTTAGAGTATTCTTCAGCTTTCTGATATAACTCCAATCTGCGCTGCCACCGAACCCCTGTGCTCTCGTCCTGCCGTGAAGGCACACTCTTGCAGCTCCTGCAGCCTCGCACATCCTGCCAAAATCGATGCAATTTATTGAAGACGAGTCCCAACCAAGCCTGAACTTTACCGATATCGGTTTATTTAATACCTCCACCGCCGTGCGTATAAAGCGCTCCGCCGAAGCGATGTCGCGCATCATCACTGCGCCGCCGCCGCTGGAAAGCACCTTGGGAGCAGGGCAACCGCAGTTTATATCAAATCCTGCAACATCCTGGGCGTTTAACGAATCTGCGACAGCTCTAAGCACCTCCGTGGAACTACCGAAAATCTGGCACACATCGTCCGGCTGCGCCTCTAAAATTTCGTAAGTCTTAAAATTTCCATTGTAGAGAGCGTTTATCGAAACCATTTCCGTAAACGCTGTTCCGTTAAAAAATAATCTGCAAACTTCCCTAAACGCTCTATCCGTGACTCCCGCAAGCGGCGCGAGATATGTGGTGGGATTTTTGCTGAAAAAACCTCCCACTAAAACACTTCTCCTATCCTGCCGCGCGTTTTTTTGGAATTCATATGGTAGAGAATATTTAATCCGTCAAGAGTAAGATTTTTATCTATGACGTCTATTTCCAGGCTGCCCTCGCTGATGAGAGTGGAAAAACCGCCGGTGGCGATAACCTTGGCATCTCCGCCGAGCTCCTCTTTCATCTTTTTGACAATGCAATCCACGCTTCCTACATAACCGAAGAAAATCCCCGCCTGAACGCTCTGGTTTGTATTTGTGCAAATAACCTTGTCCATCTTCATAAGCTCTACACGCGTGAGCTTTGCAGCCTTTTCATACAAGGCTTCGGCAGATATCTGAATGCCAGGTATTATCGAGCCGCCGAGATATTCAGAATTAGCGCTTATCGCACAAAAAGTCGTAGCAGTTCCGAAATCGACGATTATAAGCGGCGCGCCGTATTTTTTTACGCCGGCAACAGCATTTACAATCCTGTCCGCCCCGACCTGCTTAGGATTTTCGTATTTTACATGTATGCCGGTTTTTGTTCCCGGTCCGATAACCATCGGCTCCATACCGAAGTATTTTTGAGTCATATGCAGAACCGAATACATTACCTGAGGCACCACCGAAGAAATTACAATATCGGATATCTGTTTCTTGTTTATTCCCTCGTTCTGCAAAAACTGATAAATAATTATACCGAGTTCATCCGCCGTCCTGCGGCTGTTTGTCTGCACCCTCCAATTTGCAATCAGTTCGTCGCCTTTGTACACCCCGACAACGATATTTGTATTTCCTATATCAAGCAGTAATAACATTTATCTCCTTTATAACTTCCGCTCCGCAAAAACTAAGCCGCCAGTTCATACACAAACCCGACAGGCTCGCCGTAATTATGATAAAAATCGTCGATAATCGGTTCGAGTGGATCGCCATACCAGTCGTGACCTTCCCTGAAGTAGTCAAAACGATGATCATTTGATAATACATCGAGTTCCATATTAAAGTATTCGCTTACAGGCGCTAACGACTTAAAAATGCCATCGCGAAGCTCGTTTTTATTATCCCATGTAGAATCCACAACCATCCATTTCCCATTTACAAACACGACATTCCAGGCATGATTGTTGGTATCGACATCGAATTGATCGGTCATCGCATTGTGTCTGATCGGTCCCACCACTTTTGTAGCAGGAATGCCCTGAATTCTGCACATATCCGTCAGCAATATGGACATCCCCCAGCACTGAGTAAAGCGATGTAAGATTATTAGGGCGCTGGTATCAACGTTGAAACCTTCTTGCTCGCCCCCGCCGAGATCCTTGTAATCAAAGTTATAGTATACATGGCGAGCTATCCAGTCGTGCATTGCGCGGACCTTTTCATAATCGGTTGTAAGCCCTTTGCATATCTCATCTGACAGTTTCCTTATGGCAGTATACTCCTCCTGACTGAGCTGCGCTTTGCTGAGATAGTACTCAGGTGCAAGCAGAGAATTGTATACTTCATAATTGTTTTCCACAGCATCGGACTTCTTAAATACCAATTTGCCGTTCACTCTTTCAATATTAATAACTCCGTCGTAAATGCTGTTAAAAATATACAAATCTTCATTCTCCGAATCGTTCGACCGCACATCTATGTACACCTTGTAGCTTCTATTGCCGTTTATATCAAAATATCCACTGAACGACTTGTCTGATTGGAACTTATGATAACCAGAGTTGCCGTCATGCACGATTTCATTCTCTATGTACAATTCCTCAGTATCACTAAGGATATGCGGAATAACATACACATTAATATAATTGGCGTCGTAATATGAAAGCATGCCCTCGTAGTAAACTCGATTGCCTCTTATTACAAGTTTAAAATAATTGTTTTGATCGAGACTAGTGATCAGATAATTATCATAAAGCAAACCCGGAATCAAAGGCTTTGAGCCATCCGAAGTCATTCCGACCGCTTGGATATCGCCATCCCAGACGACTTTCACGCCAAATGCCTCGCTTACTGCGCGCAAAGGAACGAGAGTCCTCCCACCATTTATTACAGGAGCAACATCGATTTCGGCAGCTTTTCCGTTGATATACATCGTATTGCTACCAATTGCAAGCTTTACGTTAAGATCGTTGCCACCATCGGCAGTTATGCTTCTTGTATCGGCATCCCAGGTTACTTCTGCGCCTAATTTTTCAAATATTGCCCTCATCGGAACCATCGTCCTGCCATCGATGATCATCGGCTCGACATCAAATTCCATTTTTTTGCCGTTCATGTACACGTCAATTGCAAATATCGGAGCTGCAAGTACGACCAGCACTACCAAAATAACCGTGACCCTTAGCATTAACTTTTTCATTTTAGCCCCCTTTCTCTTATAATCAATATTATACACCAAAACCCGATAATTTTTTGATAAAATCAAAAGCGCCGCCCAATCGGCAGGGGTTAACACAGAAAAATCACATATCTAAGTAATATCTGTCTAAGCCTTATCTGTCCAAACCGTATCTGTCTAAACAATATCTATCTGAGCCTTTTATCCATTCGCTTTGCAAGCCTGTCGCCTATCGCCTGAACCGCAAATACCAGCAAAACGAGCGCAATCACAGCAAAGATCATAACAAGAGTCTTGTAACGGTAATAACCATAATTTATTGCTATCTTTCCAAGGCCTCCGCCTCCTATTATTCCGCTCATTGCAGAGTATCCAAGTATAGTAGTAAAGGCAATAGTAGTTCCGGAAATAAGAGAAGGCACGCTTTCGGGTACAAGAACCCTTGCGACTATCTGAAAAGGCGATGCTCCCATACTCTGCGCAGCCTCTACTATATTGGGATCGACCTCCCGTATCGACGACTCCACGAGTCTGGCAACAAACGGAAATGACGCTATCACTAATGGCACGATGGATGCAAATGTTCCGACCGCAGTACTTGCTATAAGCCTTGTCAGAGGCACTGCAAGCATCATTATTATTAAAAACGGCACCGATCTCAAAAGATTTATTAAAGAGCCGACAAACGCGAGAATCGGTCTTGGTACTCTAAGCAAATCGCCTGCTGCAAGGAGCAGACCTATCGGCATACCGATGATCAGAGAAAATAAAGTTGAAAGTAATGTGACATAAACCGTCTCATATATTGCAAGCGGAAACTCTCTGACAAGTATGTCGAATGCTTCTACAACATTCTTTTCTGCAAATACATTTTGAATCATTATTCCTCCTCGCCCGGCGTATTAAGCAGCGAATTGCCCGGCGCGTCACACTGAGCACCCGAATCTCCAAGCTCTATTTCTTCGGCAAATATGTCGTTTTCACTTCGCAGAAAATCGATCGCCGCACACAGCTCCCTGTCGCCTCCGGATATGCCCAGCAGCATATTTCCATATACTCTGCCCTCAATATTTCTCGTATTTGCAGAAAGTATATTTGCTCTTATGCCTTTATCCTGCGCAAGAGTCGCGATAAGCGGTGTATTTGTAGCTCTTTCGCCCCTGAATACCACTCTTATGTAACGCTCGCCCCGCGCCGACACCGCAAGCTCCTGCGGGTACACAAGCCTTTTTGCGGCATCTGAACGCGGGCTTGCAAAGACGTCAGAAACCCTGCCGGATTCCGCAAGCCTGCCTCCATCAAGTATGGCTACGCGGCTGCAAACTTCCTCCACTATAGACATCTGATGAGTGATAATAACTATCGTTATTCCTAATTTTTTATTTATCTCACGCAAAAGTTCGAGCACAGAGCTCGTCGTCTTCGGGTCGAGCGCACTGGTCGCCTCGTCGCAGAGCAGCACCTTGGGTTCGGTTGCCAGCGCCCTTGCTATCGCAACCCTCTGCTTTTGTCCTCCCGATAACTGCGAAGGGTATGACGCCGCCTTATCCTCCAGACCGACAAGCGCAAGCAGCTCACGCGCGCGCTTTTCCGCAGCTTTCTTTCCGGCTCCCGCAAGCAGCATCGGAAAACACACATTTTGCAGGCAATTTCTCTGGAGAAGCAGGTTAAATCCCTGAAATATCATTGCAATACTGCGCCTCATCTGCCTGAGTTCTCTGTCATTCAAAGCTCCAATGTCCACCCCGTCTATTACGACACTCCCGCTTTCCGGTCTTTCGAGCATATTGATGCACCTCACAAGAGTGCTCTTGCCCGCCCCGCTCATGCCGATGATTCCAAAAATTTCGCCGGTTTCAATCGTAATGGAAATATCGCGAAGTGCAGCCACATCTCCGGAAGCGGCCGAAAACGTCTTGGTAAGTTTGGTGATCTCTATCATGCATCTCCTCTCATTCACAAACAAACGCAGCGCTCACGCGCAGGCAGAGACAGATCCGCCGATACGCGCAGGCGCTGCACCGATAACTATTTTATTTCTTCCAAGGACTTAAGTTTTCCGCCGTAAATCCCCATCGGTTCAACGTGAACAACAGATACCGGCACTATATTCGTTCCCTGCTCAGCATTGAAATTATCGAGGTACGGCACATGCTGGAAATAATTAGCATCTATGTCGCCGCTCTCTACAGCAAGGTTCGGCTGTACATAATCGGTGAACTCCACAATCTTTAGAGTGATGCCCTTTTCCGCCAATATTTTTTCTGCAACTGCAAGTATTTCCGCGTGCGGAGTAGGCGATGCGCCTACAGAGATTGTCTTGCCTTTCAGAGCTTCGTAATCAAGCGCAGAGTCGTAACCATCCGTTAATGTCTCTGCTACAGATATTACCCCGCCGCCGTATTTTTCGGCAATAAAATCCGCTACCTGCCTGCTCTCAAGCGCCGCAACGAGCGCCTTTACAAGATCGCTGCCCTCATTGCCTTTTTTAACCGCAAGTATATTGCCGTAAGCCGAATAAGAGCCCTCTATTGCCACAGAATCTGTCACCGGATTAAGTCCGGCGTCTATTGCATAGTTGGAGTTTATCACCGCAAAATCGACATCTACGAGCACATTCGGAAGCTGTGCTGCCTCAACCTCAAAAAACTCGATATTGTAAGGATTTTCGACAATATCCCGCGGGGTTGCCGCAATTCCCGCATCATCCCTGAGCTTGATAAGCTCGTTAGCCTGAAGCAGCAGAAGCGCCCTCGCCTCATTTGTGGTGTCGTTAGGAACGGCTATCTTTATGCTTTTCTGCGACCCCACCGCCGAAGTCGTCTGTTCTTCCGATGACGCCGCAGAAACGGAAGCGCCTGAAGTTGCCTGCGTATTTCCGCACGACGATACCAAAAGCGCCGAAGCTAATACAAAAAGCGCCACAGTTAATTTCACCAAATTTTTCTTCATCATTTCCTCCATGCGATTAAATCGCTGATTATTTGCCGCGCCTAAGATAAATCATCCTTATCCCGCGCCCCCTCTGACAAGGGCAAAGTCTTTGGGTCAGAGATAAAAAAAGAGGGAGAGTAACTCTCCCTCTGTCCTCAAAAACTATTATGCGGTTATACGCGCGCTATCGGGGGGTTACACTTAAAATTTTGTTCAGCAAGACACATGCACATCATTATGCACATGTTCATAGACATATTCATCATTGTCATTGCTGTGAAATTCAAGCCTGCCTCCTTATTTTCGCCATTCGTATTCATAACACGAACAACATTGACGCAACTGTAGCACGCAGGATTTGCATTGTCCAGTTAATTTTTTGTAATTTTTATCGCCAAATCACATCATGCTGTGTTGTCGCCACCGTCTGTCAAGCCATTACTTAACAGGACAAAGATCTTCCTTACCTGTGAGCGACTTTATAAAATCGACCAGAAGTTTTATTTCAGCTTCTATGTCCTTGAGATTGACGACCTCGCTCGGAGAATGCATGTAGCGAAGCGGCAGAGATACCAGCGCAACCGGAACACCGGCTCCCGTAAAACGCATTGTGTCGGCGTCCGTGCCTGTCCTGCGCGGAGCGAGCTCGTACTGTATATCGTGCTTATTCTTTTTTGCAGATTCTATCAGCATATTGTTTACCACCCTGCTCACCTGCGGACCAAAAGCTATAACCGGCCCTCCTCCGAGCTTTACATCCCCGTCCTTTGCAGCCGAAGAGCTTGGATCATCCGTAGCAAATGTCACGTCACACGCGATTGCAATACTTGGCTTTAGAGATGACGCTGCAAAATATGCGCCTCCCTGATTTGTCTCCTCATTTACAGTACTGACAGCGTGAAGCGCCACATTTATTTTTTCCTTTGCAAGCTCCTTTACCACTTCGGATATTATAAACAGCCCGCTGCGGTTGTCGAGCGCCCTGCCAACAACATTATTATTTTGAAGGTAATCCAGATTCAGATCATATATTACATAGTCGCCTACGCTGACTATTTTCTTTAGTTCCTTCCCATCCTTTGCGCCGCAGTCGATAAGCAGACCATCCACATCGAGCTCGCCCTTCTGGCCTCCCTTGTGTTCAGGCGGCACGGCAACCACTCCGATGATCGTCTTTTTACCGAGAACCCTCACTCTGCTGCCGATTGCCGGCTTTGCGCTAATACCGCCTATTGCGGCGACAGAAATATAACCCTTGTCGTCGATGTGGCGTACCATGAACGCGATCTCGTCAGAGTGCGCTGCCAAAAGTACACTGAAATCAGCCCCTCCGTTTAGGGTCGCAATCACATTGCCCGCACCGTCAGTGCTGATCTTGGCGTATTTTTTCATTTCGTCCTTCCAAAGCTTTTGGATACCAGCCTCCGCACCCGACGGCGACGGAGTAGATATCAGCTTTTCAAAAAATCCTAAATCCATTACTGTAAAACCTTCCTCGTTTTATTGTCTGTTCAAAATTACTTTGTGTTTAATTACTTTGCATTTATATAGCGCTGCAATGTTTCAGGGTTGATGCTAAAATGCTTTGCATCGACCTCAGTTATAAGCCCGTCCTTATAAAGCTGGGCAAGTGAGTAATCCATGCTTATCATTCCCTCGGCGCGTCCTGAATGAATCGCAGCCTCTATCTGCGGGATTTTACCCTCCCTGATGAGGTTTCTGATAGCATGATTTACTATCATGATTTCGAATGCCGGAACTCTGCCGCCGCCTATTTTCGGCACTAATTGCTGAGATACCACCGCTTTGAGCACTGTCGAGAGCTGAATCCTGATCTGATCCTGCTGATTGGAAGGGAATACGTCGATAACCCTGTCCACAGTCTTTGCGCCGCCCACGGTATGCAGAGTGGAAAGCACCAGATGCCCCGTCTCTGCGGCAGTCATAGCTATTGACATAGTCTCGTAATCGCGCATTTCGCCTATAAGTATGACATCAGGCGCCTGCCTGAGCGAAGCCCTGAGCCCCGCATGATAAGACTGAGTATCTATTCCTATTTCACGCTGATTTACAATGCTTTTGTCATGCTTGTGTATGAACTCGATAGGGTCTTCTAAAGTGAGGATATGGCACTGCCTCTCACGATTTATCCTATCTATTATGCACGCAAGAGTTGTAGACTTTCCGCTACCGGTAGGGCCGGTTACGAGCACGAGCCCCTTGGTGAGATTCCTGACATCGAGGACCTCCTCTGGTATCATGAGTTTGCCCGTATCCAATATGTCGAATTTAAGCACCCTTATTGCAGCAGCGTGCGAATTCCTTTGAACATACACGTCTATCCTGAACCTTCCTACACCGGGGACCGAATACGAAAAGTCGAGCTCACCCCTCTTCAAAAACTCGTTGTACTTTACATCGTCCGAAAATAACTGATGTATAAGTTCGCGAGTGTCATTCGGCATAAGAGGTGCAGTTCCATATTTTTCCAAATTGCTGTCTATCTTAAATACCGGCGGAACACCGACTGTGAGAAAAATATCCGATGCATTTTTCTCTACTCCGATTTTCATAAGTTCTGTAATATGCATAACAACTCCTATCTTTTTATTTCGCCGTATTCGAGCAGTTCTGTATCGAAAATCCTCTCTGTCTCGTACCACGCCAATATTTTGAAATTATCTGTTCGCAGCTCTACATAAAAGCTTCGCTCTCCGAGCGCGACACTGTAAATGATTTTTTGAGGGTTTACAACCGGATCGATGCAGCCCAGCGATATAAGTTTTTCAACAGTTATCTCTCCGCGTTCGAGACCGACTATAGCCGCATAACATCTGTCCGCCTCTGATTCGAGCAAGTAGTAATCCCGAAGCTGGTCGCTCATACGCTTTGAAAGCCTGTAGCCCGAATTACTCATACCCACCGATAACACCGACAGCGAAACGAGCAGCACGATTATAAGAATCACGAGAACCGTCGAGCTTCCGCTTCTTTTATCAATCACTTCTGCCTCCTGTAGTGCAGGTACTTCGTCATGCCGCATACCTCCGAATCATCGCGGAACGCCGCGACGTCTATCTCCAGCCTCTCTTCACTGAAACTAAGTTCGACTCTCACCAAAAGACCGCTTTCGGTAAAAAAATCTGTTTTACCCTTTCCGCCCGAAATATCGAAATGCATTCCCGCAGCACTCACTTTGCCGTTTTTTTCACCGGAGCGGTATTGCTCAAAAAAATCTTGGAAATCCTCGTATGACATTCGCTCCAGCAGGTCAACCGCAATGAATGTAGCCTCGTCATTGTCTGCGGTGCGATCCATAAGCCTGTCCGACGAAAAAAACACCTGCGCTATGATTGCAGCCGCCACCGCAACGATTGCAGCCGACAGTATTATTTCGAGCACTGTCAGCCCGCTTCGTTTTTTATTCATAGGCAGCCCTCAGCGCAAAGCTGCACCTGCGCTTGAATCCGGATTTTTCTATGGTTATCTCTACGACCTCGCCATCCATCTCTATGTCCACCCCATCGATGCTCGCAATACTGAAAGCCGTGTCTACAGAATGCTCCACGCCGCTGATAACAGTCGATTCGAGTAAGCGCCCGTCCTCTACGAATATCATCGTGGATACCCCGTTTTCCTCGATCAAGATCCTGTCATCTTCTATTTTCAGTTTGCCGAGTTCATCGTTCTGGCGGAGCTTGGAAAGATAGTAAGACATTGCAATCCGCGATTCATCCATTACATCTTTGCTTTCGGTAAGCCTGTGATGATACGAAACCGAAACTCCGGAAACCTGCAGCAGGCACAAGCCTATTATCAGTATCAAAAATATTGTACAAAGAACTTCGTATTCTTTTTTCATAACACTCTACTTTCTGATAACCTTGATAATCGGGAGCAGATTCGAACCTAACATCTCATAATGATAGTAAAATTTGTCCCTGTTGAGCTGCACCCCATAATGTGCTTCCAGATAGCTGATAGGAGGATAGGAGCCTTCGAGCGCGTAGCAGGTGACAGCTGCTTTTCGTATGGCTGCTTCAGCATTTGTGACTTCCTCGGCGGCATTTGTATTCTCTATGCTCTGCACATAGGAAAACGCTGCCAATATCAAAATCAGGAAAATTACAATGTTTATTTTCATAAATCCTCCCTAACCGATGGCGGATATGATTCCTATGAGCGGCAGCAGCGTCATAAGCAGCACCAGCCCCACCACTATCGACATCACGGTGACGAGCACCGGCTCGATTTTTGATGCGGTACTCTCCATGATTGCGTCGAGCTCGCCCTGATACGTGTCGGTAAATTTTGCAGCCATGTCCTCAAGAGTTCCGGTCTTTGCGCCGAGCCTGAACATCTTGAAAAACAAATTCGGAAATATGTCGATCTCCCTGAGCGAGTCATAAACGTCCTTTCCCTCGCCGATTTCCGACACCGCGCGATCTATCCTGTCCTGGATAACATCGTCATCGAGCAGCGGAAGAGCCTTCTCTGCCGCCATTTCAAACGAATAACCGCTTGCAATAAGCGTGGTGAGAGCGCGAGACAGCTTAACGAGTACGTTCTTTTTGTATATCCTGCCGGTGATCGGCATATTTACTAAAAGATGACTCCTAAGCTTTGGAAACAGCCGGAATTTGAAAATCATCAGCATGAGCGCAAGAAACAGGACCAGTGCGATTATTATTCCCAAGAGCCCGCCGCGCAAAAATGAAGCCATTTTGAAAATCGCGCCCGAAGCGGCAGGAACCTCGCCCCCAAGCGAGATAAGCAGCGAATGAAAAACCGGAAGCACTTGGAATACCAAAAGTCCGAGAACCGCGAGCATCATTATTAGCAGTACGAGCGGATATGATATTGCGCTTCTGAGCTTCTTCTGAAAATCCGCCCTGCCGGTGTAGTAGCTGTGGAGTTCCTCAAAAACCTTTGGGAGCTTTCCGGCATTTTCTCCGACACGTATCATCTCTATCATATATTTGGGAAATTTGCCAGATTTTTCAAATGCCTCCGCTATCTGAAGCCCCTCGTCCAGGCAGGCGCTTATCTGATGAAGCGCATTTGAAACATCCTTTTGCTCAGTATCCTCGCCAAGTATTTTAATCCCGTCCGAAATCGGAAGCCCCGATTTAAATACCACCGATAGCTGATAGCTTATGTCAGCGAGCAGCACATTGTTCATTTTTTCCTCCTGTTCCTCCTGAATCGCTCGGCTTCATCACCTATTTCCTTTGGAAAATAATACTGTCTGGAAGCCAAGGATTCGGGCAGATACCTCTGTTCGACATAACCGCCGTCATAGTCATGCGGATACTTGTAATATTCCGCACTTTTTTCGAGAGAGTGCCTGAGCTCCATCGCCCTTGACGTGCCGTCCCTCAGATACGGTGGTACCTCTACAGGCGTTCCATTCCTTATCTCATCGATCGCAGAATCTATGGCAAGGTACGAAGCGTTGGATTTAGGCGATACAGCAATATAAATCGCAGCCTGCGCAAGCGGTATGCGCGCCTCCGGCATGCCGAGCTGATGCACGGCATTACACGCAGCGCTCGCGACCACAAGAGCCATAGGATCGGCGTTTCCGACGTCTTCACTCGCACATATAAGTATCCTGCGTGCAACAAACATCGGATCCTCGCCGCTTTCGAGCAGAACAGCCAAGTAGTAGACGGCGGCATCCGGGTCGCTGCCGCGCATGGACTTTATAAATGCAGATACTACGTCGTAGTGATTGTCTTCCCTGTTCGCAAACGTCATCTTGCGGACGCTGAAAACATCTTCCTTTTCTATAACGATGGAGCTTCCAAGCGAATATTTCAGATTTACGGCAGCTTCGAGCATGTTTAGAGCTCGGCGGGCATCGCCGTCCGAAAAAAGCGCAATGCTCTCCAAAACCTCGTCGGCTGCCTTGACATTGTAAGTCAGAAGCCCGCGCTCATCCGCAATCGCCTTTTTTAATATTTTCACAATATCAATAGGCGATAATTTTTCGAGCCTGCAGACGAGCGAACGCGATATAAGCGCAGAATTTATCTCGAAATACGGATTTTCGGTAGTTGCGCCCACAAGTATCAAAGACCCTTTTTCAATAAACGGCAGCAGCGCATCCTGCTGAAGCTTGTTGAAGCGATGTATCTCGTCAATAAAAAGCACGGTTTTTTTTCGGTAGAGCCGCAGATTTTCCTCTCCCTTAACAGCTGCTTCTTTAATATCCTTTATGCCCGCGATTACCGCATTTATAGTGATGTATTCCGCTTTTGTCGTGCTCGCTATGACTCTTGCGAGCGAAGTCTTGCCTGTGCCCGGCGGCCCGTACAGTATAAGGCTTGTGAGCCGATCCTGTTCGATCATGACCCTGAGCATCGGGCCCCCGCTCATTATCGCCTCCTGACCCACAAAATCGTTTAATGAAGCCGGCTTCATCCGCTCTGCGAGCGGAGCAGAGCCGCGCGAAGCGGCGAAACCGCCGCTCTCGCCGGCATAATCAAACAAGTCAAACATTTGCACCTCCGCAAGGCGATGGTAGCATTCCGGTACTCATCTTCATCAAAGCGAAATCACTATCCCGTTTTTATCAGCGTACATCGAAGAAAGACCCGCGCACTTTGATACAAAAACCTCAACCTGCTTATACGCATTTTCTATCTCGTGTTTTATCTGCATCGCCCTCTTGCTGGCTGTGACATATGACACATACACCGAAACTTTCTTTGTTTTTTCGATATTCTCTTTGAGTATCTCGATGAGACGCCTGTAAACCTTCTCTATATTTCTGATCTTTTCAAGCACCTTTATATCGCCGTTGTCCGACGACATAATCGGCACAATCTGGAGAGTTGCCGCAAGCAAGCCCTTCCATTTAGGCATCCTGCCATTTTTTATCAAATTGTTGAACGACTCGAGCACAAAGTAAGTACACATGTTGTCGGTGAATTTTGTAATCTCCGTTACAACTTCGTCAAACGACATGCCAGCCTCCTTGAATTCCCGAATCTTTGCCACCACAAGAGTCTCGCCGCTTGCAGCGGATTTGCTGTCTATTACCGCAACCCTCCCGGTTCTCCCCTCTTCCTCGAAGAGTTTTTGAGCGAGCAGCGCAGAATTATGAGCGCCGGAAAGCTTGCTCGAAAGGCATACAATATAGTATTCGTCTGCGCCTACAAGCGCTTCCAAGTACTCAGCAGGAGCGGGACACGCAGACTTAGGCGCGTGTTTGGACTCGCTGAAATCCCGAACAAAACCGTCAGCATCAAAACCCTCTAAGTCTATATACTCTTTTTCGCCGAGGTACATCTTGTACGGTATGATAACAGGATCAAGCTTTGCCTTGATTTCCGGCGACATATCAGCCGAACTGTCAACTATGATCTTGTACATACTAACCTCCGAATACTATCTCTCTCTCCCTTTTCTGAGCGAGGTCTTCCAAGATTCCCGCTTTTTCGCTCATCTCAGCGACAAACTCCTGATCCTTTATCGACTCCAGATTTATCCTCACGTTAAATAGCGCTCCGAGCACAGCGGTTCTCGCCATCATCGTACCGACGAGAGCATCGCTCTTAGCGTTGCTGTTCCCGTGTTTAACCAAAAATTCCAAGGTATCAAAAAGCGCCGCCGATTTTTCAGCAACCTTCATCGGAATTTCCGCCGCGCCTTTAAGTGCGTTCTGAATTGCTGCTGTTCTCGCTTTTTTTTCGTCGTCGCTCGCCTTTGGAAGCCCAAACGCCGACATAACTTTATCAAACGCTTCCGCGTCTTCCTCCATAAAAAGCAAAAATTCCCCGGCAAGCGAATCGCATTTATCGATTATTTCGAGCGCCGAAGCACTGTGCTCCTCGTAGCCCTTTTTGCCGGAGGTCAGCCTTGCCACCATTGCCGCAAGCGAACACGCCACAGCAGAGCAAAGCGCCGCAACAGAGCCCCCCCCCGGAACGGGCTCGGACGAAGCAAGAGCTTCGCTGAACTGCACAATTGTCTTTTCCTTTAACATACTGTCTCCTTCCTTTGCTAAAATCAGTAACTACGGGTAAACACTACCGCTCCGTCTTTTACGACCTGCCTTACCGTGCTCACCCCAATATGATAAGCCATAAATTTGTAGCTTGGAAATTCATGAATCAAGAGATCGGCGTTTTTGCCCACCACAATACTGCCGATCTTATCGGCTCTGCCGACCGCCGCAGCCCCGTTTATTGTAATTGCCGTAAGCACTTCCTCGGCAGTCATCTTCATCTTGTTTGTAGCTATTGCAATAAGAAGCGGAATACTCTCCGAAAAGCAGCTTCCCGGATTAAAATCAGTTGCAAGAGCTACTGCAAGGCCGTTATCCACCATATACCTCGCCCTTGCGAAGGGTTCGTTTAGCGAAAACGCCGTAAGCGGAAGCAGCGTAGCCACTACGCCCGCATCCCTCATTGCGAGCAGCCCGGCGTCAGAAGCCTTTAACAGATGATCTGCCGAACACACAGCAAGCTCTGCAGCAAGTTCTGCACCGCCAAGAGTGGTTATTTCGTCCGCGTGTATTTTCAGACCAAGGCCTAACTGCCTCGCCGCCATCAGGTACGAACGCGATTCATCCACAGAAAATACGCCTTCCTCGCAAAAAATGTCGGCAAAATCCGCAAGCCCCTCTATGCTTGCCTCAGTCATCACATCTATCATATCGCGCATAAACCGTTTTCGGTTTGTCTTCCATTCGGGCGGAACTGCATGCGGCCCCATAAAGGTCGGAACTACAGTCACAGTATGCCTGCTGCAGAGCTCCTTCATCACGCGAAGCTGCATAAGTTCAGTATCGCGATCGAGCCCATACCCGGATTTGCCCTCGACGGTAGTGACTCCAAAACTGAGCATAGAGTTCAGCCTTGCATAGCCGGCGTCAAAAAGTTCCTGTTCACTTGCAGCCCTCGTACTGCCGACAGTGCTGACAATACCGCCGCCCGCCTGCATAATCTCCATATAGCTGCGGCCCTTAAGACGCATATCATACTCGTTTTCTCTGTAACCGCCAAACACAAAATGCGTATGTGAATCTACAAAACCCGGAGTAACGCAGCATCCTCCGGCATCCAAGACCTCGTAACCGTCAGATTTTAGCGCCTCCAGATCCACATCCGGGGTCGGAATGACATTTGTTATTATTCCATTTTCTGATAGTACAGAATGCTCCCTAAGCAACCCGATCTCGTTCATATCTTTGCCAAAACGGGCAGAATTACTTCCGCCCATTGTGACAATTTCAGATGCACCATATATTACAAGTTTTTTCATTAACCCAATTTATCCTTGACAATTTTTTCGAGTATCTGATCTTTATTAAAATCAGTCGCTTTAAGATATTTCTTTGCAAGCGCCACAATACCGTCAAAATCGTCGCGGTCGTAATCGGCGTCTCTCATATAAAAATCCAGGGTCTGGGTGATTGCAGCCTTCGGAACAAGCCCTATTATCTCACTCTCGACTATTTTAGCGCCGTAACGCATTGCCTCTATCCCGACGAGCTCGTAAGAACGGTACAGCGGAGTTTTTGCATAATCAGTCATATTCATACTGATCTGCGACATTCCCCTGTCGGAGAGGTCAATCCCAATTGCCTTGCAATACCTGAGCCCGCCGCTTATATGCCTGACACACTTAGCTATTTTGTTGGCGTTTTCGACATTTGCATCGTCAATATTGACATTAAATGCCACGAGAAAAACCCTTGCCCCTATGGCGGAAACACCGGCAGAAGGATGAATATCGTTGCCGTAATCGAGCTTCCACTCCGGCAGCTTCACTTTTTCCGCCATGCCTTCGAACTGGCCTTTCCTGACATTTGCAAGGTTCTCTCTGTCGGGACTTGTCGCGGATTTTTCATAAAGATAGCTCGGAATCCCGTGCTTCTCGTATGCGAGCGCGGCGACTTCTTTCGAAAGCTGCACGCACTCCTCCATCGTAACATTTTCTACCGGAATAAACGGCACAACATCTGTCGCGCCCATTCTCGGATGCTGCCCCTCGTGGACTCTGAGGTCTATAAGCTCTGCAGCTCTGCCCATCGCGTCGACAACGGCGTGCTTCAGCGGCTCAGCCTCGCCAACCACTGTGACAACCGTCCTGTTGTGATCCGCATCGGACGAATAATCAAGCAGCAGCACCCCATCGACACCCCTGAAAGCGCCGAGGATTTTTTCCACCTTTTCGAGATCGCGCCCCTCGCTAAAATTTGGCACACATTCTATTACTTGCTTCAATTATTTTGCCTCCAGCTTTATAGCCAATTTTTCGAGCATATCTCTTGTCATTGCATCGAGATCGTACTCCGCCTTCCATCCCCACTCTTCGCGCGCAGCGCTGTCGTCGAGCGAATTCGGCCACGAATTTGCTATATTCTGTTTTATCTCGTCTATCTTGTAAGTCATTGTAAAATCAGGTCTGTATTTTCTTATTGAAGCGGCGATATCCTCCGGACAGAAACTCATTGCAGCAATATTAAACGCATTTCTGTGAACGAGCTTTGCAGGATCAGCTTCTGCAAGCATTATGATTGAATTGAGCGCATCCGGCATATACATCATGTCCATATATGTATCTGCAGCGAGGTTACACTCAAAAGTATTTTTCTTGAGCGCGTCATAATAGATATGTACAGCGTAGTCAGTAGTTCCACCCCCCGGAAGCGCCTTGTAAGAAATAAGACCCGGGAATCTGACGCCCCTCGTATCGACGCCGAATCTCTTGAAATAATAGTCGCAGAGCAATTCGCCGGCAACCTTTGAGACGCCGTAAATTGTCGTCGGCCTCTGAATAGTATCCTGCGGAGTATTGTCTTTAGGAGTGCTCGGACCAAATGCAGCGATCGAGCTTGGAGTAAAGAGCATAAGATTCTTTTCTCTTGCCACTTCAAGGCAGTTATAAAGACCGTTCATATTAATGTCCCAAAGCTCGTGAGGCTTTGCTTCGCCAACTGCCGAAAGAAGCGCAGCAAGGTTTATAATTGTGTCAATCTTGTGCTTGTCGACAACCTCTGCAACCTGCTTAATATCGGTGATATTGCAGATTTCAAATAATCCGTCCATATCCGGATACTGCCTTCTGCCCGATGCAACGACATTGTTTTCGCCGTATTCCTTGCGCAACCTTTCTGTGAGCTCAAAACCTATCTGTCCGCCAGCGCCAGTGATTAGAATTTTTTTCATACTATTCTCCTGTTTTTATTTGTAATATTTAACGCACACTGCTTAGTATGCTATGCTGCCTGGAGTTCTCGGAAACGGCTGCACATCCCTTATGTTCTCCATTCCCGTAACATACATTATAAGCCTTTCGAGGCCGAGACCGAACCCGGCATGCTTGGACGTTCCGTACTTGCTGAGGTCGAGATACCACTCATAATCCTCCATCTTGAATCCGAGATCTATAATTCTCTTTTTAAGATATTCGTGACGCTCTTCTCTCTGCGAGCAGCCGATTATCTCGCCTATGCCTGGCACAAGCAGATCTGTCGCCGCAACGGTTTTGCCGTCGTCATTCAATCTCATATAAAACGCCTTTACATCCTTAGGATAGTCGTAAACGAACACAGGCGAACCGAATACCTGATCGGTCAGGTATTTTTCGTGTTCCGTCTGCAGAGCTATACCCCATTCCGGTTTGAATTCGAACTCAGCCCCGGATTTTTTAAGTATCTCTATTGCATCTGTATACTTCAGCTTCTTAAATTCCGAATCGCGAACTTTTTCGAGCCTCTCGATAACTCCCTTCTGAATCCTCTCGTCAAAGAAATTCATCTCATCCCTGCAGGTTTTGAGAACATCATCCGCGACATATTTTATCATATCCTCCGCAAGCGCCATGGCGTCGAACAGATCTGCAAATGATATTTCCGGCTCTATCTGCCAGAATTCTGCGGCATGCCTCTTTGTATTGGAATTTTCTGCCCTGAAAGTAGGTCCAAATGTATATATTTTCCTGAATGCCTGAGCAAACGCCTCTCCTGCAAGCTGCGCGGAAACCGAAAGGTGAGCTGTCTTTCCGAAAAAATCCTTTGACGTATCCACTTTGCCGTCTCTCATGGGCAGATTGTCAAAATCGAGGTTTGTAACCTTAAACATCTCTCCTGCACCTTCTGCGTCGGAGCTTGTCAGTATAGGAGCCAATACATATATGAAGCCGCGTGACTGGAAAAAATTGTGAATCGCACGACTTATTGCATTGCTGACTCTAAACACCGCTTGAAATGTATTGCTCCTCGGACGCAGATGAGCGATAGTCCTGAGAAATTCCATGCTGTGCCTCTTCTTTTGAAGCGGATAATCGGGCGCAGACGAACCCAAAAGCACTATTTCTTCGGCGTAAATTTCGAACGCCTGCTTTGCGCCCTCTGTAGCTCTGAGCACGCCGCTAACTTCTATTGAAGACGAAATTCCAAATTTTTCTATTTCATTGAAATTGTCGAGATGGTCGTCGTAGACAACCTGTATATTGTTCATCATAGAACCGTCGTTTACCTCGATAAACCCGAAATTCTTAGACTTACGTGAAGTTCTGATCCAGCCGCTTATTGCCACCTTTTGTTCTGCAAGCGACTCCCAATCGCGGTACAGATCGCTTATGAGTTTTTTGCTGTACATAGCACCCTCCTTGCCCATAAAAATCCAAATAGTATTATACCAAAAACTTGGTATAATTAGAATATGGAAAAAATACTTATTGTCGACGATGAAGCAAAAATTCTGCGTATATTGAGGCTTCAGCTTGCTGCAGAGGGATATGACATACTTTCTGCAGAAAACGGCGCGGATGCCGTAGAAATAGCGTGCAAAGAAGACGTTGCAATTGTCCTTATGGATGTGATGATGCCTGTAATGGACGGACTTGAGGCAATGAAGGCTATAAAGGCGCAAAAACCCGAACTGCCGATAATCCTGCTGACGGCTCGCGATGACACTTCCGATATCGTAGGCGGTCTTGATATGGGCGCGGACGAATACATAACAAAACCCTTTGTGTTTGAAGAGCTGGCGGCGCGAATGCGCGCAAGGCTTAGAGCAAGTGCGGCAAAATCGGAAAAGGAATCTAAAATACTCGAGCACGCAGGCATTTCTCTCAATCCTGCAAACTACGAAACAAGAATAGCCGGCAAGCCCGAAACACTTTCAAAAACAGAGTTCGACCTGCTCCTCTACCTCCTTAAAAACAGCGGAAAAGTAGTATCGCGCGACGAACTGCTCCAAAATGTCTGGGGTTATAACTACGGAGGTTCAAACATTGTGGATGTTTATATAAACTATCTGCGCGAAAAAATATCAAGGCATACAGATGACAAAATCATCGAAACAGTACGAGGAAGAGGTTACATCATACATTAAGACAATAAAATGAAAACCGAGAAACAAAAAAACAGTTTTTTAAATAAAATTAATATAAGCACGCGCATGACGCTTTTTAATGTGTTGCTTTTTTTATTGATAGGCGTCGTCAGTTTTGTAATAATAATGTACTCGCTAACTGTATATATAAACGAAAATGCAAGATTGGAGCTGAATAACAGAACCATCAGCGCACTAAAAAATATTGGCGCAACAAACATCGGTTCGGAATTGAAATCCACATACTTCATTGTTCCTGCAGGAGCAATCCCCTTAAAAATACAGACTGATTCGGGGTACGAAATACAGCTGTATGTAAGAGGCAGAAGACTCTTTTTCCGAATGAGCACAAATAAAATTCCGGTAGAGCTGCATACTAAAAACACGGTGGAAAAAACCAGCTACGCCGATAAAATCATCGGAACCACGCTCTCGTACCACGCTGTCGAGCTTGTTTCCGAGCAGGCAGATGAAGCGGAGTTCCTCGTATCTTTTTATGACAGTCACAATGATGATGCAATAAAAAAACAGGTATTGGAGCTTCTAATCTTTGTGTACTTGGTCGGCGGAAGCACGCTGCTAATATTCAGCAATATTTTGTCGCGTTCTGCACTCGAACCGCTTACGCGGCTGTCCAATGAGGCGCGGGCAATAGATTTCAAAAAACCGGAGAAACGACTTATAAACACCGAGTCCAAAGACGAGGTCAGCGCGCTCACTGAAAGCCTGAACGCCATGCTGGACAATATCGAAAGCTCGTATCAAAAGACAAAGCAATTCACCCAAGATGCGTCGCACGAACTCCGAATCCCTCTGACGGTAATTCTCGGAAATGTTGAGCTGCTCGAAAAATTCAGTTCAGATCCTGAGATATTCTCCGAAAGCCTGGAGACAATCAAGAGCGAAACCCTCGGAATGAAGCTCATGATCGAACGTATGCTCACCATTGCGCGCATGGAGCGCGATAATTTCGAACCCAAAATCAGCAGATTCAATCTATGCGAAATGCTCAGCGCGCTTGCAAGCGACTTTGGTTCGGCTCACGAAAGAGAGCTTGAACTATACTCCGAACAAATCGAAGTAGAAACCGATCAAACTCTATTGACGCAAATGCTGAGAGCTATTCTTGACAATGCCGTAAAATACTCAGATGACAAGATAATAATAACTGCAAGAATATCGCTTCAATCCATATCAAGCTACGCCGAAAACACCGCCATAAGCGCAACCTACGGCGACGCAAACCTCGACAGAGCGGACTATTCCGATGGATTTTCCATAAAAATAAAGGACTTTGGAAAAGGAATTCCAAAGTCCGATCTTGCGAATATCAAAAACCGCTTCTACCGCGCCGACTCAAGCAGAAACAGCCAGACGGGCGGAACAGGCCTCGGCTTGTCCATAGCCGAGCTAATCGCAGAATCCCTCGGCGGCTCAATCGACATAGATTCAGAAGTCGACAAAGGCACGGAGGTCTCCGTTATATTTTCCCATAGTGCTCGCCAAGCTTCCTGAACGCACCTCGCGATCTCTCTATCATGGCTAAATCGACGCAATACGAGAGCCTTACATGCCCCGGATACCCAAAACCGCTTCCGGGCACTATCAGAATGCCGAATTCCTTCGCCTTCATCACAAATGCAATATCATCTTCTTCAAGAGCTTTCGGAAACAGATAAAACGCGCCCTTTGGCACCTCCGCCTCTATACCCGCATCTCTTAAAACTGAAAGCAAAGCCTTCCTGCGCTCGTCATACAGTGCGATATCGACAGGCTCGACAGGCGCTTTTTCTATGACGCGCTGCCATATTGCAGGGCAATTGACAAATCCAAGCGTCCTGCCTGCAAACGAAAGACCGCTCATTATCTCCTGCAACCCCTCTGTATCGGGATTCACCGATATATATCCCACTCTTTCGCCGGCAAGTCCGAGCGATTTCGAAAATGAAGATATTATTACGGAATGTCTATAGATATCGTGAACCATCGGAAGTTTGACCCCGTCATAAATTATCGAATAGTACGGTTCGTCAGAAATTAGGTATATCTCCCTGCCATACTTATTTTCCGCAGCCTCAAGAATTTTTGCTATCTCTCTGATAAGTGCTTCCGAATATACTGCCCCTGTAGGATTATGAGGCGTGTTGATTATAACGGCTCTTGTTTTGGCACTCATCGCAGCCCGAAGCTCATCTAAATTCGGCTCAAATGTATCCGGATCGCTGTTTATTACAACTTTCTTTCCGCCATTATTAGAAATATAGAAAGTATATTCCGCAAAATACGGAGCAACTATTACAACTTCGTCATTTGGTTCAAGAACAGTTCTCAGAAAGACATTTATTCCGCCCGCAGCCCCCACTGTCATCATAACGCTGCTGTAATCGCCCCTGCCGACATAAGCCTCGGCTATCTTCTGCCGCGCGCCTGTGTAACCGAGATTATCCATGTACCTGTGCGTTCCGAGTTCATCGGAATTCACAATATCCCTGAGAACGGCAAGCAGCGAAGCCGGCGGCTCAAAATAGGGATTGCCGAGACTATAATCAAATACATTCTCGGCGCCGATCTCCTTTTTTAGCTTCTCACCCTCGACAAACATCCTGCGAATCCAGGATGCATTGCTTAGATTCTCCCTTATAATGCTTGAAATCACGAATACTACTCCTCTGCAACCTGCCACTTGCATCTGACAGGCGAGACAATTGCCCCTTCCTTTTTAAGTTCTGTAAAAATCTTATCTACAACTTTTTTGTCGAGCCCCGCGAGTTCCGCAACCTTGCCTGAGCCGAGAGGCTCCCCTGCTTTTTTCATTGTGCTGAGCACTAATTCTTTATCGTTCATAATCCCTCCTATCGTGTTGCTGCCTCAATTATACCTCGCCGACTGCTTAATTTCAAGGCGCGGCTTAACAGAAAGCCTTTACCGTTTTTGTATGCTTTTCCCTATGCCGATATATCGGACTGATTTACCTGAAATTATGCAGCATAAACGCAAGCGTGTCGGCGCGCTCGTCTATAACTTTGCTTGCAGCGTTTCCTGCTCCATGTCCGGCACCGCGAGCTATTCGAAGCAGCACAGGCGAGCATTTTCCAGCTTTTTCCTGAAGCGCCGCTCCGTACTTGAATGAATGCGCAGGAACAACCCTGTCGTCATGATCCGACGTAATTATCATTGTCGCAGGATACTTCACATTTTTAATATTATGCAGCGGCGAATACTTATAGATATATTTGAATTCTTCTTCAATTTCGGGGCTTCCGTATTCGTCGATCCAGCCCCAGCCCACAGTAAATTTATGAAATCGCAGCATATCGAGCACACCGACTCCCGGAAGAGATACTGCATAAAGATCCGGCCGCTGATTTACTACCGCTCCTACAAGAAGTCCACCATTGCTCCTGCCGTTGATCGCAAGGCGTTCCGGCTTTGTGTAGCCCATTGAAATGAGCGCTTCCGAACCTGCTATCATATCGTCGAACACATTTTGCTTATTGAACTTCATGCCGGCTTTGTGCCAGTTTTCGCCGTATTCGAGTCCGCCGCGCAGATTTACGACAGCGTGGACAATGCCGTGCTCAAGCATTTGTATATTTGACGGAGCAAACGCCGGAGTTATGGATATTGAAAATCCGCCATATCCATATATAAACGCAGGGTTTGAGCCATCCATCGGTATTCCTTTTTTATGTGTTACGAACATCGGCACTTTAGTTCCGTCCTTTGACCTGAAAAACACCTGTTCAGTAATATACTGCGACGGATCAAAATTCAGTTCAGGCGAGCCGACAGGGCGCAGACTCAGATTTTTGAGATCTACAATGTAATGATGCACCGGCAGCAGGAAAGAACTTGCGCTGAACAGAGCAAAGCCGCGCTCGGCATCCATATCTACAAAATGTATGCTGCCGACAAATGGGAGCTTGATATCTGATGTTATGCCGCTTTTGACATCATAGAGCTTCAACGCGCTGACAGCGTCCCTTGACACATTTAGCAGTATTTTGCCGCCGTCGTACACAGCAGAGTCGATATAGTCGCCGCTTTCGGGAAGCACATCCCGGAACTTCTCGTTTTCAGCGTCGTACGCGACTATTTTCATATTGGATGCGCCGTCGTTGGTCGCGAAATACAGATCGTCTCCTTCGCAGCCTATGTAGTTATAATCTACATCAAAGCCTGGAACTATTACCTTGAAATCGCCGCCTATCGCCGCGGGTCTATAGCGTATCTCCGACGCACCTGTGCCCTTAGAAATGACGAGCAGCTGGTGCTTTTCATTGTCTGTGCTTATAAGATGCACATACATGAGCGGATTTTCGTGATCTACATATATCAGAACATCCTTTTCCTGACTTTCTCCGAGCTTGTGATAGTATACACTCTGCGCAGAATTTACAGAAGAGAGATCGCGCTTCGAATCCGGTATATCGTAGCGAGAATAGAAAAATCCGTCGCCATACCAAGCGGCAGAGGTAAACTTGACATTTTTTAATTCATCATCGAGCATTTTGCCGGTGGCGACATCAACCACCCTGACCACATGCCAGTCCGACCCCGATTCTGATATCAGTACCGCCATATATTTTCCGTCTTTAGAAAGCCCACCCACGTATATTGCAGTTGTTCCATCTTCGGAAAGGGCGTTCGGATTTATTATCACCTTTTTGCTCGGAGCATTACTCAAATCCGAATCACCGCACTTGCAATTGCTGTTAAAAATTTCCTCGGAGTTGACACAGTAAAATATCGGCTGATTGTTTAGCCCTTCGGTTACTGAGTAAAATATTCTCCCACCCCTAGTAAATAATTCGGAATATTTGTCATAATTGTAAAGTTCGCTTAATCGTTTTTTTATCCCATCTCTGTATGGGATTTCCGAAAGATATTTTTCTGTCAGTTCAGCCTGCAGAGAGACCCACGCATCTACCTCCGGATCTTCCTGATTTTCGAGCCATCTGTATGGATCTTCAACTGCAACGCCGAAAAACTGCTCTACTATGTCCTGTTTCTTTGTTTTTGGATAGTTCATATATCTCCTTAATGTGTTTATTTACGGAATCAAATGCTATCTGTATATCGAAATCACGACACAGCAGAGCTATTAAGAAGTCCGTATTCTATAGGAACGCCGCCCACAGCAGGAATCCGCCGCATCCGACTATTCCAGTAAATATGAGCACCACTACGAGGTATCCCATTATATCCTTTGCCGAAAGTCCTGCAATACCGAGAGCCGGCAACGCCCAGAACGGCTGAATCATATTTGTCCATTGATCGCCCCAAGCCACCGCCATGGCTGCAAGCCCGGTGTCTACGTTTAATTTAGCCGCCGCAGGCATAACGATCGGCCCCTGAACGGCCCATTGCCCGCCGCCCGACGGAACAAAGAAGTTTACGATACCTGCCGAGAGGAATGTCCAGACCGGCGACGTAATTTGTGTCGAAATATTCACAAAGAAGTCCGATATTATTCCCGCAAGTGAAATGCCGTCCGGATTCTTTGCTATCATCATTCCCATTATACCAGCGTAGAAAGGGAACTGCAGTATTATTCCCGCAGCGCCCGATGCCGCGCTGTTTATCGCATCCACATACCTGCGTATATCGCCGTGCATCAATAACCCGAAGAACAGGAAGAGGAAATTTACGATGTCGAGATTAAGCGCCGTAGCTATTCCCGCAGCGCCCTTTTCCTGTACTACCGCATAGAAGTAGCTCACAATGTAGGCGAATCCGGCAAATACTGTTATAAACCACAGAATTTTGCTGTGTTCCATCTTTTCGGCAGGCGTATTTACAGTGTAAACTTTTTCTTCTTCGTCTTTGAGCAGAGCGGGATTTATTGTCACAGTATGCTCTTTGTCGGGGTGCATCGCATAGTTTACGAGCGGCAGGAGCATCAACAGCACGCCGCACATCAGAAGATTTACAGGGTGGAATATCGTACTGCTTGTACTCGCCTGATATGTCACCTCACCTATTTTATAGCCGCCCGAAATAGTAAGCGGAATGGAACCCGAAAGCCCCGCGTGCCATATTACGAAGCCGGAATATGCAGAGGCGATAAGCAGTCTGTAGTCTACATCCTTCACCTTGCGAGCCATCTCCTTGGCAAGCAAAGCACCAGCGATAAGTCCGAAGCCCCAGTTAAGCCAGCAGCATATCAGCGATACAAAGGTAGTGATAAGTATTGCATCTCTTTTGTTCTTCGCGACTGACGCAATGCGAGACAGCAGCCTTTTGAAGATCGGAGCTGACGCCATTGCAGAACCGAGAACAAGCACAAGCGCCATCTGCATCGAAAAACCCAGCAGCGACCAGAATCCCTTTGAGTTGCCCCACGCATTGATCATCTCGACCGGACCTTGCCCGGTGCCGATCATCGCAAAAATAAATACGACGATGCTGAGGATTACAGCAAACAGGAACGGGTCGGGCAGCCATCTGTTGACTACATTGACACAGGCATTTGTGAATTTCTTAAACATAAGTCCTCCTACAAAAAGTATTATTATCACTCTGTGAAGGACATTGGTGAGGTCGGAAAGCTCAACATAATTCCTTCACAATTTAATAACAATTATATGTTATCCCTACCTTCTGCCTTTGTCAATCAGCCGCCAAAAGTATGCCGGTTTAATTGTATTTGCCCTGCGATGTTTTACTTGGCGTACTTGTTCAAAACCTCGCAGCCATCGCTTGTGACGAGCACTATATCCTCAACCCTGACCCCGATGCCGCTCTCGGTATGGTAGATTCCTGGCTCTATCGAGAATGTCATGCCTTCGCTACAAACACTGGAGCTTGCCGCAGAGACATCAGGAAACTCATGCACTGCAATCCCTATGCCGTGACCAAGCCTGTGCGTAAAAAATTTTCCGTAGCCTCTTGCCTCGATATAATTTCTCGCCGCAGCATCAACTTCCGAAAGGGGTACGCCGGGTTTTACAGCCGCAATTCCGGCAAGGTTTGCATCGCGAACAATCTCGTATATTTCTACATATTTTGCAAGCTCTGCACTGCATTCGCCCAGTGGGGTTATCGTTCCGTCGACGCCAAGTACATTTTTTCCATCGAAGAGCAAACCGCCGCTCACCCTGAAAAAGCTGCGCGTCATGTCGGAACAGTAGCCGTCTTTAATAAAGCCTTGATCTATTATTATGGCATCGCCGACCTTTAAGCGTACGTCAGACGCCGGTTCGTGATGCGGCTGTGCGGAGGTGCTTCCAAAACATACGATCGGCTCAAAGCTGATTCCTTCTGCGCCGAGCCTCTCGCTTATTTCGAGCAGCTTTTTTGCCGCAGCTTTTTCGGATATTCCAAGAGCTTCGCCGCTTGCAAGAAACAGTGCAAACTCGCCTATTATGCGGTCGTTCAGCAGAGAAGAATCGCGCATTTTTCGGCATTCAGCCTCAGACTTATACATCCTCATTTCATCCACTACGCAAGAACCGTCAGTAAATTTTGAGCCACCAAACCTCTCCATCATCGGGAGCAGGAATTTTGCTGCAAGAAACTTGTCTACACCGATTGTCTTTGAGTCTCCGAGCGCCTTTATTGCAAGCCCTATGTAATCGTCGGTATCTTTGAAAAACACGCGGACCGCTTCGGCGGTTGCAGCTTTCGCCTCTTCGAAGAACATTTCCGGCAGAATGTAGTGAAGAGAATTTTCAGTCACTGCAAGCAGGTACATCCTCTCGCCCGGAATTATTCTGCACCCGGTGAAGTAGTACACCGAATCCGGGTCGCAGAGCAGCAGCGCATCAAGACCGCGTGCTTTCATCTCTTTTCTAAGTTTCGAAATCATCTCAACCTCTCCAAATAAATATTTATTATCAGTATATCATACCTTGCATTATATCAGGTATTTTTTGCATTAGACAAAAAAACGGACGCACCGTCTGCACGCCGCAAACATCCAGGGCTTTTTGCATTAAGCAAAAGACAAATGCACTGTCTGCCTGCCGCGACCCACAAAGCTTATTCACAAAATATCCAAAAAAAGCTATAATAAAACGAAAAAAGAATACATTAAGTTTGGAGGCGGCATATGATTGCAATCGGCGCAGACCATGGCGCATTTGCTCTGAAAGAGATAATAAAAAAATATCTTGCCGACAAAGGCTACAAAGTAAAGGATTTCGGCACATATAGCCCGGAGAGCGTGGATTATCCGCAGTATGCGGCGTATGTTGCGCAGGCGGTCGCATCCGGCACAGCGGAGCGCGGAATATTGCTGTGCGGCACAGGTATAGGTATGAGCATAGCGGCAAACAAGCACCGCGGCATCAGAGCTGCACTCGTATGCGACCCTCTCTCCGCGCGTCTTACCAGAGAACATAACGACTCAAATATTCTCTGCTTGGGGGCGAGAATCATCGGCGAGGAACTGGCAAAGGAAATAGTAAATGTCTGGCTCAGCACAGAATTTTCAGGAGATGAAAGGCATTCGAGGCGCATTGACATGCTGGAATCGGGCGGTTTGCGCTGAATCGTCATCTTTAATTAGTTTCAGAATTAAATATCACATAGGAGAGATCTGGTAATGAGCATAAAAGTTGGCCTGTTAAACGATTCGTTCACCCCGCAGGTGGACGGCGTTGTTATGGCGGTAAGGAACTACGCAAAAATACTGAACGAAAAATACGACGGCGCAGTGGTTGCCGTGCCGAGCTTTCCCGATTATAATGATATCGAACCGTACAAAGTAATCAGGTATCCCTCGACGTCCGGAGGCGCAAAAATCGGCTACCGCATAGGAAATCCATTTTCTGTAAAGACAGTGCACGCCCTTAAATCCGAAAAGGTCAATATTCTTCATGCTCATTGCCCGTTTTCCGCCGCAGTGCTTGCAAGGTTTGCACGCAAACAGATAAAAGTTCCGATGGTGCTCACATATCATACAAAGTTCGATATCGACCTCGAAAAGCGCGTAGGGCTCAGCGGTCTGAAATTCGCCTCTAAAAAACTGATACTCAACAATATAAAAGCCGCAGACGAGGTTTGGGCAGTTTCGAACGGCGCGGGCGAAAGCCTCAGGAATATAGGTTATCACGGAGATTTCAGAGTTATGGAGAACGGCACCGATTTTGAAAGACGCCGCGCTTCAAAACATGAAACAGACCAGCTGCGCGCGCTGTACGGGCTGCGCGACGAGGTCATATTCCTGTTTGTCGGAAGAATGATGTGGTACAAGGGCGTAAAACTGACGCTCGACGCACTCAGCGTAATCGCAGGCAGAGGAGCGGATTTCAAAATGATTTTTGTTGGCGACGGCTACGACAGAAACGACATCATCAAGTACGCTGCCGATCTCGGACTCTCAGCTAAATGCATATTCCCGGGGCTTGTCTCCGACAGAGAAAAGCTAAGAGTATATTACAGTCTCGCTGACTTATTCCTCTTTCCTTCGCTTTATGATACAAATGGCCTGGTAGTCAGGGAAGCCTCCGCGTGCGATCTTGCATCGGTAGTTATACGAGGCAGCTGCGCCGCCGAAAGCGTTCCCGATGAGGGGGCTGCCATACTTATCGAAGAAAGCGTGGAATCTTACGCTGAAGCACTTCACAGAGCAGTTATCGACCGCGAAAAATTAGCTTCCCTCGGCCGAGCCGCCGGGGATCGCATTTATCTCTCATGGGAGGATGCCGTGGCAAAAGCGTACCTGCGCTACGGAGAGCTCATCAAAAGTTACTGATCATACCAGTAATTCTATCTCAATCTGCGAGTAATGACCGACAAAATATACTATATTGTAAAATGATGCGTAAAAGTGATAGAATAGGGTTTGTTCGGTAGTTTGCTATATGCCTATAGCTCTCACCGAATAGACCATATAAGCATACTTTGTTCATTTGCCGCGTAATTTCAATTATAAATTTTTATACGCAGCAAACAAGCTTGGATACTTATTACAGTCAAACATCATCTGAAAAGGAGGATTCTAATGAACAGAATCAACAAAAAATCGATACTGTCACTGTTGATAGTCCTGCTTGCTTCGTGCGTGATTTTCGCCGGCTGCGGCGACAGCAGCAAAAAGCCGATAGAGGCAAAGGATGGATATGCAGAAGGCAGAATAGGAGACTCATTCAAAACCTACTTCTTTGTTTACTCCATAGACAGCGTCAGCTTCGTTAAGGAATACGCAGGAGTAAAAGCGCAGGAAGGCAATCATTTTATCGATGCCGTTATAACCATTAAAAACACATTTGAAAACGAAATCCCTCTATGGCTAAGTGATTTCCAGATCCAGTGGGACATCAATGAAAATGACGAAAACTTTGATTATGCTCTAAGCATCGATTCTGAAAACACTTTATCCGACGGATACAAGCTTCAGAAAGCAGAAACCATCACAAAGCACTATATATTCGAAGTTCCCGAAAACTCCAAAAAATATTCTATATCTTTCTTGGAAATCTTTGACGACGGCACGGAAACCGGCAAAGACGGAGATGTATTCTTCACATATTTCGAGAACAATAAATAGTCGCGATAATACAAAAATCGTATATTCCATACAAACCGGCATTCGTGCCGGTTTTTTGCTATAATCAGCATATTAATTTTTAAGGCAGCCGATTGAAGCAACTACTACACCGCCGGGCACTGTATGCATGCCTGCCTGTGCCGTTATAACCATCAAAAACTGATAAAATGCACAAAAACCGCTGAACTGCGGAAAACGAACAACAAATTCCCTGCGCCTTCTTGTAATCATTTTGTAACAATAAATTTGTTGACATCGCAACTGCGTTTTGCTATTATGTTGAAGTCGCGAGAGCGCGGGGGATTAGCTCAGTTGGGAGAGCACCTGCTTTGCACGCAGGGGGTCAAGAGTTCGAGTCTCTTATCCTCCACCAA
>JBHAZV010000007.1:0-40507 GCA_041781135.1 Acidaminobacteraceae bacterium
AGTGCCATTTTCCACCCGCTTTAATATAGGTAAAATCACTAGCCCAAACAATATTAGGCGCTTGGGGGTTGAAATTCTGCTGTTGATGGCACTTAGGGAAACTCCGTATTCCTTGCTTAAGGATGTTTGTGATTTTCCGCTTTGATAAAGGCTGACAATAGACTTTTTGAAGTCTTCATCGTAAAAGTTGGATGACATACATTTAGCTTCTTTCTTGTCTACTTTGTTATAATCTAGTCGCTTTATTTGTGACTACTTTTTTAGTATAGATCCTGTCTGTTCGGTATATGGCAAACCTGCGAACAAAAATGGCTCGCACTTTGTTATCATTTTATGCAATAATATGAGTAGAGATTTTGGAGGAAAAATGAAGATTTACAGACGCACATTCGCCGTCCTGCTCATTTTTGCATTGCTGCTTGCAGCCGCAGGGTGTTCAGACGGAAATAGTGTAAAAAACGGAAATGAAGGCGAAAACAAGTACGGTTTCAGGCTGGTAAAGACCGAAGAACTTTCGGACATATCATCGACCTTGTATTGGTATGAACACGAAAAAACAGGCGCAGAGCTTGTATGGCTGAAAAACAGCGACCCCTTCAAGGTGTTTGCCGCGAGCTACAAGACTCAGCCTGCGGATGATACCGGTGCCGCGCACATAGTTGAGCATGCATTGCTCGGCGGTTCAAGAAAATATACATCTAACGATATTTTTACAGATATGAACGCAATATCGACAAACGCATATATGAATGCGCTCACATATCCTGATAAGACTATTTTTCCAATTGCGAGTCGCGATCCAAAGGATTTTGCAAACCTTACAGATTTGTATCTCGATTCGGTATTCTTTCCGAAAATAGCTGCAGAAAAATCTATTTTTCTGCAGGAGGGCTGGCGCTACAATATTTTTGATGCCGAAGAGCCTCTGACTTATTCTGGCGTCGTGTATAACGAGATGCGCGGGGCTATGTCAGACCCTTTTCAGATACTTTTTGACAGCGTAATGAAGGCGCTCTATCCTGATACCTGCTATGCCTATAATTCAGGAGGCGATCCGGAGGCAATACCTACTTTGTCATACGAAGCATTTCTGGAGTTTTACAATAAATTTTATCATCCATCCAATTTGCTGATGTACTTTTATGGCGATGTAGATATAGATTATTTTTTGAAAAACATCAGCGAGGAGTACCTTGCAAACTTTGAAAAAAAAGAAATGAATATTGAGTATGCGAAACAGAGCGGCAAGGGGCTTGTCGAATCTGTCGTTTCGTATAATATAGATGCCGGTGCCGACCCTACGGGGCAGGCATATATTTCGTACAATATAAATTGCGGAGACGGCGCAAATCCAATAGATAGATATATATTGGACATTTTGTCGGAAGCGCTTGTAGACTCAAGCTCTGCGCCGATAAAAAACGCTCTGTATGAAGAAGGAATAGGTATTGAAAACGGCAGCTTCTGGACTGCTTTTAATCAGAATTCATTTGGCGTTGCGGCCATGTATGCCGAGTCGGAAGACGCGCAGCGCCTTGTGGAAATCGTGGATGCGGAACTCAAAAAAGCTGCAGAGTCCGGGCTCGATAAAGAAGTTCTTTATGCGATTATAAACCGACTCGAGCTATCCATGCGCGAGGCGGGCAATGACGAAGGGCTCAAGGGCATTTACTTTATGGATCTCGTTCTGGATGGGAAGTACTACGGGGAAGATCCGGCTGCGTATCTCAGGTACGACGCAGTGGTCAAACAGCTTAAGGACGGCGTCGAAAACGGCATATATGAAGATTTTATAAAAGAGCGTCTGTTAAACAGCGAGCACAGAGCAGTAGTGACATTAGTACCACAGCCTGGACTTGCAGATGCCAAAAATCGGGCGACCGAGCAAAGGCTTGCCGAAATAAAGGCTAAAATGAGTGAAGCAGAGCTCAGTGCACTTATTGAGGAGAACATAGCAAACGAAGAAAAGAAAAACGCTGCTGCTGCCAGCAATTTGCCGAAGCTCAAACTCTCTGATATAGACACAAATCTGTACGAATTAAATTATTCGGTCGAACAATCTGACGGGGTCACATTGCTTTTTTCAGAGCAGCCTGCAAATGGGATCATATACGCCAATATGGAGTTTGATCTTTCGACAGTCGATGTAGAGAAACTGCCGTATGCGGCAGTGGCAGCACAGCTGCTCACAAGCCTCGATACGGAAAATTACGATTATCAGTCGCTCGAAACGGCAATAAACAATGTAAGCGGCGGCGTTGTTTTCGGAACAAATGTCACAGAAAATGTTGATACCTTGGAGATGGACGCCAGGTTTGCCGTTCAGCTTAGCGCCTTGGAGGAAACATTTGAAAAAGCGCTCGAAATAGTAGATGAAATCGCCTTGAGAACTGTTTTTGATGACTACGAGTGGATAGGACAGCAGATAGTGCAGATGAGGCTCGCGCTCGAAAATGAACTCAATACTGATGGTATGTCGCTCGGGCTTCAGAGGGTGAGATCGTATTTTTCGCCGATGTTCAAGTATAGAGAAATCCTCTCCGGTATGGATTTTTTGCGATTCCTCCAGCAGTTAGAAAAGGAATTTGCAGAAAACCCTGATGCGATTGCTAAAGAACTGAAAGCAGTCACAGATATGGTGTTTAATAAAAATAACCTTGTGATTGGAATAGCTGCGGATAAATCCGGGATAGAAGTTGCGAAAAACGCGCTAAAAAATTATATTTCGGCGCTTCCGGGAGAAAAACTTCCAAATAAAAAGTTTGATGTTGATGCCGAAAAACTGAACGAGGGAGTACTGACATCTTCTGATGTAAATTATGTCGTGATGGCCGGGAACCTTGCAAAGGCAGCCGGAGAGGATATGGACGGCGCATCGAATCTGCTGACAAATGTGATAGATAATCTCTACCTGTATCCGGAGCTTAGGCAGAAGGGGGGAGCGTACGGCGCGTACTCCGTTTTGGATAATTATGGAAATCTTGTGCTGTATACCTACCGCGACCCTAATATTGTGGAAACCATGGACGTTTTCAGAGGACTTAGCGAATTTGTGAGGCAGTTATCCATTAGCGACGAAGAATTGGAGCAGATGATTATAGGATTGTTCAAGGCATATCCGATGACCCCTTCGGCTGTGGCGAGCGAGATATGCTATAGATATCTTAACGGCTTCACTAACGAAGATTTTAAGGCGGGAGCAGAGGAATTAAAGGCCGTAACTGTCGAAGATCTGCGAAAGTATGGGGATTACATCGACAAGATGATGGAAGAAGAGTATTTCGTGGTAATTGGCAACAGCGGACAAATTCATCTTCTCGAAGATTTGTTTGACAATTTGTTTATTATTACATCAAAGGAGTAATACATGGAGAGCAAGTACATAAAAAAAATTCATCAGAAAGGATATGTGCGCCTTGTAGATGTGCTTGGCAGCGACCTGACTGTAGTAAATTCTGCAAGAGTGAGTTTTAACAAGGCAAAAAGCGAGCTTGGAGAGGATGATAAAAAGCTTATAAACTATCTTGCAAAGCATGGACACACCAGCCCTTTCAGGCATGCGAGCCTGCAGTTCGAAATCTATGCGCCGCTCATGGTGGCGCGTCAGTGGTGGAAGTACATTATAGGTTCTGCGCACCAAGATCCGATGAATGCATGGAATGAATCGAGCAGACGCTACGTTACAGAGGAGATCGAATTTTACATTCCGACAGAGGATGAATGGCGCGGAAGACCCGAAAATATGAAACAGGGCAGCGGCGAAAACATAGAGCGCTCGCTTGGCGCAGAGGCTGTGCACAGGCTGATGGAGCAGATTGACAGAGGAATGGAGAATTACGAATGGGCGACAGCCGTGGCGGGTATTGCCACCGAGCAGGCAAGGCTTTTCATTCCGAGCGCATACGGGCTCTACGTAAGATGGTATTGGACTGCGAGCCTCCAGGGCGTTGCGCATTACATACTGCAGCGCACGGACGAGCACGCCCAGTACGAAATCAGGGAATTTGCAGAGGCGGTAAAGCAGCTTGCAATGTCTAAGTTTCCTTATTCGATTGAGGCGCTGATTGCGGCGTCAAAATAACAGTTTTGGCTGATGATGAATGTCGTCGGAATAATTGCTGAGTACAACCCGTTTCACGCCGGGCATCTTTATCATCTCATGGAGACAAAAAAGAGGATGCCCCATGGAGCGGTGGTTGTTGCGGTGATGTCTGGCAATTTTGTGCAGCGCGGCGAGCCGGCGGTTATTGATAAGTGGTCGAGGGCGAGGGTTGCGGTCGAGTGCGGCGTAAACCTTGTGGTGGAGCTTCCGGCTTTTTATGCGACGGCGGCGGCGCCTGATTTTGCCCGCGGAGCTGTCGAGGTTCTGCGGTTGATTGGGGCAACGCATATATCGTTTGGTTCTGAGGTCGCAAGTATGGAAGAGCTGGGCAAAATGAGCCGCAGCGCCGTGGATGGCGACTATCGCGCCGAGCTTAAGCGTCAGCTTGCAGCGGGCAGGTCTTATTCGGCTGCGGCCTCGATTGCGGCAGATTCGATCGGCTGCATAAATTATCCAAATGCGGTGCTTGCCTCTGAATACCTGCGCCACGCAGAGGGGATCGAGCCTATTCTCGTTCACAGGCGAAATACGCACGGAGAGGAAGCTCTGCGCGAAAGCGGCGCAGGATTTTTTGAAGGCGATTCGTCCGCTGCTGCGCCAAATTTAGCTTATTCTTCCGCAAAAGCGATAAGAAATGCGCTGTTCAGGGGCATCGCAGAGAGGGATGCCCGTGCAGGCACTGGTTTTGCAGGTGCTGGCTTTGCAGAAACGCTTTCGGCTATTGCTGGGATCGATTACACTTCTGCCTTTAATGAGTCTGATTTGCGTGGTCCGGTATTTTTGGATTCGCTCGACGAATTTGTGCTCTATTTTGTGCGTAGTCAGGGCGCCGGCCGTCTCTCTCGTGTGCGCGGCATTGCGGAGGGCTTCGAAAACAGGCTGAAATCGGCTGCGCTTATGGCAAAAAACGCTGGCGAATTGGTCGCGCTATCAGCGACGCGGAGATTTACGGAATCGAGGATAAAACGTATTTTGATTGCGGCGCTGCTTGGAATAGAAGGATATACCGCGCCGCAGCAGACATATCTGAGAGTGCTTGCGTATGATGGTGCAGGGCGCGCGCTGCTGGCTGCACTAAAAAAACAGGTACACATTATTGCAAAACGGTCCAAATCGGGTGTGGAACATCCGCTGCTCGAAGTTGGCGACAGGGCGGAGGCACTTTATTCCGCCGCAACAGCCAGCCGATATACCGAACACAGCAGAGTTCCCTACCAGCTGCCGCTGCACGCGGAAGATGGGCGTCAAATTTTGAAATAAAATAAACATTTATACAAAGAGGTAAAATGAAGGGTTACACACTTAAAAATAAAAGTTATATAGATTTCTATCATGCGAATGCTTATTACTATATTCACGATGTCACGGGAGCGGAATTGATTCACTTTGATTGTGACGACAAAAACAAAGTCTTTGCGGTCGGTTTCAACACCATTCCCGATGATGACACGGGCGTTGCGCATATAGTTGAACATTGCGTCCTGTGCGGTTCGCGAAAATACCCGCTCAAAGAACTGTTTGGAACTCTGGCAAAAAATTCTCTGAATACCTACCTTAATGCTATGACATTTCCGGACAAAACCTTGTACCCTCTCGCAAGTCAGAATGACAAGGATTTTATGAACCTGATAAATGTCTATCTCGATGCCGTTTTTAACCCGACTATGTACGATGACGAGCTTTTTTTCAGGCAGGAGGGGCATTCCTTTGATTTTAGCGGCGAGGGAGATCCGATGCCCAGCGGCGTTGTATACAACGAAATGAAGGGCGCAATGTCAGATCCAAGCTCTATTGCGGGAGAAATCGCGAACAGAGAGTTATTTACAAATTCTTACAAATATAATTCCGGCGGCGATCCCGACGCAGTTCTTGACTTAAAGTATGAGGATTTTATTGCCTTTCATAAAAAACACTATCACCCATCCAATGCAAGGTTTTTTGTGTATGGAGACGCAGACATAAATTCCGTTGCCGAGCTTTTGGAGAGTTATATCGGTTGTTTTGAAAAGGCGGAGCGCATTTCGGAGCTCGATGCAAATTCGCTTTGCGGCGAGCCGAAGTACGCGACAGGCGAGTACTTGACTACAGATGAAACCGGCATCGCAACGATAAAATTTGTCATAGGCGATTCATATGACAGGACTCTCGGACTTTCGGCAAACGCATTGTCGCGCAGTATTTTTGAAAACGACGCCTCTCCTCTGAAAAAGAATCTTATTGAGAGCGGTTTTTGCAGCGATTTATTCGCCTATGCCGACGATTCCAGGTCGGCGACTGTATTTTCCGTCACTTTGTACGGCACAAAGGAGCTCTCTCCTCAAAAAATAGAGGCAAGGGTTTTTGACGAGCTCAGAAAGATCGATTCCGATTTTATTACGAGGAATATTAAAGCAGAGCTCAGCCGCATGAAGTTCGAATTGCTCGAAAACGACTTCGGCTCGGTTCCTCGCGGAATGATACCGATGTATGGGACTATGCTCTATACCAGGCAGACGGCCGACCCTTTCTTTTATCACCGAATCGAGAAGTTTGTGGATGAGGTGCAGAGCGCTTTCGAATCCGGCGCGCATCTGAGATGGATAGACAGCTTTTTGCTTGGGAATCCAAACAGGGTAACAGTCGTGCTTGCCCCAAATTCGAATATTCAGGAAAAAGATCAGAGCTATCGCTGGAATGAACTTACTCAGGAGCAGAAGGCATTGGAAAGGCAGTGGTATGACCGCCTCAGAGAAAGGCAGGATACCCCCGACAGCGAAGAGGCGCTTGCATCGCTTCCTAAAATCGGTCTTTCCGACGTGCCGCGCGAAAACAGAAGGAAAGACGCGCGTTTGATTGCGGAATCTGACACAAAGCTTCTTTACTACCCTGTTGATACGCGGGTTATTTACGCAAAATTTTTTATGCCGTTTGGAGAGCTCAAGCTGGAAGAGTTATCGATGCTTTCTGCAATGGTTTCGATGCTTGCCGCCGCCGATACACAGAAATACTCTCTTGAAGAGATAGTCTATCTCAGCAAAATGTATTCGGGAGGCATGAAATTCGGTATGCTTTTTGCTGACGGCAAATCCTATATAACCGTCGATATCAGGACGCTGCCTGAGCATCTTTCAAAAAATCTCGAAATGGTGTCTGAAATCCTGAGAAATACAAAGCTTGACGATATAAAACGGCTGCGTGAGCTCTTGATTCAGACTCGAACGAGAATGCAGGTGGCGTTTATAAATTACGGCGATACATTTGCTGTTGAGCAGGCGCTCGCAAGATTTCACACCGACGAGAGAAATAACTACTGTTCGAATGGCATAGGCTATTACAAGTGGGTTTGCGGCGTTCTCGATATGGAGGATGATGCATTTGCCGACATGGCTGCAAGAGCTGCGTTGCTGCTGAAGGATATACTGCGCAGCGGCAGTATGACTGTAGGGATAGGGCTTGATGAACGCAATTTTGACGCGGCTGCAGAGCGGCTTAAATCCTTTGTGGATTCTCTGTCTTGTGGCGCGCAAAAAGACTTCCCGAAATCGACGGTAGTGCTCGAATCCGGGAACGAAGGATTTGTCGTACCATCGAGCGTGCAGTATGTCGCGCGCTCAGTCAAGCTTCCGGAAAAAGTGCTCTCCGACGGAGTTTTTTTGGTGCTTAAGAGCTTCCTCTTTAGCGAATTTTTATGGCCGGAGATAAGGATGAAGGGAGGCGCGTATGGTGCAAGCTGCCTTATGACTCGAAGAGGCGGCGTGGTTTTCAGCAGTTACCGAGATCCGAACCTAAAGAGGACGCTCGATTCGTTTGCTTCCATCGCGGATTTTGTGCTGGATCGGGGGATTTCTGAACAGGAGCTCGAAACTGCCAAGCTCGGCGCTCTTTCGAATATCGATCAGCCGGTCAGTCCGAGCAAGGAAGCGCTTTCGGCGATAGATCGCTATTTTTGGGGCATAGGCGCTGAAAAACTGCATATGGAGCGCACACAGGTATACAATGCGACCACAGATGATTTTATGCGCGCTGCAAGGGAACTGAAAAGATTCATAGCCGATGGGAAGTTCTGCGTTGTCGGAGGCGAAGCGGAGATTGAATCCAACAGGGATTTATTCGATTCTGTGGAAAAAATATAGCGGCTGTTGTATAATCATAAAAGGAGGGTTTAATGAAAATATTGGTTATCAATTGCGGCAGTTCGTCGCTAAAATATCAGTTGTTTGATATGAACGGAGAGAAGGTGCTCGCAAAGGGGCTCGTAGAGAGGATAGGTATCGAGGGTTCTCAGCTGAAGGCTGAAGGAAACGGCAAAAAAGTCGTATATGAGCGCAAGATGGACGATCATAAGGCTGCCCTCGGCTATGTGCTGGACGCGCTGACAAACGACGAAGTCGGCGCCGTAGGTTCGCTTGACGAGATAGCTGCAGTAGGTCACAGGGTAGTGCACGCCGGCGAAAAATACAGTGATTCGGTGCTCGTAAACGGCGAGGTGATGAAGGCCCTCGAAGAGTGCATAGAGCTTGCGCCGCTGCATAATCCTCCAAATATTACGGGAATTAAGGCAATACAGGAGCTAATGCCCGGCAAGCCGAATATCGCCGTGTTTGATACGGCATTTCATCAGACGATGCCAAAGGAACAGTATATTTACGCGCTTCCTTACGAATTTTACGAAGATTACAAAATCAGGCGATATGGCTTCCACGGCACGAGCCACAAGTATGTGTCCGGCCGCGCGGCAGAGATGCTCGGCAGGGATATAAGCGAGCTTAATATAATTACATGCCACCTCGGAAACGGCGCTTCGCTTGCTGCAATAAAGGGCGGAAAGTCCGTTGCAACTTCCATGGGGCTCACTCCGCTCGAAGGTCTTGTAATGGGTACAAGAAGCGGCGACATAGACCCGCAGATAGTCACCTTTGTAATGGCTAAGAAGGGCTACAGCATAGAACAGATCAACGATGTGCTTAATAAAAAATCGGGAGTTCTGGCGATTTCGGGCGTCAGCTCGGATTTCCGCGATATTGAGGCTGCCGCAGCTCAGGGCAGCGAAAGGGCGCAGCTTGCTCTGGACGTATTCCATGACAAGGTCAGGAAGTATATAGGCGCATATGCGACAGTGCTCGGAAGGGTAGATGCAATAGTATTTACAGCCGGGCTTGGCGAAAACAGCAAAGAGAGCAGGGAGGCGATCTGCAAAAACCTCGAATTTATGAATGTAGGCATCGACCTCGAAAAGAATAATATCAGAGGAAAGGAAGCAGATATCACTGCTGCCGGCTCAAAGGTCAGAGTGCTTGTAGTTCCTACCAACGAAGAGCTCATGATAGCGCGAGATACCTTGAAACTGGCAAAATAGTAATTCTATATTTACTTAAATCTTATAAAAAAGCCGTACTTTGTTTCTGTATAGGTGCGGCTTTGTTTTTTTGTTATCGCCCAAATGGATACAGTGTGATAGAATAGGGTATTACCTTTTGTGGAGGAACAATGAAGGGAACTGTCGTATCGAGCTGGATCACATCGTCACGGAATTTGTTTGGAAATAAGATTGTAGATGAGGCGCTCAGAAAATTTGGTTTTTCGAGCTCTCAGATTTTTTCGCCGCTTGAGGATGTACCCGACAGCGCGGCGTGCGGGCTTGTCGAGCACATAGGAGCAAAGGCAGGCAAAAGCAAAGAAGAGATTTGGGGAATAATGGGAAGGGAAAACATAAAGACATTTTCCGAGAATTACCCCGGATTTTTCCGCCAGGAGAGCGCATTCCAGTTTCTTAAATCCATGAATGACGTTCACAAGATAGTTATGCGCAGGTTCAGAGGAGCGGCTCCGCCTGTATTGGATATGACGGTAATTTCTTCCTGCGAGGCTATGTTTGTGTATCGCTCCAAACGCGGAATGGGCGATTATCTGCGCGGGCTGCTTGCAGGAGTCGCGGCGTTTTTTGGTGAAAAAATCGAGATTCGTACCGAAAAATCAAGCGGTTCGGAGATACATATAAGGCTTATTTTCGAAAAAGAAATTGCATATACAAAAAAGTATTTTTTGAACAGGCTGCTTTCCTTTGGTTTTATCAAAAACAGCGGGATTAAAGCGGCTCTGCTCACAGGATTCGCAGCTGCCGTGCCGATTTTTGCCCTGTGGGGAGCGGATGCAAGAACGCTTGGGCTTGCGCTTGGGGTACCGCTCCTGGCAGCTGCTTCCAATATGCTGCTTGCAATGCCTATGAAAGCTGTCAGAGGGGAAATAGCTCAGCTTTCGGAGCGTCAGTTCACTGCAAAGCTCAGTGTAAGAAGCTCGGACGAGTTTGAGGCGATCATCCGTGATATACGTGACATAAAAAGCGTCGTTCAAAAGGATTTCTTGGGTTTCAATTCCAATATGGACGAAATGCATACCTTTAATTCTTCGCTTTCCGGAATCTCCGGCAATATGATGAACACGTCCGACGACATCATAGGAATTATTGAACAGGTTGCAAATGCTACGACTCAGCAGGCAAATAATACCGAGCAGCTTGTATCTGTGCTTAACGACAGCATTCAAAGTATCGGTATGATTTCAGATGAGAGCCGTGCAAACAATGACCGTATAGTTGAAGCTGTAAATGGTCTCGAACGCAGCTTCGGCGATGTCCGTTCCACATCGGACCAGATACAGAGAGTTATGCAGCAGTTCAGCGATATACGCAGGAGCGGAAATCAGCTCCAGAGCGATGCCGAAAAGATAACCGAGATAGTTTCGATAGTTTCGGGGATTGCGTCGCAGATAAACCTGCTGGCGTTAAATGCTTCGATAGAGGCATCAAGAGCCGGCGAGGCAGGCAGAGGCTTCTCGGTAGTCGCGGACGAGGTCAGGAAGCTGTCGGTAGAAACCAACCAGGCGGTCGAACAGATCAAGGGCGAGCTCAGCGGATTTATCGGCGAGATCACAAACCTTGTCGGCGATATCGACAGGCAGTACGGCGTGCTCGGAGAGGGAAGCAGTTCGCTTAACAGTGCTGTAGAGATGTCAAATCTTTCTAATGAGAATCTCAAGGAAGTTTCGCGACTAATGACCGGCACTACAGACAGGCTTCAAAACGAGGCGCGCAGTATATCCGGATTGTTTGATTCTATACAGAATCTTGCGGCTATCGCTCAGGAGAATTCCGCTTCCACACAGACGGCGAGCGAGTGTGTATCGGATTATATAGTCCAGATAACGGAGCTTTCGCGTCAGATAAGCGTGTTTAACAGCCTTATAGAGGATTTTAAGAACGGGCTGAGCGATTATAAAATTTAGCTGACAATTGTTAGTTGCATTTAATGTGTGAAACAATGCTTCAAATAAATGCGCGGCGCTATTGACTTGGCTGCTGCACATGTGTATAATACTTAGGGCTGTAATGAACATATATATTGAGCTTGGTGACAGAGAGGAATATTCGGGCGAGCTGCGCCTAGAGAACAGCGAGTTTGGTTCGCTTGACGAGCCGCATCTCACATACGGGTGCGCTCTTAGCAAAAAGGACGACGAGTACTACATAGATCTCGATTATTCCATAGAAATGGATTTGCCGTGCTCGCGCTGCCTAAGACCGTCGCATTATGAGGACGGCGGAAGCATTGCTATAAGATGTTCGCAGCAAGTGCTCGACGACGATGGCGACGAGTATGTACTTAGGATCGTGAAGGGCAAGGTAGATATCCTTGACGCTGTGCTTCAGGATATCAGGCTGAATATGCCGTTCGCGCCGCTGTGCAGCAGCGGGTGCGAGGGTATCTGTTCGTCGTGCGGAACATACAGGCCTTGCGGCTGCAAGACTGAGACGAACGGTCCGTTCAGCATACTAAAAGATTACTTTAATAAAAGCAGGGAGGAATAAAATGGCTGTACCTAAGCGTAAAACAAGCAAGGCGAGGAGAGATCTCAGAAGATCGGCGAATATCAAGATGACTGCGCCGAATATAATCGAATGTCCAAAATGCAAGGCGCCTGCGCTTTCGCACAGAGAGTGTGAATGCGGCTACTACCATAGCAGAGATTCAAAGAAATAGGCATCGCTTTTTGGAGCGACTAAATTCATCTTGGGAGTATTCCTGAGGTGTTTTTTGTGTACAATGCATACAGGAGAAGCGCATGAAAATTGGATTTGATATTCACGGAGGCGACCATGGTGCGCCGGAAACGGTTGCGGCAGCAGTCAGGGCTGTAAATGAGCTCGGCGTGTCACTCGTGCTTTATGGCGATAGAGAGACAATACTCAGAGAGCTTGGCTCGGAAAAAGATAATCCGCGCATCGAGATCGTACATACGACCGAGGTCGTCGAAAATGAGGACACCCCGACAGTGGCGATAAGGCGCAAAAAGGATTCATCGCTCGTGGTAGGGCTTCAGGACCTCAGAGATAAAAAAACAGACGGATTCGTAACCGGAGGCAATACCGGAGCGGTGCTTGCCGGAGGAATATTTGTAGTCGGCAGGATAAAGGGTATATCGAGACCTGCGATATGCACTGTTTTCCCTGCGGGAGAGAAACCTTCGGTGCTTGTCGATACAGGCGCAAACGCAGAGTGTAAACCGGGAAATTTGGTCGAATTTGCGCTGATGGGCTCAATTTATGCAAGAGCGGTCCTGGGTTACGAGAAACCGAGCGTAGGTCTTGTAAACATAGGCGCAGAGCCGCACAAGGGCACACAGATGCACATCGAGGCGCATAGATTGCTCTCTGAAAATGCGGCAGGAATAAATTTTGTTGGAAATGTCGAGGGCAGAGATATTCCGACGGGCAATGTAAACGTGCTTGTGTGCGATGGATTTACGGGAAACATTGTGCTCAAGCTTACGGAGGGAGTCGCAAAGGAACTGCTGGGCGCAGTAAAGAGCGCGATTATGTCGTCGTTTATTTCTAAAGTCGGCGGAGCGCTTATAAAGGGGTCGTTAAGAAAACTAAAAAAAAGGCTCGATTATACTGAATACGGTGGGGCGCCGATATTGGGCGTGGACGGCGTGCTCGTAAAAGCGCACGGCTCATCTAATGCAAAGGCGTTTTTTAACGCGATCAGGTATGCGAAGTTTGCGGCCGAAAACAATATTGTATCCGAAATAGCCGGTGGCGCTGCGATGCTGAAGCACGAGGAGAATGTGTAGTGAAGCCGCTGAGCGGCAAGGTCGATAATAAGTGTTATGACGACCTTGAAAACAGAATAGGTTATCAGTTCAGGGATGCGGCTCTTGTTCAGACGGCGCTTACTCATGCTTCGTACAGCGGCTCGGATAATTATCAGCGACTCGAATTTCTCGGAGATTCCGTGCTTGGATTCATTATAGCCGAGTACCTTTACACAAAGTTTCCCGAGATGAAAGAAGGCGATATGACCAAACTCAGGTCGCAGATTGTAAGAGAGCAGGCTCTTGCGGATCTGGCGCTCAAGATAGGTCTTGACTGTGCAATGATCATGGGCAGGGGCGAGATTATTTCTGAGGGCTTTCTCAAGCCTTCAATACTTGCGGATGTCTATGAATCAGTGGTTGGAGCAATATATCTCGATGGTGGGATGGAAGCGGCAAGAAGTTTTGTAATGAGGCATGCTGGAAATTTCATACAGAATATTACGAAAAACAAACACATCGATTACAAGTCTGCGCTTCAGGAATTTGTACAGAAAACACCGGGAAGAAGGATTTACTACGAACTGCTCGAATCGGAAATAGTGCAGAGTGGTACAAATTTTGTATCGGCGGTTTATATAGACGGCGAATTTATGGGCAGTGGTTCGGGAAGCACAAAGAAGGCGTCCGAGCAGGCTGCCGCAAAGGCGGCTTATGACAAGGCGGTCGATTGTTCCTCTGAAGATTTTGACGCTTCTGAGAGGTAGCAATGCATCTTAAAAAAATCGAACTGAAGGGTTTTAAGTCTTTTGCCGACAGAACCTCGATATTTCCGGTGGAAGGAATCACCTGTGTAGTGGGGCCGAACGGCTCCGGCAAAAGCAATATAACTGACGCCGTCCGCTGGGTATTGGGCGAACAGGGCGCCAAGATTTTGCGCGGCGAAAAAATGGAAGACATAATATTCAGCGGCACCGGCAAGCGAGGTTCGCTCGGATTTGCCGAGGTCAAGCTTTCGCTCGACAATTCTGACGGCGCTTTAAAATACGGTTTTACCGAGATCGAAGTAAGCAGAAGACTGTACAGATCTGGCGAAAGCGAGTATAGGATAAATGGCTCTCCCGTTAGGCTGCGTGACATCCGCGAACTGTTTGCAGATACAGGCGTCGGCCTCGAGGGCTATTCTATTATTGGTCAGGGCCGTATAGACGAGATAATTGGCGCTTCTCCGATGGACAGGCGGCTGCTGTTTGACGAAGCATCCGGAATTACCGCGTACAAACATAAAAAGGCGGAGGCAGAGAGGCAGCTTAAATCCGCGGAGAGCGATCTTCACGACATCAGCATAAGATTTGAAGAAACCGAAAAAAGTCTGGAGTTTTTGGCGGAAGAGGCAAAAAAGGCAGAGCGCTGCATCGAGATTGGCGAAAGGATAAAAGACATTCGCATTCACAGTTATTCCAAGGCTTACGCCGAACAGCAGAGCGCGCTTGAGCGCGCTTCGAAAAAGCTTGAAAGCTGCGAAAACGACAGGAGCGCAATACTTGAACAAAAAAGAGAGAATGAAGCTGCACAGAGTGCTGCGGACGAAGAACTTTCAGGGCTGCGCCATCGCCGGAAAACCCTCGACAGGGAACGTTATGAGCTGCTCGGCAGTATCAGAAATATCGATACGGAAGTACTCTTAAATGATGAAAAATGTTACGGGATAGAAAAGAATCTCAGGAGTCTGATTCAGCGCAATAAAAGCGGAGCGGATACCATCAGCAAGCGCACGGAGCAGAGTTTGGCGCTGCAGTCAGAAGTGAATGAACTCGGCGACAAATTATTAGAACTCGGCGAGTATATTTCGCAAAAAACTGCCGAAATAGGCGGGGGAGCCGCTAAAATAGATGCGCTGAAGTTTGAGTTGGAAGCTTTTCAGAACAAAGAGCGCGAAAGCCAGAAAACAGCCGAAGATATCCGTCAGCGCCGCGCGGACGCCGACAGGATGCTTGAGCAGATAGAGCGGGAAAACGCAGAATTTGCCGATTTTGAGCTGCGCGAGAAACAGCTGCAAGTTATGGAAAATGAATTTGAACAGCTTGAATCTGTACTCGCAGAGCTTCGGACAAAGCAGCTATCGCTTTTAGAGCAGATATCGGCATCTGAGCGAGAGGTATCAGAGAAGGATAAGGATCTGGTGCGAACTAAGACAGAGCTTGCTTTTCACTCTGAAAATATCGATTCCTACGGCGATTATGAACATTCGGTTCAAAGTATTATGAAACGCAATCCGGATGACATCTACGGCGTTGTAGGTGAGCTTTTTGTTACAAAAAAGAAATATGAAGAGGCGATAGAGACGGCACTTGGAAGGAATATAAGCGTGCTTGTGTGCGAAAGGGCTTCTACGGCAAAAAAATACATAGATGAGCTCAGAAGCACAAAGGGCGGCAGGGTATCGTTTCTGCCTCTTGAGGACATAAGAATCGACAGGGAGTTTTACCCTGGCGATAATCCTGAGGGCTTCGAAGGCATGGCGTCCGATTTGATAGAGTGTGACCCGAAATTTCGCAGTGTGTTTGATGTGCTGCTCGGAAGCATTTTGGTCGCAACCGATTTTGAGTCGGGCAGGCGGCTGCTGAGGTATGGCAAGCGCGTGGTGACGCTCAGGGGCGAGGTGTTCATTCCCGGAGGCATCGTTACGGGGGGCGCTACGAACAGGAGCGGCAGAATACTTTCAAGGCGCAGGATCGCGCAGGAGTGCTCAGACAGAGTTGCTGTGCTTGATTCCGAAATCTTGGCTGCAAATGCGCGGCTTGCTGAAATGAGAGAGCAAAGGGATGCCGTAAATGCAAAGCTTTTAGAAAGAGAGGCGCTTGTTTCCAAGAGCAGGCTCAAGCTTGAACTTTTAAGAAGCGAAATAGAGAAAGATAGAAATAATTTCAGAGCAAATCTCGAAAAATACGAGGGAGAGAAAAAACGCCTTTTGGCTGAATGCGCTGCCTTGGACGAATCTGCGGCAGAAGCAGCGGTCGAAATAGAGCAGGTTTCGGGCAGGATTTTGGAGTCGAGATTGGAAATCGAGGCGCTGACCGCAGCGTCCGGCATAAAAAACAATGAACTTGTAGACATAAAGATAGAGCACGCAAGGCTTGGGGAACAGCATCGGGCAAAGCTTGCGGAGCTTGAGCGCCTTAATGCCGAAATAGAATCATTCGAAAGCGAGAGAAGCGAGCTCGCCTCCGAGATAGCTGCGCTGCGCGCCGAACTTGAAGGTCTCGGTACGGCAAAGACTGAGTTGGTTTCAAAAAGGGAGGAACTTGCTCCCATTGCGGAATCGAGGATTTCCGGGCTTGAGGAGCTTGAAGCGGAGATAGCGCGTTGCGAGGAACAATACAAGGCGCTTGCGGAGGCTTCCGGGAATCTGGAATCGGAACTCAGGCGCGCCGACGACAGACTGCTCAGGAGTAAGACAGATTTTATACGCGCAGAGAGCGAAATCAGGCGAATACAGAGCGAATTGCTCACATTTTTTGAGATGACTGCCGACGACGCATTTGCGGCGGGCGGCGCCGATATGCAGCCGTGCGCGGCACCGGACTGGACCGCTGCGGATGGCGAAACGCCGCAGACATTCGACACACTTGAGGCGGAGCTTATCTTCTTGCAGGCGGTAGCTTCAGGCTTCGAAAATGTCAGTCTTTCGAGCATTGATGAATACAGGCAGAGGCAAAAACAGCTTGAGGATGTAGAATCCGAGCGAGAAGATCTTATGCGCGCAATTTCCGCAACGCGAGGCCTTATTGAAGAAATGTCGCGCGAGATAGATTCGCGATTCAGGCAGGGTCTTGAAAAAATAGCCGCTTCGTTCAGTTATGCTTTTTCAAGATTATTTGGCGGTGGAGAGGCAAGACTGCGGCTTGTTGGCGATGGCGGAGACGTTCTCTCGTCCGGAGTCGAAATAGTGGTGCAGCCTCCCGGCAAAAAGCTGCGCAGTATATCGCTGCTTTCGGGCGGCGAAAAGGCTCTTACTGCAATTGCTCTGTTATTTTCATTTATGGAGCAGAGACCCTCGCCATTTTATATATTAGACGAAATAGAGGCTCCGCTCGACGATGTCAACCTCATAAAATTCACCGATTTTTTGAGAGAGTATGCGGAAAGGGCGCAGTTTTTAGTGATAACTCACAGGCGAAGCACAATGGAGGTTGCAGACGCGATTTTTGGCGTCACAATGGAGGAATTTGGCGTTTCTAAAGTGATATCGACGAAGCTTGCGTAATTTGACATGAGTATTATAATAATTATGAGCGAGGTGCGAAATGGGATTATTTGACAAATTAAAATCATCACTGGCAAAGACAAAAGAAGCATTTTCAGGTATGCTCAATGGTCTCTTCGAGATACATGCAGAAATAGATGATGAACTTTTTGATGAACTTGAATTTTCACTCGTTACGGCAGATGTAAGCGTAAAATCTGCGCATGATCTAATACAAAAGCTGCGCGAAGAAGTGGAAAAGCGCGGGGTGACTGATGTAAAAAAAGTCAGGACCGTCCTGCGCGATTGTATTGCGGAAAAACTCTCTTCTCCGCAGTCGCAGCGACATGGCGGCTTGAATATTATCGTAGTAATAGGCGTAAACGGAGTAGGCAAGACGACTACCATAGGGAAATTAGCGCATCTTTACAAGAAAAGAGGCGGCAAGGTGCTGCTTGCGGCAGGGGATACATTTAGAGCGGCGGCGATAGACCAGCTTGCAATATGGGCGGAGCGCGCTCAGGTCAATATGATAAGGCAAAACGAAGGCGGCGATCCTGCTGCGGTTATTTTTGACGCGCTACAGGCGGCAAAGGCGAGGCAGGTTGATTACCTCATATGTGACACTGCCGGCAGGCTGCACAATAAAGTCAATTTGATGAACGAACTTGAAAAGATTTTCAGAATAATCGGCAGGGAGGCGCCGGAAGCAAATCTTGAAGTGCTGCTTGTGCTCGATGCTACTACCGGACAAAACGCTATCAATCAGGCGAAGGTTTTTGGCGAAAAGCAGGCTATCACCGGCATAGTGCTGACAAAGTTAGACGGCACTGCAAAGGGTGGAGTTGTTATATCCATAGAAGACGAACTCGGCGTACCGGTTAGGTACATAGGGCTCGGAGAAAAGATCGACGATCTCGATGAGTTCGACCCAAAAGCTTTTGCTACTGCGCTTATTTCGGAATAAATCTATGAATAAGATAATAGAACTCAGGCATGAACTGCACAGACATCCTGAGCTTTCGGGGCAGGAGTTTTGGACAAAGCGGCGCTTGATGGAGTTTGTGAAAACTAATACAAATCTCCAAATTGTAGATAATGGCGCATGGTTTTATGCGTTTTTTCAGCCGGAGATTGAGGATAAGCCACCGATAGCATTCAGGGCTGATATGGATGCTCTGCCGATTTGTGAGGAACTAAATTTGAGTTATGCCTCGCAATGCCTTGGCATATCTCATAAGTGCGGGCACGACGGGCATTCGGCGGCACTTGCTGCACTTGCTGTTCATCTTTCTAAATCCGCGGATGTCCTTAAAAGGAAAGTCTATCTTGTTTTTCAGCCGGCTGAAGAAATCGGCATGGGCGGCGAAGCTTGCGCTGGATATTTATACGAAGCGGGCGTGAGCGAGGTGTATGCATTCCATAATCTTGGAGGGTATCCCGAAAAGAGCATAGTAATTAGGGAGGGGATCAGTCAGCCTGCGTCGGAGGGGATAACAATTCGTTTTGAGGGCGCAAATTCACACGCCGCTTATCCCGAACAGGGCAGGAATCCTTCTTTTGTCATAGGGAAATTATTATCTCGAGTGGAAGAAATATTAAAGCGAAAATATGATTCCATGGTTCTCTGTACTATAGTCAATATAAGCGTAGGAACAAAGGATTTCGGTATTTCGGCAGGTGCAGGCGAGCTTTCTGTTACGATTCGCGCAGAAGACGAGCAGCGTATGCACAGCATAGAAACCGAGCTTGTAGAATACGCCAAGGAACTTGCACTTGCAGAGGGTTTTGAGTTTGCTTATGAGATTTGTGATTATTTTCCCGAAACGCGAAATCATGCACAGTGCTTACAAAAAGTCAGGGATGCCGCAGAAAGTCTGGGTTGCCAATTAATAGAAATGAATGCGCTTTGGAGGGCTTCGGAGGATTTTGGTCATTATACAAAAAGAATTCCGGGAGCGATTTTTTATATCGGCAATGGTGTAGACTATGCCCCCCTGCATACGGCGGAGTATGATTTTAACGACAATATCCTTGAAATCGCAGAAAATATGTTTTTTACAATATGTATGATATAGTACATATTCAGATGCATTCATGACGATAACCCATCATAATCAAAAAACTCACCTCGAATTAACGAGATGAGTTTTTTTGAAAAATCCGCCGCCGCTAAATCTAATGTACATTACTTATAAAATCCGTCGCACTCCCAGTAATAATCTTTTTGTGTGGTTGCCGTAGTCGCTGTACACGCAGTGCATGAATAATATGTAACAGTTATTGTATACATTTTTCGGTCAACGCCAAATGGTTTGTGTATACAAATCCTCTGTTCAAGCGTATCAAATGGTCCATGTACCACTGTCTGCGAGATATAAAGCCTTCCTTTGCCGCAGAATGGGCAAGGTTCCGATTTGTGTTCACTGCCGATATCCTCAGGTGAATATTCAAACTTCACTAAATCCGGGTCGATAGGATACAGCGCAGTCTTAGGTGCTTTCTCATAGTATTTTTGGAACTCGGGTTCAACAACGATGTTCTTTATTTCGTCCGGAATGAGTCCGAGCCTGAAATTATTGTACAGCGATGTCTCCAAGTTGGACAAGTGGATAAGGTAATCAGGATGCTCTGCCGAACAGCCATACGCCATTTCCACACCGGTAAACATGAGGGCAAACACCACTAAGATAATCAATGTTTTTTTCATTGTCCACCTCCCTTTAATATGTGTAGCGACGACGGATTCTATTCTTCAAGTACAGTATATCACAAATAGACATCAAGAATATTTCGTTTAATTAACAATCGAAGAAGTTATAATATAAATTGTAATACAAGTTGTAAAGTAAAAAAGCTTGACATTAGCATTTCCATAGATTATACTATGTCAGTATGCTGGAAGAGAAACTTGAAATAGACAGACTTTATGACACATACAGGTCGCTTCTTACGGAAAAGCAGGTACAGGTGTTGGATCAGCATCTGTACTTAGATTATTCTCTTGTAGAAGTTGCGGATAATCTCGGCATATCCAGACAGGCGGTACACGATACCGTCAAGAAGGCAGTTCAGATGATGGAAGACATAGAGTCCAAGATCGGGTGTATGAAGTTAGCGCAGGCTCACGAAAATCTTTTAAGCGCGGTGCGCCTGTATGCGGAGCGGATACCCGATTGTGGACTGATGGAGATAGTGGAGCAAAATGATATTTGAAAACCTTTCGGACCGGCTTCAGAATGCGTTTAGGTCGCTTAAAGGCAGAGGGCGCATTACAGAGGCTGATGTAAAATCTGTTATGAGGGAGGTCAGGCTTGCACTCTTGGAGGCCGACGTCAATTTCAAAGTTGTAAAAGACTTTGTCGCAAGCGTATCAGAAAAGGCAGTTACTGAAGAAGTAATAAAAAGCCTTTCGCCCGAACAGCAGATAATAAAGCTTGTAAACGAAGAACTGACTGCCCTCATGGGGAAGAGCGGCGAAAGAATAGAATTTTCTTCGCAGCCGCCGTCTTTTATAATGCTCGTTGGGCTGCAGGGCGCAGGTAAGACAACAGCGGCGGGCAAGCTGGCGCTGCATCTCCGCAAAAAGGGGAAAAGACCGCTTTTGGTTGCCGCCGATGTGTACAGACCGGCTGCGATCAAGCAATTGGAAATACTCGGATCTCAGATCGATATACCTGTGTTCAAAATTGATGGCGAGAGCGATGTCAGGAGCATAGTAAATAAGGCGCGAGAGCATGCCGCGTATTATCAGAACGATGTGGTCATAATAGACACCGCCGGCAGGCTTCATATAGATGACGCGCTCATGGCGGAGCTTAAACGCATAAAGGATGCGGTTTCCCCAAAGGAAATACTGCTCGTGCTGGATGCGATGACCGGTCAGGATGCTGTAAATGTCGCCGAGCATTTTAATAACGAGCTCGATATCACCGGCATTATTATGTCTAAGCTGGACGGCGATACGAGAGGCGGCGCGGCGCTTTCAGTCAGAGCGGTTACCGGAAAGGCAATCAAGTTTGCTTCAGTTGGCGAGAAGCTCTCGGATCTCGAAGAATTTCATCCGGACAGAATGGCGTCAAAAATCCTCGGCATGGGAGATATGCTCAGCCTCATTGAAAAGGCAGAGGCGGAGTATGATGAGGAAGTCGCCAAAAAGATGGAAAAGAAGCTGCGTGAGGCATCCTTTGATCTCGAAGATTTTTTAGAGCAGATAGAGCAGCTGCAGAAAATGGGGCCTATCGCCGATATACTTTCAATGCTGCCGGGTGTCAACAAGAATGCGTTAAAAGATGTCAATGTTGACGACAAGCAGCTCGTTAGAGTCAAGGCGATAATACAGTCGATGACTCCGCATGAGAGGCAAAACCCTTCGGTGCTCCAGGCGAGCAGAAAGCGCAGGATAGCAAAGGGTTCGGGAGTTGATGTGTCGGATGTCAACAAACTCCTGAAACAATTCGATCAGATGAAGCAAATGATGAAGAGCTTCAGCAAGAAGAAAAAGGGCAGGGGACTGTTCAGTTTCGGTAGGTAAGGATTGCAATAAAGCAATATATATTAAAAAAGGAGAAAATATGTCTGTAAAAATCAGAATGACGAGAATGGGTTCGCATAAAAAGCCATTCTACAGAGTGGTAGTGGCGGATTCGAGATCGCCGAGGGACGGCAAGTTCATCGAACAGCTTGGCTATTATGATCCGCGTGCAAAGGAAGGCGGGCTTAGCCTCGATGTTGCGAAAGCGAACGAATGGATCAAAAATGGTGCTAAACCAAGTGAAACAGTAAAAAAACTTATAAAAAAGGTGGAAGAAAATGAACAGTAATCTTAAAGAACTTCTTAGGACAATGGTTGCAGGCTTGGTGCAGAATCCGGGCGAAATTCAGATCACAGAACGCGAAGAAGAAGATAATAGAGTGGTGCTCGAACTCAAGGTCGCACAGCCCGATATTGGAAGAGTTATAGGCAGACAGGGCAGGACTATAAAAGCGATCAGAGTTATCGTAAAAGCAGCTTCTTCAGATCCCGTAAAGAGAGTGTTTGTTGACGTTCTTGACGAAGCGGCTGATGCAAAAGACGCAGAGTAATATCGTAATAGGAAAGATTGTGTCGCATCACGGTATCAGGGGAGAATTAAAAATCTACCCTTTTACCGATGATGTCACAAAATTTTTGCGATTTGAGCATCTATTTATCGGCTCAAAGAAATATATCATAGACAGCTGCCGTATTCACAAGAATATGGCGCTTGTGCTATTTAAAGGCATCGACACAATCGAGAAGGGTCTTTATCTCATCGGTAGAGAAGTGGCCGTAGAGAGAGCGGCAGTGGACGATGGAGAGGGGCATTTTGTCGTAGATCTTATCGGACTTTCCGTGATAGACATGGACGGCAATTTGCTCGGCAAGATATCAGATGTGATTCAAAACACATCTCAGGATCTCTACGAAGTGACTCGCGGCGGCGAAATTCAGAGTCGCGGAAAGAAGAAGACATTCCTGATACCTGTCGTAGACGAATTTGTAAAAGAGATTAACATCGACGGGGGGGTTGTAGTGGTATCGCTCGTAGAGGGACTTTTGGATTTATAGTTGGGGTTTTCAGTGAAATTCAGCATTTTGACGCTTTTTCCGGAAGCGCTTGAAGGCTTTTTGGCCGCATCTATAATCGGCAGAGCATGCCAGCAGGGTCAGCTCGAAATCGATTTAGTGCAGATAAGGGATTACAGCGCAGACAGGCACAAAAAAGTCGATGATGCGCCATTTGGGGGTGGCGCCGGCATGGTGATGAGCGTTCAGCCGCTTCGCGATGCGCTTTTCAGCGTTGTAAATTCGGCTTCCGCAGCTCCGTATGTGGTGCTCATGAGCCCTCGCGGTTCTCTGCTCACTCAGGAAAAATGCGGCGAGCTTGCGGAAAAGGAGCATATAGTAGTTGTATGTGGGCATTATGAGGGCGTGGATCAGCGATTTATCGACAGATACGTAAACGAGGAAATATCTGTCGGAGACTACGTACTGACGGGCGGAGAGCTTGCCGCAATGGTAATTGTCGACAGCGTTTCCAGACTTAAAAAGCATGTGCTCGGCAGCGAAAAATCCCTTGAATTTGAAAGCCATATGAGCGGACTACTGGAATATCCGCATTATACTCGTCCGGAGATTGTCGATGGAGACGGAGTGCCGGAAGTGCTTTTGAGCGGACACCACAAAAATATTGAAAAATGGCGCTTTGACGAAGCGCTAAGGATTACGGCGGAACGCAGGCCGGATATGTACAAAAAATACATGGAGAGTAAAACATGACTCTAAAACAGCTCGAAATGTTCGTATCTTTAGTTGAAACAAAAAGTTTTTCAAAGACGGCTGAAGCGATATTTGTTTCCCAGCCGTCTGTCAGCGTCGCGCTTAGTTCGCTAGAAAAAGAATTTTCTGTAAAACTTATCGACAGAGGGACGCGCGATATAGCTCCAACTCCTGCCGGCGCAGAGTTTTACAGGTATGCGAGAACAATTCTCGACAGCGGCGAGAAAGTCAGGCGCGCTATGACGGTATTCACACCAAAGGGGACGCGCGTCGAACTGAGCGGCACGGTTTCTATTGTGGCGTCATCTGTACCTTGTGACTACATATTGCCATCGCTTGTCGCAGAGTTTCGGACACTGCATCCGAGCGTTGTGTTTGAAATAAGTCAGGCTAAAAGTCTCGATATTCCAAAAATTGTGACGAGCAGTAAGGGGCTTATAGGAATATCGGGTTATAAATGCTCTGACGATGAGTGTTCTTGTCATTCTTTTATGGAGGATGAACTTGTGATCATATCTTCGGAACCTCCGAGCGGAGATTCTGAAATATCCATAGACGATTTAATACGCGATCATTTTTTTGTGGGCAGGATTTCCGGTTCGGGCACTGCCAAGGTGTTTGAAGATTTTCTCGGCGAACGCGCAAAAAATGTAAGGTATAGTGCGGCGTTTTACAGCACTGACAGTGTTATTGCAGCAGTTTCCAAAGGTGTAGGTATTGCGGCGGTATCCAAGATTGCGCTTAGTCAGTCTCGGCACGTGTTTGAATTGCCGGTGGCGGCGCCGCTTCCGGTCAGAAGCCTGTATGCTATGACAAAACATCACGCCAAGCTTCCTTGCGTCGCAAGAGAGTTTTTTAGGTATATTCTCAATAAAAATAATCCGTTTTTTTAATGGGAACTTTAGGCATTTTTTAGGAGTTAGCAGACATTTTGGCGGTGCTGAAGTACGGAATATCAAAGCTCGTACGATTCGATGTAAACTTTGTGTTTTGCACCAGCTTCGAAAAGCCCCGACAGTAAATCTCTGCTTTCCTGCGGACATCTGAAACACATTCCGCAGGAACTCGAAAGCGCTCTCGGAACGGGTATCAGCCTGCCGGGAACGCCTTTTTCTTTTGCGAGCGAATCAAAAGCTATAGCGTGATGAGGAGAGTCAAATAGTACGAGTGCATAAATTTTTTTATCCATTTTTAGCTCTTTTTTATGTTTTTTTTAGTGCAAAGAATGTTTTTAATGCATTCAGGCAGCATTCGATTTCGGCAGTGGTATTTGCATAGCCAATACTGAATCTGACAGTTCCTTTTGGGAATGTGCCGAGTGTCCTGTGAGCTAGTGGAGCACAGTGCATGCCGACTCTTGTGGAAATTTTGTGTTCTGAATCCAAGTAATATGCAAGTTCCGCCGCATCTATTTTTAAAGTATCGATTGAAATGGTTGGAGTGCGACCTACAATCTGCAGAAGCTCTGCGCATTGACCGTATTTTTGAAGCGCCGCATCTGCTAAGCGGCTTTCAAAATTTTGGAATTTTTGGGCTTTGATTCCGACCAGCCGCACGGGTAGTTCGGCAAGCTGCTCCAAAAATGCGGAGGTGAGCTCTACTTCGTGCTTAATAAGCTGCTTTTGGTTATTCTTAAGCCAGCCGATCGATGCGGCAAGCCCTGCTATTCCAGGTAAATTCAGGGTTCCTGCCTCAAACTTTTCCGAAAGCAGCTCTGGCATTTCGTAGCTGTCGGATATGGAGCCCGTACCGCCGTATATCAGCGGCGTGATGTTGTTTGCAAGATTTTCTGACAGCAGCAAGGCTCCGATTCCCTGCGGACCAAGCAACCCTTTATGTCCGGTGAGCGCAAGCGCGTCTATGCCGAGCTCGTCCATGTTTATCGGAAGGAATCCTGCAAGTTGCGCGCTGTCTAAAAAATAAGGAATTTCCAGCTCCTTTGCTATAGCCCCAATTGTCTTTATCGGCAGTATCGTACCGCAGACATTGCTTGCTGCGGTTGTGATTATTGCTTTTGTACTTGGCTGCACAAGGCGTTTTATGCTCTTTGGATCTACTATGCCGTCGGTATCTGTATCCATAATGGAGTAGGAGACGCCGCATTTGCGTGAAAGATGGTGCAGCGGACGCATTACAGCGTTGTGTTCAAGTCCGGAAATTATGACATGATCTCCATTTTTCAGGTAGCCGCAAAGCAGTATATTAAGGCTTTCCGTGATATTTTTGGTAAAAACGGCATGTTTGTTTTTGGCGCCAAAAAATTCCAAGAGGTATTCTCGGAATTTAAGTACGAGTTTTGCAGCCTCATACGAAACGCTGAGGCTGCCTCGGTTGATATTGCTCGCTCCTGTATTTATGAACTGGGCGACGGCATCTGCGACTCCTGGCGCTTTTGGAAATGCGCTCGACGCCTGGTCAAAATTTATCATATCTGTCCTGTGTGTTTTTTTCGCAGTATTTTTGCCGCCTCAGCCATATTTCTGAGTTTGTTTTCGATTATTTCAAATGAATTCAGCGGTCTGTTGGCGAATGTGGCGAATCCGCAGTCCGAGTTTAGCCATATGCGCTCCGGCGGAAGGAATTTCAGCGCTTTTTCTACATTTGCAACTATTGAATCGACGCTTTCGGCGACAGGTATTCGCGGATTTATCACCCCATAGCCAAGTATGATTTTCTTGGCTAAAAGATTATTTTGGAATAAAAGGTCGATTTCACCGGCGCGCGGTGTAGAGAATTCGAGCGCGAGCATATCCACCTTCAGCTCCGAAAAGAATTTTGACATCTTGTCATACGCTCCGGATAAAAGTACGCTTTCGTCGGTCGTCCAATTGCCGCGGCAGACATGGATAGCGCTTGTAACGCCTTCGTGTTCGTTTATTTTTGCAAGTACGGGTTTTAGAAGTCCGCTTGCGAATTTGAGTTCTTGGTCAATCCTGACCTTTTCGGATAGCGCCCCTCAGTAGAAGGAGTTGTCGCCGCCGGGTCTTTGGAACACGACTTCCGAAATGATCGGCTCATCTATTTGTATGATTTTTACGCCTGACGCAATGAGCGCATCAACCTCGCTTAGTATTAATTTTACTACATCTGCGCCGAGCTCTTTTCTGTCGGCATACGCATTTTGGGACACTTCTTTAAGCCACATCGAGCGCGTCAGGATGTACGGGCTTGGGATAGTCACCTTGAACATATTGTCCTCGGTCAGGCTTTGCATCATTTCAACTTCCGAAGCATTAAGTCTTGCCGAGGTATTTATTTTTCCGGTGCAGATTGGGTTGCTCATAGAGTTGTCGGAGGCGTCCATCTGCTGAAGGCTTTCGTTAAAATCATCGGAATTTGCAGTTATTTCGAGAATCTCGTTCATGCTCATGAGGCTGATGCCCTCGACTTTTTCGGCGACATAGCTTACAAAATTGTCGCGGTCGAGTTCTCCGCAAACCGGAATATCTATGCCGGCGCGCTTTTGAAGCTCGACCGCCGCTTTGGTTTCGGATTTTAAAAGTTCTTTGTAGCTCGAGCGTTTAGCCGGGTCTGACGCCGCTTCGCTTTTTAGTTTTAACAGCTCCGCACTTCGCGGCATAGAGCCGATGAGCGTAGTGCAGAATGCCGGAAATTTGTTTTCCATAATTCTCCTGAATAGTGTTTTTGTGATTATTGCCGCTGTTTGGAAAGTATTAAAAATAATGCGCCGACTTCAGTCAGCGCATCTGTTGTACTACGGAATGAATACGTACCCGCTGTTGCTTATGATGTCAACCACTTCGCCCATTGTGGTGATACCGCCGACTTGAAGCTCGTCTCTGAGCTCGTAGTAGTCGAGGCATATACCGCACGAGAGGATTTTGACGCCCTTGCTTTCGAGGATTTTGAGATCTTCGATACAGTCTGAACCGGTGCATGTGAGCTGAACACCTGAACCGTAGATTAGAATGTGCTCAGGCAGCTTGTCTTTGCCTGCGAGCGTATGAATAAATCCTTCCATCAGCTTTTCGGTCAGCGATTCGCTGTCTTCGCCATGACCCATTCCCTTGTTTTTGATGACTACGTCGTATCTTGACATAGTAGACCTCCTTAATTTTTTGCGATTTGCTGCACAGCTGAATTTTATCAAAGGAGTGTTTTTTGTTCAAATAGTATAGTTTTTTATCATATTCCGAGGATAAATATTACTATTTTTAATACAGTGCCGTCCTGAATTTTGGCGTCTTTTAATTTATCCAAATAAAAAACGCACTTTTCCTGTGACACATCCAAGAAGTCATATTGGCGGCAATTTGCTGAAAGGCTTACTTCTGTTCGATGAAAAAGCAGAACAGGCATGACCGAAATCACGCCTGTTCCAAGAATTTTGCGAATTACTGTTTTACTGGCAGGGAACTTTTGCTACTTTCTTTTTTCTTTAACTTTAGCAGCTTTTCCGACCCTGCTTCTGAGGTATCCGAGTCTTGCTCTTCTGACTCTGCCTTCTCGCACTACCTCAATCTTTTGAATCTTAGGTGAGTTGACAGGTATGATTTTTTCTACGCCAACCCCCGACGAGAGTTTTCTGACTGTGATGTTATCGCGGATTCCAGAGTTTTGTCTCTTCATGACTATTCCTTCGAAAACCTGAGTCCTCTCTCTTTTACCTTCCTTGACAAGAAGATGCACCCTGATGGTGTCGCCTACATTGATCGCCGGAAGATCTGTTCTGATCTGTTCAGCTTCAATGGTCCTGATGATGTTCTGATTCATAATTTCTCCTTTTTTCCAAGATGTTCGTGATGGACAAATCAGAGGAACATCCGTACTTAACCGCCACATTGTACAGCATCTGCCGAGTTATGTCAATACCAAAATAAGTATTTGCAGCGAAATTTATGTATTGATTTATTTAACCAAAAAATGGTATTCTTATACTGCAATTTGCGATTGCAATAAATTTTAAGGAGGTATTTTTTATGTGGGAAAAAGACATCAATGTCAACGAAGTTCGCGAAATCAGGACAAAGACTACTGCATACCTTGGAGTGGGGGCAATACAGAAGTTTAACGACATAGCCGCAGAATTTGCCAAAAAGGGCATAGATAGGATTTCCGTAGTAACCGGAAAGGCTGCCTATAAAAAGACCGGAGCTTGGGACGTAGTAGAAAAAGCGCTTGCGGCAAACGGCATAAAGTATGTGCTTTATGACAAGGTAATGCCGAATCCTGAACATACACATGTCGATGAAGCTGTAAAAGAAGCAAGACAGTTTGGCGCGAAGGCAGTTATCGGCATAGGCGGCGGAAGCCCAATCGACGCTGCAAAATCAGTCGCAATACTGCTCGAATATACTGACAGGACTTGTGCCGAACTCTATGAACAGAAATTTGTGCCGGAAAAAGCTGTTCCCGTGGTAGCTGTAAATCTTACTCACGGTACGGGTACGGAAGTCGACAGGTTTGCTGTGGTATCGATTCCTGAGAAAGAGTATAAACCGGCCATCGCTTATGACTGTATTTATCCGGTTTATGCAATAGATGATCCCGCTCTAATGGTGAGTCTTCCAAAATTTCAGACAATGGCAGTATCCATCGATGCGGTAAACCATGTTTTTGAAGCGTGTACTACTGTTGTTGCAAGCCCTTTCAGCATTTTGCTTGCAAAGGAAGTTGTGAGACTTGTCCACGAATACCTGCCTAAAGCGCTCGCCGATGGCAATGATTTAGTGGCGAGATACTATCTCACATATGCATCTATGATTGCAGGAACTGCTTTCGACAACGGTTTGCTCCATTTCACGCATGCGCTTGAACATCCGCTCAGCGGCGTAAAGACAGAACTCACTCATGGTCTCGGTCTTGCGATTCTTTTGCCGGCTGTCGTTAAGCAGTGCTTCGATGCAAGAAAGAATACAATACTCGATGTTTTTGCGCCTGTATTTGGCGGTGCAAAGGATCTGAACGCAGAACAGGCTGCTGCAAAGGTAAGAGAATGGCTTGTGTCCGTCGGCGTCACTCAGACTCTTAAAGACGAAGGTTTTACAGAAGCTGATGTCGACAGGCTTGTACACTTGGCGTTTAATACTCCTTCTCTTGGCGGACTTCTTGCGTGCGCACCGGTGGAGGCTACTCTTGAAAGAGTTCGGGCAATTTATTGCGATTCGCTGTAGAAGTAATTTCAGAATTATTTCCTCATCGACGAATCGGTGATTTAGTGTAATGGATTCGCGGCTTGCAAATAGGGCAAGACCAAAAATCGAATATTCGAGCGATAAAGGGATGTTTCAGTAATGACAGCGGCTCATAAGGAAGGATAGAAAAAACCTTGTACAACCGGCGTGGCGAAGGTCACGCCGGTTGTGCTTTGTTTGTGGGAAGCTCCGGCTTTTGAAGCGGTATGCGTATTCTCCCCACATAAGTAAAGAACACTTCGATGGTGACGTGCTTTCGTCCGTCGATCCTTACGGGATTATGGATCACGATCCTGTCAATCAGTTCGTTGACCGTAGCCGCGTCAAGCTCCTGCAGTTCGGAATACCGTTCCGCAAGATTTAGAAAGCGTTCCACGTCCACCGCCTGCTTTGCGTCATCCTCGATCTCCCGTTCCAGCACAGAGGCAAGAGTCTTGATCTCTTTTTGTTCTGCTTCATATTGAGCAGACAGCTTTTGAAACCGTTCGTTACTCAGCTTGCCGAACACCGAATCCTCATAAAGACGCTGGATGATCTTGTCCAGTTCCTCCATGCGCTTCTGTGCGCCTGAGAGCGCCTTTCGTTTCTGCGCAAGCTCCGCTTTTCGGCTCGCCTCGTCCTGCGCCAGCATATCGTGTATGAAATCGTCCCGATACGCCCGCACATAGGTCAGCGTCCGCTGTACGCATTCCAGTACCCGCTTGTACAGCGTGACCTCGCGGATGAAATGAATCTGGCAGGAGCCCGTATTGCTCTTGTAGTTGGAGCAGACAAAGTGATCCTGCGTGTCGTCCTTGTAGGTGTTACAGGTGCAGAAATAGAGCTTTGCTCCGCAATCCGCGCACCGCACAAGCCCGGAGAACATACTTGTCTTTCCCGTTTTGGTGGGTCTGCGTTTGTTTTTACGAAGCTCCTGTACCCGTTCCCACTGTCCGCGCTCGATGATCGGCGGCTGCGTCCCCTCGAATACCCGTTGGTTTTCCTTTGGATTTTCCATTCGCTTTTTGAACTTCAAGGACTTGGTATAGGTCTTGAAATTCACAGTACAACCCAAATACTCCGGTCGTTCCAAAATTCCAACTATGGATTTCGGACTCCACTGATACAGGTTATCCGGCATGGATAAGCCCTTTTGCTTTGCATTGTAGGCGGTCACGGTCAATATCCGCTCCCGCGTCAATGCCTTTGCGATCTGCATAGGGCCTTTCCCCTCGATACAGAGATCAAAGATATGCCGCACTACCTTTGCCGCTTCTTCGTCTACGATCCATTTCTTTTTGTCCTGCGGGTCCTTGATATACCCATAGGGCGGATTGCTGGCGAGGTGTTCGCCCGCTTCTCCCCGCATCTTGACAACGGCACGTATCTTTTTGCTTGTGTCCTTGGCATAGTAGTCATTGAATACATTCTTGAACACCGCAAAATCGTTCTCACCTCTGGCACTGTCCACATCGTCGTTTACGGCGATAAAACGAACGTCATACGCCGGAAAAATGAAATCCAGCAAGCGCCCCATGTAAGAATACTCCCTGCCTAGGCGGGACAGGTCCTTGACGATCAACGTGGAGACAGAATAGTCCTCCACATATTTCGTCATTTCCTGAAAACCCGGTCTTTGAAAAGCTGATGTTAGATAACGATACTTCTAAAACACAAGTAAATCCAACATTTTTATAACAGCAGACAAGCTGGTATTGTACAAAAAATTGAATATATCACATACCAAGCGGTGATTTTTCGCTTCTTAACAGGAAGCATAAGGACACCGTTTTTTTCATGCCCATGTTACGAAGTAGAGGCATATACAGGCTTGAAATACAAGGCTTTTAGAAGGCGGTTTTGACAAAGCAAGGGGAATATACCTTTTCTTTCAAAATCGCCCTTTAACTGCGTAACAAAATAAAACGAAAGGAGCAAAGATCATGGCAGTTTTCAGAGTAGAGAAAAACAAGGGATATACCGTCATGAGCAATCACCACCTGCGAAACAAGGAACTGACACTAAAGGCGAAAGGCTTACTTTCTCAAATGCTGTCGCTTCCGGAAAACTGGGATTACACACTTGCGGGACTTTCTCATATCAACAAGGAAAGCATCGACGCCATTCGCACCGCCGTCTTGGAGCTTGAAAAAGCGGGATATATCGCAAGGTCGCAAGGCAGAGATGAAAAAGGGAAAATGACAGCCATTACCTATACCATTTATGAGCAGCCGATTAGTCCGGTATTAGACCAGCCGGTATTGGAAAATCCAACATCGGATAAGCCGGTATTGGAAAAACCGAAAGCGGATAATCCGACATCGGAAAATCCAATGCAATTAAATAAAGATATACAAAATACGGATCTATCAAAAAAAGAAGAAAGAAATAAAGATGGATTAAATACCGATTCCATTCCTATGTATGTTTTCAAAGTTCATAGAGGACATTTGCAAAAAATGAAATGAGCTACCTAAATACATGGTAGCTCAGCTGGTAAAACTTATTTAGTTTTTGTTGGGTCATTCATTACGTAGCTTTGTCCTTTTTGGAGAGTAGGTGGAAAAGGTTCGCCTTTTACAACGGTTCTTTCAACACCTGTTTTACCTCCACGAGGACCAACAATTCCGTACTGACCTGATTTTGGAGCAGACTGTCCCGGTTTGAATTTATTAGCCATAGTGTTCCTCCTTCCTTGATTATTAGCACACTTGCTAAGTGAGTGCTAATAGCAGTATAGACCTATATATGCAAAAAGTCAATAGAAGGAACACTATATATAGTCATAAATATAAGAAAGGAGGTTTTTATGGCGTATGTACCCGTACCGAAAGACTTAACAAAGGTCAAAACAAAGGTTGCCTTTAATCTTACAAAAAGGCAGATCATTTGCTTTACGGCAGCCTTAATCGCAGGGCTGCCCGTTTTCTTTCTCCTAAAGGGAAGCACAGGAACAAGCCTTGCTACATTTTTCATGATTTTAGTGATGCTTCCCTTTTTCCTCTTTGCCATGTATGAAAAGCACGGACAGCCCCTTGAGGTCGTCCTAAAGCATATCGTGCAGACAAAGTTTATCAGAAAGAAAGAGCGTCCCTACAGGACGAGAAACTATTATGCCCTGCTCATAAGGCAGCGAGAACTTGAAAAGGAGGTATTTCATATTGTTAAAGGACAAAACAAAGGAAAAAAACAGCGTCAAAAATAAAAGAAAGCTGACAAGAAGAGCAAAACGACAATAACTTTGACGGGATTATCAACAATACCCCGAATACACCTACCGTAAGTGAGCTTGAGCAGAAAGTAAAGGCGGGAGAATCTATTTCCCTTACCGAGCTTGCAAAGGCGGTTAAAGCGGAAAACCGCAGCAGCAAAGAACCGGAGAAAAAGCCATCTATCAGGGAGCAGCTAAAGGAAGCAAAGAAACAGTCTGAACAGAAAAAACATAACACGAAAACAAAACATCATGAATTGGAGGTATAAGAATGAATCCTTTTACAGTAGAAGAAATGAATTTGTTAAGCATTTACAGAGGCGAAACCAAAGAGGAAGTAACGGAGAAAATCGCATTTGCTCTTTCCTTTATGGATAAGGATATGCGGGAGTTTGCAAAGCATACGGTAAAAAAGGTAAACAGCCTGTCCAATCAGGAATTTGCCGCGCTTTCCATTGATCCCGCCGATGAAATATGAGGAAATCAAAAACGCTTTCACCCAAACAGGTAAAGCGTGTCAATCGCCTTGTGAGAAAAGAATGCTGTAACTATGATAATGGAAACTGCATTTTGCTTGACAATGGGGAAGCTTGCCCCTGTCCGCAGCTTATATCCTGTTCGCTTCTTTGCCATTGGTTTTCCGATGCGGTGCTTCCTCTTGATAGAGAGCTTTTTGCAGAGCTTTACGCACCGGAGGAAAAACGCCGTTGCACTGTATGCGGCACGCCTTTTGCGTCAAAGTCCAATAATGCGAAATATTGCCCCGATTGCAGAAAGAAAATCACAAGAAAGCAGGCGGCGGAGCGCATGAGGAAAAAGCGGAGCCTTGTTACGAAATAGAGGGTGCAAATGCCTTATATATTCTTGCCTTTTAGGAGCATTTCAGCTTATGGTAGGGATTCATACCTAAATCCTTAAAAATGAGGTTTAACTGCGTAACACAAGTAAAAGTTCAAAGAAAAAACGGACGCGGCAGCCATGATTTGTGGCCGCTGCGTCCGCTGTTTTTTTGTTATTAGAACCATAACGATTTTTCATCTCTGAATACGGGATTTTCGCCATCTGCATAGGGATCATATCTTTCTATATTGCAGCCGTACTCTTTAAGCTCTGCGATTTTTCCGTTCATATCCCATGTGATGAGCGAGATGCCGTCAAAGGCCTGCTCCGTGCCGTCTTTCATCCTACATGAAAAGAACCAGCATACCGTCGTCTGATCACCGCTGTGGAAGAACCCCTGGATCTCCCATTTCAGGACATTGCCGCGCTCATTCCATTCCTGAAACCAGTGCCTGATCTTTTCGCTTCCGTGATATTCCGGTCCCCAGCTTTCGATATAAACTGCGTTCAGAGAAAACAGTTCTAAAATTCCGCCATCCTCCTTTGAAAGCCACATCGAAAACCATTTGCGGATGATTTCTTCTCTTTTCGTCTCCATTGTATCCTCTTTCTATATGTAACCTTCTTATTTCAGCAGCTTTTTCCATTTCCTCTGCCGGTGCGTATAGAATAGCTTTGCCCAGAGGCAGACGAACGCTGTTTTCCATCCGGCGTCGATCTCCACCTCGTCCTTGTACTGCGTATTGTTGCTGCCTAAGGGGTTTAAGCTGATCCGATGGTTCCATATCGGCACATGGGGATTGCTCTCATTGGAATAGATCGTAAGCGTTTCGCGGTCAAAGGTCACGATTCGTATGGTATGGATCCCAAAGGAAAGCAGCCCGAACAGGCGGAGGCGGAACCGGAATATCTCTCCGCAGCTCCATATCAGATCGTTCCTGCCGTCCGCCGGTTCAAAGGCTGCAAAGGGTGCGGCGACATATTGCAGGGAGGAAAGGTTTTGCAGCTTTTCCCATACTACTTCTACTCCGGCTGGGAATACAGAACTTTTGACGATCACCCTGCTCATACATTGCCCTTATCCGATTTTATAAATTCTACATGGATCCCGCCGCCCTCTGTAAGCTCCAGCCGCTTATCGTCGCACAGCTCCTGGATCACCGCAAAGCGGGAGGGATCGGTGCCGTAGACGACCTTGCCGACCTCCCGGATCCCATTCGGATGGACAAAATTTACAGGCTTCGGATCAACGGAAAAATAAGTCATCAGGAACGGGACATCCAGAGCCTCCGGAAAAGCAAGGCGGAAGCGCAGATCTCTGCCGTGGGTATCTACCCGGCGGCTGGGCGCTTTGCAGCTTTTAATTCCGTGCTTTTGCAAAATAGCAATTTCTCTGTTCAGGTTGGTTTCATAGTTCTCAAGGGCAAGCTCGCAATAGCCCGGGGCGCAGTCGTCAAGGCGCTGCAATCTGTCAATGAGCACGCCTTTCCCAAAGAAACGCATGGCGACCTTTGCTGCGCCGGGCATCCGCGTTCCGTCCAAAAGCTCGATATAGGGACCGTTTGAGAAGTAGATCAATGCATTGATGGGATTTTTCTTTCTCCCATATTCAACGGCAAAGCCTTTTTCCCTGTATTCCTGCACAGCGCGGTCAAGCCGCTCGACTTTTAAAATGATATGGCTTAATTTCATGGGTAATTCCTTTTCCAACTCCTAAAATGTAAGAATGCCAAAATGCCGGATCAAAAGCGCAAGCCCTGTCTGTATAAGCGCATAAAGAGGCACAATAAGAAACGGCCAGGAAAACAAATGTTCCGGCAGAGCGAGTTTTCGCATCCAATTTTTTGTTTCATAATCAGGGTGATCTTCTGTCCCCGGAAGCATAACGCGAGTTTTCTGCTTTGAGAACAGCACTCCGTCAAGAAAGATCAGGTCACCGAAGTTCACGATCATCCAGTTGATGTAGCCGGACAGGAACAGCATCCAAAAATCGCTCGTTCCCGCATAAACGGCGCTGACCGCTCCATAGAGAAACAGCGGCAAAAGCAAAAAACACATAATTTTCGCACCTGCTTTCTTTTCTTCTTTTGTTGCAGGATTCGGCGCTGCCTGTTGAATGGACTTCGGGTAACTGCTGAAAAAGTATCGTGAGTTAATTAAAATAAATACGGCGGCCAGTCCATTGAAATAGACCGCCATCATGATCCCATCCAAAATCGCTCTTATTATATCCATAGAAACCTCGTTTCTCTTTAATTCTCAACATGAACATCTATCTTACTATTTTTCCCGGCAGTGAGCAGCTGGTATGCCGTAAGCGGGATATAGCATGCAGCGACAAGCAGCTTCCACAGAAGAACAACAAAGCCGATCATTCCGCCTGCTATGATATTTACGGCAAATATTCCCACCGTTGTGGTAAAGTCATGATTTACCGGAATCAGCCATAAAAACATTCTTCTGATACCGAAGGGAACGCCGCAAAACAGCCATACATAAAAATAGTTTGTTTCTCCGTTTTGCGTAAAGATGCTTTTTCCCCAATAAAAGAGAAATGCTGTCAGCAGAACAGGCACTATTACTTTCTTAAAAAAATCTTTCCATATTTCTCCGTGCGTCATAATATCAGCTCCTTTTCTTTCGGGAACTGCTTTCTTTCCTTAAATATATTGTCTTTCCCGTTTCTTTAGTTAGTCATAGCATACCATGAAATTTATTCTCCGTCCACAAGAAGAATCATTCAATGGTTTTTGTATGCTCCTTGCCTGTATTTTCTCTTTGTAAAATCGTATCAACATTCTGTTTGATTTTTTGATATTCTTTGACTTTACTTTTGAACTTTCCATAATCGGAATAGAGAACTTCCTTATGCTTTTGCAGGACGGAATATTCTTTCTGCAAAGTGGTAAGATTCGGAAGCTTTTTAATGCCTGCATCCTTTAACGCCTTTGTCGCAGCTTCATAAAGAATCAGGCTGCTTTCATGCTTATGCTTGTATGCTTCCTTATTCTTTGCCTTGATACATCCTCTGTAAATATCCTTTGTCTTTTGATAGGTTGAGATATTTTTTATCAGAACAGCCATATCGGACAGCTTCTTTTCCGCCTGCTTCAAGCTGTCTGCGCTGCGTCGATTTATCCATGCTCTTGTTCGGGAAAAAGAACTGATCTACTGACACATCCAAAAGAGTTACAAGCTCATAAAAGATTTGCAGGCTTGGGTGCTGTCCACTGTTCTCAATGGACGCAATATAGCGGGGCGCAATGTTCATTCTATCCGCTAATTCATTTCTTGAAATACCCTTTGCCTTCCGTGCCGCTTTTATAGCTTGACCGAAAGCCTTAAAATCATACTTAATTTTCTCTGGCTTCATAATATCACCCTGTTACATTTTACTGTTCACCTCTCTTTCAAGATATGAGTACACATATCATATATATGATAAAAATAAATCATCTATAAACCTTGACATAACGTGTCATGGTTTATAGACTATATTTAGAAAAAGGAGGTGATCATTTGAGAGAAAGCAGATTTTTCAAAATCATATATTGCATTTTGGAAAATGGACGCATAACTGCCCCGGAGTTAGCAGCAAAATTTGAAGTATCAGTGCGAACAATTTATCGTGATATAGATGTAATAAGTAGTGCGGGTATTCCTATTTATGTAACAACAGGAAGAAATGGAGGCATACAGATACTTGAAAACTATGTTTTGGATAAAGCTCTTTTTTCTGAAGAAGAGAAGAAAGACATATTATCTGCCTTGCAAAGCGTATCGGTTGTAAACCATACTTATGAAAAGGATATGTTGACAAAATTATCTGCTCTATTTAGTGTTCATTCTGATAATTGGTTTGAAGTAGACTTTTCTCGTTGGGGAAGTAAAACACAAGATAAAACTACCTTTGAACTGCTGAAAAATGCCGTTATTTTTCATAGGGCAGTATGTATTATGTATGTCAACTCTTATGGGAAAAAGAGTAAGAGAAAAATCTATCCGCTTAAAATGATGTATCGTGCAAAAGAGTGGTATATCAAGGCTTACTGCGTTGATAAAGATGATTTCCGTATTTTCAAATTTAATCGTATTCTTGAAGTTCAATTTCTATCAGAAGAATTTGAACCAATGGAATATCCTAAAACCGCAGACGAACCAAAAAGAAAATACAATAAAATATCCCTTTGCTTTCCAAAAGAAATGGCATATCGTGTATATGATGAATTTGAGGGCAATGAAATAGAAGAAACGGAAAACGGTGATCTTATGGTTTCTTCTGATATGCCAGAGGATAACTGGTTGGTAGGGTATTTGCTTTCTTTTGGAACACAGGTTACAGTAATCGAGCCCGTCTATTTACAAAAAATTTTATCTGATGAAGCGAAAAAAATATACGAAAAAAATAAACCTTGACATTAGGTGTCATGGTTTTGCTGTTACAATATGGGTGTAATGCATTTATGGAGGGAAAGTATGAGTGAACATTTTATAAACTTGACGATTGAAAATATAGATAAGGAGCATTTATGTTGTGCGATTGCCGATAAAAAACATCAAGTAGGAGTAACTGTAAAAAAGAATTGGTTAAGAGAACGGATTGCGGAGGGGCATGTTTTCCGGAAACTTGATGAAAAGGGAAAGGTATTTATTGAATATGCTCCGTTGGAAACGGCGTGGGTACCTGTTCATGGAGATAACTTTTTGTATATTTATTGTCTTTGGGTATCGGGCTCCTTTAAGGGTAAGGGGTATGCGAAATCTCTGATTGAGTATTGTATCAATGACGCAAAAGAAAAAGGAAAATCAGGTGTTTGTATTCTTAGCTCCAAAAAGAAAAAACCATTTTTAGCAGATAAGAATTTTTTACTTAAATATGGCTTTGAAGTTGTTGATACCGTAAAAAATGAATATGAATTATTGGTATTGTCTTTCAATGGGGATAAACCGTATTTTTCTGAAAGCGTAAAAGAAATGAGAATTAGTGGACAAGCACTGACAATTTATTATGGCTTACAGTGTCCGTACATTCCAAACTGCATTGAACAGGTGCAAGAATACTGCAATAAAAACAACATACCGTTAAATTTGATTGCCGTAGACACTTTAGAGAAAGCTAAAAATCTTCCTTGTATTTTTAATAACTGGGCTGTTTTTTACCATGGAGAATATGAAACAAACCATCTTCTCAATGAAACCTTTTTGAAAAAGAAGTTTCAGTTATAAGGAAAAAGGCTATGCACTTTGTAAAGGCAAAAGGAATTTTATCTGCTTCAAACGGAATGAATTTATATCGCGGCTGTTCTCATGGTTGTATATACTGTGACTCACGAAGTAAGTGTTATCACATAGAACATAATTTTGAGGACATTGAAATTAAAAGAAATGCTATCGAATTATTAGAAAATGCCCTCAAGCGAAAGCGCAAAAAATGTATGTTGGGTACAGGCTCTATGACAGATCCGTATATCCCACTTGAAAGTAAAATTGGGAATGTTCGTAAAGCATTGGCTTTAGCAAATCAATATGGCTTTGGATTTACTTTGATAACTAAATCTGACCGAGTATTACGGGATTTAGACTTACTAAAATCTATTAACGATAAAACAAAGTGCGTTGTGCAAATGACGCTAACCACCTATGACGAGGATTTAAGCAAAAAAATCGAGCCAAATGTCAGTACGACAAAAGAACGGTTTGAAGCTCTGAAAAAGCTGAATGAAGCAGGTATTTCAACTGTTGTTTGGCTTTGTCCTATTCTTCCTTTCATCAATGATACAGAAGAAAACATCAGAGGAATTTTAGAATATTGCATTGAAGCAAAAGTTTACGGCGTTATTTGCTTTGGAATGGGTTTAACACTTCGTGAGGGAAGCAGAGAGTATTTTTATAGTCAGTTAGACCGATTGTTCCCCCATATGAAAGAAAAGTATATTCGTACTTATGGTACGCAATATCAACTAAGCAGTCCTAAACACAATGAACTTATGAGATTATTTCATCAAATATGTGAGGACAACGGCATTATGCACGACAACTCAAAAATATTTGAGTATCTATACAACTTTGAAGAAAAAAATAGTTCTGTCCAATTAAATTTGTTTGATTAACTTTCAAATAATAGTCGCCAAATCGGAAATAAAAAAAACCGTTGTTCGGCGGCAAATTTTTCACGTGTCAAACAGATTATATATTACCTGACGGCGGTTTTGAAATAGCAATCAAAACCGCTGTTTTCTTTTCAAAAGCGAGAATACAGAGGGTGTATTAAAGTTACCCTTTCACGAGGAAATGGCGGTATTAAGGAGGTATCGCCATGTTGTTTTCTTGCATTTTATTGTTGCTAAAAAAATCATTTTTCTATTTATAAAATCTTACGTCTACATAGATGAACAATTAGATCATATACGTATAACTGCTCATTCATGTCCGCTCCCGGCTGCTCTGTGCAGTCGGGATTTTTTGTGCCTGCAAAACTTTTTCCTAAAAATATTCGCTTTTCTTTGGCAGTTTTGGGCTCTGCGTTGTTGAGGGTTTACGAAAGGGGAAATTCTACCCGCTTTCGCGGCTGCGAAAGGAGGTGAATACCATGAATGAACCTGAA
>JBHAZV010000008.1:0-29763 GCA_041781135.1 Acidaminobacteraceae bacterium
CTTTTTTGCCACCGATGCAAAATACGTGTACTTATTTCTCGCCTGTGATTCTCCAGCAAATGCTTCCCTTAAGTTTTTCTCGGTCTGTGTGCCGGCATATTGATTTTTTGTGTTCATTAATTTCCTCCCCTAAATTAATTTGTTGTATATGTTCAATTTTAGCATAGTTCGGGCTGTTTTTCAATGTTCTGTCATCAATCATATTCATTTTCCCTGCGCCGCAGCCATACTTGGGCGAATTATCTGCAGCCGCATAAATTTTCAAAATCTAAGCATTGTTAATTGCGGCGAAGCCTATTCGCCAAAGTATGGTGTGCGGCATAGGGAAAATATATTTCACGCAGTTCAATGCCACCCTAACTCCGAACAAAACATGAAATTCTTAGCAACACGGCCTCGCAGATAGTGCTCTCTTCAATTTTTATTGATATTACCTGCCACAAAACAGCGATGCTGCTTTATTTCCTGCCGAGCAGGCAGCAAAGCACATCGCCGATATCTCCTGCAATGCTCAGCGAACGTTCCGCTATACCCTGAGGAATAAAAACCTCGTCTTTATTTATGCTGACATAAACAGCATGAATATTTTCAACAGTCATTCTCCTGAAAGGATACTTTATGATCCCCGGTGTATTGCTTCCAACGCCCAGTTCAAGAAAAAGCGTCCTGCAAGAAGAACAATCATTAATAAAATCGACATAAGCCTCGGAAGCCCTGTGCCAGCCGTCATCTTCTACAAATGTATCGTCAGAGCGCAAATTCATTGTCATCGGCCTGCCGCAGCGCGGACAACGAGGTATGAGCTCTGCAGGAATGCGCATTAAAGGCAAAGTGTTTTCGGGACATTCAAGCGAGCCATTTTCCGATATTTTATAACCCTGAGCCTCAACCATATCCCTCACAGCCGCCGAATTGTCGTAAGTGCTTTGATGGCAGGGTTCGCTGCACTGCCACAGACCATAATCGCCCTGGGTATAAAAAAGCCTTCGCTTATCAAATCCCGCCTTCTGAAAGCAATGATCGACATTAGTTGTTATTACAAAATGATTTTTACCTGATACCAGTTCCAAAAGCTGATTATAGACAGGCTTGGGCGGATCAACATACCTGTTTATATAGATGTACCTGCTCCAATATGCCCAAAACTCTTCGTAATCCTCAAAAGGGTAGAATCCTCCGGTGTACATATCTTCAAACTTATATTTTTTTGCAAAATCACTAAAATACTTCAAAAATCTTTCGGCTGAATAGTCGAATCCTGCAGACGCCGAAAGCCCGGCCCCCGCGCCGATTACCACCGCCTCGGCGTCCGAAAGCAGCTTTTTCAAACATTCTAATTTTTCATTCATAACCGCACCTTTTCCGAATCATTTGGCAAACAGCTCTTCATAAAATCTTCTGTCCTCGTCCTTAAATACATCGAAGACTACCTTTTCCATTGCGCCATCATTATGTTTAATCCAGTCAGAGACAGACATCACGGCCACCTCCGCCGCCCGCCTGCCGGGAAAATTAAACTCCCCTGTGGAAATACAGCAAAACGCAACAGTCTTTATGGCGTTTTTACAACACATATCCAATATATTTTTGTAACAATTCGCAAGCAACACCTCATGCGCTTCAGTGAGCGAACCGTAAACTATCGGTCCCACCACGTGAATTACGCTTTTTGCAGGCAAATTATATGCTCCTGTAAGCATCGGAACAGCTGTCGGCTGCTCATATGAATCACCATACTTAGAGCGAAGCTCATCCATTCTCTCTAAACACTCTGCCCGAAGCTGCACTCCGGCATAGGAGTGAATATAGTTATCGATACACCCGTGCATAGGAACAAAGCAGCCAAGCATCGCGGAATTTGCCGCATTTACTATAGCGCCGCATTCAAGCCTTGTTATGTCGCCCTGCCATAAAGAGATAATATCCGAACCCGGCGCAGTACTCCCAAATATCTCTTTTATACTCGGAAGATCGGCGGCCGCGACTATACCCTTATCGCGCGCGATCTGCAAAAGATATTCATCGTGAATCTTTAGCACTTCGTCCGGAAGCCTGCGCGGCATTCTCATATTCATAATCGACCTGAGCAGACGACACATGCCGTCTTCGTCCGCCGGAATATCAGCCCCGTCCGCAAACCATTTAACGAGATATTTCAGTCTCTCAGCCTGAGTCAATTCACCCTCCTATACCACTGTTATGTTAATGATTATAGCATCTCTCATCGCCGAATTCTCGCTGTATTGAAACAAAAACGCAATTCACAAATTATCAAATAAATATTTCCAAATCACGTTTTTTTGCTATAATTAAACCACAACTTTTAGGAGGTTCATATGACCAAACGTTTCAAACATCTGATCGCAATAATCACGATCTGTGCAATGCTCTTTGGGCTTACCGCATGTGGCGGCGGCGGAGATTCCAAGGATACCGGCAGCACAAATACCAACTACGTATTCGCTTCCGGCGGAACATCCGGCACATACTATCCTCTTGCAGGTGCGATCGCTTCGGAAGTCAACAAGCAAGTCGGCGTGAACATCACAGTTCAGTCAACAGGCGCTTCAAAAGAAAACGTAATGCTCCTATCCAAAAAAGAAGCTGACTACGCAATCATCCAGAACGACGTACTCGACTACGCATACAACGGAACCGGAATATTCACAGAGAAAGTTTCAGGCTTCTCTACCGTGGCTTCAATATATGCAGAAGTCTGCCAGATTGTAGTAGCTTCCGACAGCGGCATTCAGACTGTTGCCGATCTCAAGGGCAAGAGAGTTTCTATCGGCGACGCTGGCAGCGGTGTCGAGCAGAACGCTCTACAGATACTTGCGGCTCACGGTCTTTCTACCGACGACATCGTCGTTAGCAGACTCTCGTTCAAAGAGAGCGGCAACGCTTTCAAAGACGGTCAGATCGATGCATTCTTTGTCACATCAGGTGTTCCAAATACTGCAATAACAGAACTTGCAGTTACAAGATCGCTCAAGCTCCTCGATATAGTCGGCGATCAGGCGGCTGCGCTCATGAAAGACTATCCTTTCTATACAGCGGTCACTATTCCAAAAGATGTGTACAATACAGAAGCTGATATCACTACTCTCGGTGTCAGAGCGCTCATAGTTTGCAGATCGGATCTCAGCGAAGACGAAGTATACAAATTTACAAAGGCTGTATACGAAAACCTCGAATCGCTCGGTCAGGCTCATGCGAAAGCAAAAGAATTCAAGCTCGAAGAAGCTACTTCCGGCGTAACTGTGCCTCTGCACCCTGGCGCAGAAAAATTCTATAAGGAAAAAGGCATCCAGTAAGTGAAAAAACTTTTGGCAGGGGGGCTTATTATAACCCTCCTGCTCATTTTTACAGCGACTCACCCCATTATTTACAAACTCTGCATAAGAAATACCGACGGGAAAATCCTTGCATCGCTCGACATTCAAAAAAACGATCACTTCGAAATAACTTTCAGACACAGTGTCAACAAAGGACTCGTAAAAGAGAGATTCTCTATCTGCGAAGGCGAAAGTATCGCACTTACAACTGCGTGGTTTGAAAACTATGGCGCGGGAATGCTCGACACAATTCCTGAGGGTGCAAAAATCTCGGAAGAAGGCAGCTTTTTGAGAATCGACTTTGTGCCAAATAAGCAGGCAAGCGTTTCGTACGCTGCAGCCGGGATTGCCGGACATGAGCTTACAATAATCAGCAGCGACCAAAAAATAAAGCTTTTTGATATCAATCCCTACGGGACGTGTAATATTTCCGTTGTGAAGCTGTCGATTTTGCAGAATTTTATCAATTATTTTTCAGAGAGGTGAAACTTGTCAAATAAAAACAAACAAAATACACGAATTCCGAATGAAATTGTCGGACAGGACGGAGTCCTCGAAGCTTCGGACATAGATCAGGAAGCGCTCATACGAAGCATAGACAAGGAATCGTCGTACCGAACCCTGGCCGGATTTATGGGAAAGGCGATATTAATAATTCTTACTGCATTTACTACATTCCAGGTCTATACATCGATCACAGGAACGTTTCCGCCTCAGCTTTTGAGGATGGTGCATCTTTGCTTTGTAATCTGCCTCGCATACCTGCTCTACCCGGCTACAAGCAAAGGACGAAGAGATAAAATTTTTGCGCTCGACTATGCGTTTGCGGCAATTTTCCTCGGAATTATTGCCTACTACGTCATAAACTATGAAGCGATTATCGGAAGATCCGGCAATTACAATACGCTCGACATAATTATTGCAGCTGTTGCAGTGCTTATGGTTATGGAGGCGTGCCGCAGAGTTGTCGGGCTTCCTATTGTTATTATTGCAGCGGTATTTATACTTTTTGCCTTTTTCGGAAGCTACCTGCCAGGGTTCCTCAAGCACAGGGGGTACGGGATCGAGCGCATTGCAACGCATCTGTTCTATACCACCGAAGGCATTATAGGACTTCCGCTCGGAACTTGTGCGACGTATATTTTCCTGTTCATACTGTTCGGTGCATTCCTTGAAAAAACAGGCGTCGGCGCATTCTTCATAGACATTGCAAATGCGATAGCGGGCCATGCTCCAGGCGGCCCGGCAAAGGTTGCAGTCCTCACTTCGGCACTACAGGGCACTATTTCAGGTTCGTCGGTGTCAAACACAGTATCTACCGGCTCGTTTACTATCCCACTGATGAAATCTCTCGGCTACAAACCGGAATTTGCCGCAGCGGTAGAGGCGGCAGCATCAACAGGGGGGCAAATAATGCCTCCGATCATGGGCGCCGCGGCGTTCCTGATAGCAGAAGCGGTAGGCGTGCCGTACATCACCATCGCTAAAGCGGCGATTATACCGGCTCTGCTCTATTTCACAGGAATCTGGATGATGATAGATTTTGAGGCAAAAAAACTCGGTTTATTGGGCATTCCGAAGGACCAGCTTCCAAAGGCATGGCCGATACTCAAAGAGCGCGGACATCTGCTTATCCCTCTTTTCGTCATAATCATTCTGTTAATTATGGACAAGACACCTATATTTGCGGCTACCTGGGGCATAATATCCTGCATAATTGTGCCTTACCTCCGCAAAAGCACCTATGTTCCTCTAAAGGCACACTATGAAGCCTTTGTAAATGGCGCAAAAAATATTATCGGCGTTGCATGCGCATGCGCAGTAGCAGGAATAATAGTTGGCGTGGTAACTCTAACAGGCATCGGTCTGACGCTCGGCGGCGGTCTTGTGGATATAGCGGGCGGCAACCTCATCGTAACCCTGTTCTTTACCATGATTACATCGCTCATACTTGGAATGGGCGTCCCTACAACTGCAAACTACCTGATAACATCGACAATTGCAGCTCCAATACTGATAAAGCTTGGAATACCTACAATTGCCGCTCATCTCTTCGCCTTCTACTTCGGTATCCTTGCGGATATCACTCCTCCGGTTGCGCTCGCTGCATATGCCGGCTCTGCAATAGCCAAAGGAAATCCGTTCGACACAGGTGTACAAGCCACAAAGCTTGCAATTGCCGCGTTTATAATCCCTTACATTTTTGTAATGGATCAGCATTTGCTGCTGCTTGACATAGATGTACTCGGAATCGCCTCAATAATAGTTACATCACTGATAGGAATGTATGGTATCGCCGGTGGTATATCCGGATTTATGTATGCAAAGATACACCCAATAGTCAGGATAATGTTTGTCGCGAGCGGGCTGCTGCTGATTTACCCTACCACAATTACAGATATTGCCGGACTTGCCATGATTGTTTTGCTGATGTGCTACCAAAAATTCATAGTCAGCAAAAAAGCTGCCGCGTAAATAACAATTCAAAACAAAACAAAACAAAAAAGTGGGCTATCCGGCTCACTTTTTTATTTAACAAAAAATACAAACGGTAGTATAATGGCTACTTGGGAGGCAATATGAATATCTGCTTTACAGTAATCAACAATGTAGATAAGTTCGAAAATCTACTGAGCAAATTTCACGAAAAAAATCTCCACGGAGGGACTATTTTCGACACAATGGGCATGGCGCGCGTCATGAGCGAATCCGGAGGGCTTAGCCACACAATCCGAGGATTTCTAAACAAAGGCAGACCTTTCAATAAAACTATAATGATGGTCGTTACCGACGACGAACTCATAAAAGTAAAAGAAGCCTTTGAAGAAGTCCTTGGAAACATTGAAGAAGAAAATGTCGGCATAATTGTATCCTTCCCTGTAAGCAACTGCTGGGGCATAAGACCAAACGACAGACCAGAACAAAGGCAATAATTCTAAAATAATAACAGAACATCAGGAGGAATTTTGTCTACTTTAGAAACACTATGGTATTTGGCTGTAGTTCTCGCTACGGCTATAATATTTTCAAAAATACTCGGAAAAATACATTTTCCCGATGTCACCGGCTACCTATTGGGAGGTATATTGATCGGCCCTATGGTTTTGGGGCTCGTTCCAAAAAATGCGGTACACGGAATGGAGATACTCAGCGAAATTGCACTCGCAATAATCGCGTTCAGCATAGGTGCAGAAATGAGACTCAGCGCGCTGAAAACAACCGGCAAGGGAATATTTATCATAACTGTCATGCAGGTTGTAACAACTTTTCTTGCGGTATTTCTCTCGCTGTGGGCGCTCGGACAGAGCATCGCATTCAGCCTTGTTCTCGGAAGCATAGCCTGTGCGACAGCGCCGGCTGCGACACTGCTCGTTATCAGGCAATACAAGGCAAAAGGACCTGTAGTAAATACGCTGATACCTGTGGTGGCGCTTGACGACGCACTCTGCATAATTGCCTTCGGAATATGTGCATCGATCGCACAGGCGCTTATAGGCGGCATCGCTATAAACCTGAACACTGCACTTATCGCACCGTTTACCGAAATTGCGCTTTCAATATTACTGGGAGCTGCAGCCGGAGTTATTGGAACTGTCGTTTTAAGATTTATAAAAACAGAAGGGGAACTCACGGCATTTGTACTCGGCTCAGTGCTGCTTTTGGCATCGGCGTCGCTTAAATTCCATCTCTCTTCGCTTCTTGTAATGATGACGTTCGGACTTGCGCTGGCAAATCTCAGCAGGGAGGGTGTCCGCTCCGCAAAAGCGCTTGACGGACTAACAGCTCCGCTTTTTATGTGCTTTTTCACACTTTCCGGAGCAGATCTCGATTTTACAGTCTTTGGCGGCGTCGGGATAGTTGCGGCAGCATATATAATTTCCAGAATCATCGGCAAAATTTCAGGAGCATCGCTTGGAGCAAAAATGTGCGCAATGGACAAAAATATTCAAAAATATCTCGGAATGACTCTGATTCCTCAGGCAGGCGTTGCAATAGGACTTTCGCTCGCGGCGGTAAGAATACTCGGACCTGAAAGCGGAGGAGAAATCAGGGCAATCGTGCTTGCGGCCACAGTCGTCTATGAGCTCATAGGCCCTGTGATCACCAAAATCGCTCTAATAAAAGCTGGAGAAATACAGACAAACAAAAACTGACATATATTACAAATTCTTAAATATTTATAAAATTTACATCGGCAGGAAACTCTCTCAGATATCTTCTAAACCAGGTTTCCTGCCTTTTTGCATAATTTCGTGTCGCCTGCTTGATATTTTCAGTCATAACCTCAAGATTGCACTCGCCGTTTAAGTATTCACATGCCTGCCTGTACCCAATTGAACCGAGAGCCTGCGGCGACGCGCCGTACTTTTTCAAAATACTTTCGGTTTCGGCTACAAGCCCGCAGTCTATCATCTGTTCTACCCTCGCATTTATCCTCTCGTACAAAAACGATCTTTCAGCTCTTAAATAATGAAACACCGGCTCGATATCCGTATGCGGCAAACTCCGAAACGAACCAAGCTCTTTGCCGGTAAGCTCAAAAACCTCGACAGCGCGTATCAGCCGCCTTTTATTTTTTATATCCAATCCCTCGAGCTTCATTCCGGCCGCGCGCGCGAAATCCACAAGTTCTTCTGATTCCATGCATTCCAGCCGCGCTCTAATCGCTGCATCGGCAGACGGCAGCTCATCCAGCTCAAATACCAAAGAATTTATATAAAATCCGGTGCCGCCGCACACCACCACTTCGCCGCATCGTCTTGCTATATCGCTGATTGCTGACTTAGCTTCTATTTGATAATCCATGACGCTGAATGGGCATTCAGGGTCTAAAATATCAATTAAATGATGCCGGACGCCGCACATTTCTTCCGCTTTAATTTTTGCGCTGCCAATATTAAACTCGCGATAAATTTGTACAGAATCCGCACCAACTACTTCTGTACTGAGCTTTTTTGCTAAATTCACTGCGTAGCCGCTCTTTCCCGAAGCAGTGGCGCCTATTACAAAATTTACCTTCATCGCCCTTTAGATAATCCTCCTGAATAGACGATCGATCTCCCTGCGAGTCATTTTGACAATAATCGGTCTGCCGTGGGGGCAATTATACGGATTTTCGAGTGTGAACAGCCGCCTGACAAGCTCCTCGGCTTCGAGATCGCAGATCGCATCTCCGCCCTTTATCGCAGCCTTGCACGCCTTAGTTGCAATATCATAAGGCGTTTCGCCATCCCACACTTCATCAAACACAGCTCTGAGTATGTTCCTCGCATAACCCTCGTTCATTCCACTTGGAATACCGCGCACCACAACTGAACTGTCGCCGAACATTTCTACATCAAACCCCAAGTCCTCGAGACCCGAAGGCTCGTACCCCCTGTCGACATCCATCTCGAACGGCGCGACGAGCATTTGTATCGGAACTTTGCTTTTAAGCACAGAAGCCACATATTCTTCGTAGAGAATTTTTTCGTGCGCTGCGTGCTGGTCTATAAAATATAGTTCCCCCTCGTCCTCTCCAATAATAAATGTCGAATCAAAAATACCTATAATCCTAAGCGGGCGAACAGAGTCCGCTGCATCGCGGTCCCAAAGAGACCGCTGCAAGAATTTGTTAATTCCGTCATCTGCAGCATTGGGCATCTCGGCGCAAATATCTGCCGAAGCATTAATCGGTAAGGATTTCTCAGATAACTCATCCTTCGCAACCGCAAAAGCTTCCGCGCCTGAAAAAGCTTCCGTAACCGAATAATTTCTGTTATCTGATCGAGTATCAAAAAAGCCGGAATCTCGCAAAACATTTGCTTCGCCGATAGCCCAAGCCTCTCTTGCGAGGGCAAGCTCGCCATGCGAAGCAGCGGCATGCATATTTTCGCGATACCTATCGTGATCTTCAAGCTTGCTGCGATATACACCGCTCACGCCGATGCTTGGAACATGCGCATGCAAACTCAGCGCCATCTTTATCGCCGACGAAACCGCTCTATCAACCCTCTGATAATCGGCAAACTTAATTTCAGTTTTTGCAGGATGAACATTCACATCGATTTCGGACGGTGCGACACTTACAAAAATAAAGCTGACCGGAAATTCGCCACCCATCAAATGCTGCCGATAACAGCCCTCTATGGTTCTCTGAAGCTCCGCGCTCTTTACGTACCTGCCGTTTACAAACGTCATTATATAATTCCTGTTGCGCTTTCTGAGCGAAAGCCGCGAACTGAGCCCGCTTACCGAAATATCCGAAGTTTCTAAATCGATCTCCATAAGTTCTTCTGCAAGCTGCCTACCGAATACCTGGAAAACCGCTGACATTTTATCGCCTCTGCCATCTGTTTTGAACACAAGTTCGCCATCGCTTCTGTAAGTCACAGATACGCCAGGGTTAGCGATCGCTAACCTACTGACAACCTCATTACAACTCCTTGTTTCCTGGGAAGTGGTCTTCATAAATTTCCATCTGACAGGAGTATTGTAAAAAAGATCTGTAACGACTACGCTCGTACCGCTCATGGAAGAAATTTCTCCGCTTGCCCGAATATCGCCGCCCATTATTTCGACAAAATAACCGGCATCATCCTCAGCTGTCTTTGTCGTAAGAACCACTTTTGCGACAGCCGCGATGCTGTGCAGCGCTTCGCCTCTAAATCCCATCGTACCAAGGGAATACAAATCGCTTATGCCGCTTATCTTTGATGTCGCGTGACGTTCAAAGGCAAGAAGCACCTGATCCCGCGGAATTCCAACTCCATTATCCGACACCCTTATTAAATCCTTGCCGCCGCCCTCTATTTCTACTGCTATCTCTGTACTGCCGGCATCCACGGAATTTTCAAATAACTCCTTGACTATCGCACTCGGCCTCTCTACAACTTCTCCCGCAGCGATTTTCGATATGTCCTGTTCGCTGAGCAGATGTATTTTATTAATTTGGTTTTTCATTTGGATTCCTCAACTAATTCTCTGAGTATCTCCCAAGCTTCCCTTGGAGATATGCTGTCTATGTCTATCGCAGAAAGTTTCGACCTTAATTCCGTATCATCCGTGCCTTCGCCGGAACTTAAGCCGTCTATCACATCGATGTCTGCCAACTCGCCGCCTGTCGACTCGCCATTGTAATACATATCAAGCACTCCGCTCTCTCTGGTTTCAAGTTCCCTGAGCACTGCTCTCGCCCGTGCAACCACTTCATCAGCAACGCCAGCAAGCCTTGCTACCTCTATGCCATAGCTCCTGCTCTCGCCGCCTCTTGCGATTTTCCGCAAAAATACAATGTCGTCTCCATCCTTTTTTACAAGTATTCTGTAATTGAGTACGCCGGCAATCCTGCCCTCAAGCACCGTCAATTCATGATAATGCGTCGCAAACATCACTTTTGCCCCTCGTCGAGCTAAATACTCTACAACCGCAAGCGCAATGCTAAGGCCATCATATGTGGATGTACCTCTGCCTATCTCGTCAAGTATTACAAAACTTCTGTCGGTTATATTTTCAAGTATGTAGGCAAGCTCTTTCATCTCGACCATAAATGTCGAGCGACCCTCAGACAAATCGTCAGAAGCTCCGACCCTCGTAAAAATTCTGTCGACCACGCCGATATGCGCACTGTCCGCAGGAACAAATGATCCCATCTGAGCAAGTATTATAATTATTGCATTCTGCCGCAAATATGAAGACTTGCCCGCCATATTCGGACCGGTGAGTATAAAAATTTTTTCGCCGCTGTCGTTCATAACAGCATCATTGGGTATATATTCAGAAATTGTTTCAATAACTGCATGCCGACCGCCAACTATGCTAAGCGCGCTTCCCTCATCGACCTTTGGCCTTGTATACCCTCTGACATAGGCGCACTCTGCAAACGAGGTAAGCATATCGATCTCGGCAATACAGGCGGCATTCTGCTGAAGCTCTGCAATAACTCCCCTAAGCCTGTTTTTGATATTCTCAAAAATTACTTTTTCTATGTTCGCCGCGCGTTCCGAAGCGGACATCACCTTATCTTCAAGTTCTTTTAATTCCTCGGTGATATAACGTTCGGAGTTTACCAGCGTCTGCCTTCTGATATAGCGCTCCGGCACCCTGTCAACAAAAGATTTTGACACTTCAATAAAATAACCGAACACCTTATTGTAACTTATGCGCAGAGTCCTTATACCGGTAGCTTCCTTTTCGGCTGCTTCGAGATCGAGTATAAATTTTTTTCCGCCGCTCAGTAGCTCTCTTTGCTCGTCAAGTTCTGCTGAATAGCCATGCCTCACTCCCTCCCCCGTCTCATCGACAGCCAGTTCAATAAGCGTGCTGATTTCATCAAGAGGCATGAGCCCGTCAAAAAAATGAAAATCCTGCGACGCGCGCTTCAGTTCGCCTATCGCAATCAGGGAATTCTTAATTGAAACGAGATCGCGATAATTTATGGTGTCGTATACAAGCCTTGCCACAATGCGCTCTATATCGCTGATTCTGCCGAGGAGCGCCCTATTGTTGCTTCGATCCCAGTAATTTACTGTCAGAAATTCTACATAGTCCTGCCTTTTAATGATAGCTCCGATATCCAGCAAAGGCGCCTTTATGCTTTCCTTGAGAAGTCTTGCACCCATCGCCGTCTTGGTATAGTCTATTACCCCAAGCAGCGAGCCCTTTCGCTTTCTGGTGTTAAGATTCTCGATAAGCTCCAGATTACGTATAGAACCGCCGTCTATCACTAAGTTTTCAGCCACGCTGTACTGTTCGGCATCCCTTAAATGCTCCGTACTTCTCTTTGCGGTGTACAAAATATAATTTTTGAGCATTTCCAAAGGGTTTTTATCGAAAGACTGTATTTTGCACAAATCAGTAGATACACCAATTTCTACAGAAAGTTTTGCATCTATATTATCCGAAAAATATATTATTTCCGAAGGCGCAACTTTTTTGATTTCATTTTTAAGATCGCCGAGCCTTACAGACGTCCTTCGCCTCTGTCCGGTAGAAATATCAGAATATTCGAAGTCAAAGAGTCCGTCTGGATTTTTGTACACGCTCGCTATGAAATTATTGTCCTCTTTGCACAAAAGATCGGAGTTATAAACCGTACCCGGCGTAATAATGTTCACAACTTCTCTGCTGACAATGCTCCTGCCGCCCGCCTCAGGCGTATCCTGCTCGCATATCGCAACACTTATACCCGCGTCTACAGCGCGTTTGAGATAATTATCCAACGCATGAAAAGGCACTCCGCACATAGGTATTTTCTCATCCCCGAAAGTGCCCCTGCTCGTAAGCGTAATTTCCAGTATCGGCGATGTTTTTACAGCATCGTCAAAAAACATTTCATAAAAATCTCCAAGGCGGTAAAAAAGAACATAGTCAAGATACTGCGACTTTATGACAAAATACTGCTGCATCATGGGCGTGAGCTTATCATACTCTGCTTTAGACAGCATCGGATATCGCTCATCCATGATTTTGCAGCCGTTCATACCATATCTCCTTCAATAATTTTATCTATTACTTCTCCATGCAGAGAAAAATGTCTTGCCTTTGTAATCTTTATCTTGACAATATCGCCTATACTACACTCATTTACGGGCACAGTGCACGTAATACCGCCGCTTGTCCTGCCCATAAACAAGCTTTCAGAGCGCTTTGAAACAGCTTCAACCAGGACCTCCTGAACACTTCCGAGCATTTTCTGCATCTTAAGTTTAACTCCGGCATTGATCTCATCTACGAGCTGCCTCAATCGCTCCGATTTTACATCCTCCGGCACCTGATTCGAGAACTCAGCCGCAGGCGTGCCTGTGCGTCTGGAATATATATATGTGTATGCGCTGTCATAATCTATTTCGCGAACCAGAGCCAGCGTATCCTCAAAATCCTGCTGTGTCTCGCCGGGAAAACCTACAATAATATCCGTAGAAATTGCAATATCCGGAATGACCTTGCGCGCATACTCGACAGCCGCCTTATACTTTGCAATGCTGTAGCCCCTGTTCATAAGCCTAAGCACCCTGTCGCTTCCTGATTGAACCGGAAGATGGAGCTGACGGCATATGTGTTTTGATGCAGCCATGACATCTATCAATCTTTCGCTTATATCCTTTGGATGCGAAGTCATAAAACGAATGCGCTGAATTCCCGTCTCTTTGTCTATTCTTTCTATCAGATCCGCAAAACTGACTCCAAGCTCCTTGCCATATGAGTTGACATTCTGCCCAAGGAGCATTACCTCCTTTGTACCGCCCGCCGCAAGCGCTGCGACCTCGGCAACTACGCTGTCGGGAGTCCTACTCCTCTCTCGCCCCCTGGTATACGGAACAATGCAGTATGTACAAAAATTGTTGCAGCCATAATTTATATTTACATAACCCTTGGCGCTGCGCTCTCTAATCGCCGGCAGACCCTCTACTATTTCGCTGCCGTCTTTAAGAACCTCGACCACCTGCTTTTGCTCGCTCATGGTTCGTTCGAGCAGCACTGGAAAATCGTGCAGATTATGCGTGCCAAAAATCAAATCTACATAAGGATAATTTTTTTTGAGTTCCTCAACAATATGCGGCTGCTGCATCATACACCCGCATATCGCCACCATAATATCCGGCCGGCTCTTTTTCAAATGCTTGACTCTGCCCAGATTTCCGAACACTCTCAGCTCGGCATTCTCGCGCACGCAGCATGTATTAAACAGTATGAAATCGGCATCCTCGAAGCCTTCTGCTGTCCCGTACCCCATATCGGTCAGCATTGCGCGAAGTTTTTCGGAATCGTGCTCATTCATCTGACAGCCGTAAGTCTCGATATGAGCAAGCGGAGCGCCAAAAAGCTGCCCGCGTATCTTCGCTATGGCAACCTCGTTCCGCTCATAAAAATCGCCCATATTTACAAACTCAGAAACCTGATTCATCTATTTCTTTCAAGCCCTTTGACAAAATTGCCAATACGCGCTATTCCGGTTCTTATTACTTCCTCGGAGGTGGCATATGACAATCTGATGTACTCGTTCGCGCCAAAAGCGATCCCAGGTATAACCGCAACCTTTTCCTGCTCCAAAAGCCTTGCAGCAAAAGAGGTCGAGCTGTCTATCCCGTTTTTTGGCGTATAGTATGCAGATACATCCACCATTACATAGAACGCTCCGCTCGGTCTCACATAGCCGATTCCGTCTATTTCATCAAGAAGCGAAGTCATTATCTCCATACGCCTGCTGAATTCCTGACGCATTGACTCTACCGCCTCGGCGCTTTTTTCGGAATTGAGCGCCTCTACGCCGGCATATTGTGCAATAGTATTCGGATTGGAAGTTTCATGAGACTGTATATTTGACATAAGCTTGGCAAGCTTGACATTTGAGGCGCTGTAGCCGATTCTCCAGCCGGTCATGGCATACGCCTTGCTAAGTCCGTTTACCACTATTGTCCTTTGGTAAAGATCATCGGAGAGACTTGCAATACTTATGTGTTTTTTGTCGTATACGAGTTTCTCGTAAATTTCATCGGAGATGATATAAAGATCATGCCTGACGGCTACTTCTCCGATTGCGGCCAGTTCTTCCCTTGTGTAAACTGAACCGGTAGGATTGTTCGGGCTGTTCAGTATCAGAGCCTTTGTTTTTGCGGTAATGCTTTTTTCGAGCTGTTCGGCCGTCACTTTGAATGAATTTAGAGCGCTGCTTTCGACTATAACCGGACTGCCTCCCGCCATTTTTACAAGCTCGACATAGCTGACCCAGTAAGGCGCAGGCACTAAAATTTCGTCACCGGGATTGGTAACTGCAAGCAAAGCATTGGAAATAGAGTGCTTTGCACCGTTCGAAATAACTATCTGTGAAATATCGTAGCTAAGCCCGTTATCTCTGAGCAATTTTGCCGAAACAGCCTGCTTCAGCAGCGGTAGCCCCGACGCCGCCGTGTAGCCGTTGCCGCCCTTGCCAATTCTTTCCACCGCCACATTCCTGATGTTTTCCGGCGTATTAAAATCCGGCTCTCCTGCACTAAAGCTTACAATACTCTCTCCTTTGGCTTTGAGTTCATTTGCCTTTGCAGTAATTTCCAGCGTGAGCGAAGGTGCGATCGCGCTAAACTTTGTCGAAAGTTCTTTCATTATTCTCTCCTAAAAAATTTTGGCACCGCCGGAGCAAAATCCAAAGCGTCTGCCGCAAGTATAATTATATACCAGCCTCGTGCCACTTTCAAGGCATGCACAATAAATTGTACAGTGTTGACTAAACCTGTATTATTTACTACTATTATCGTTGGAGTATATAAACGGAGGTCACAATGAATCTATCCAGGCGAATCTCTGCAATGCAGGAAAGTCCAATAAGAAAGCTCGTTCCATATGCAGAAAAAGCTAAGAAAAACGGCAAAAAAGTCTACCACTTGAACATCGGCCAGCCCGATATCGAAACACCGGATGTGTTTCTGGAATCTATAAGAAACTTCGAAGAAAAGGTAATCAAATATTCGAATTCCAAGGGCGATCCCGCTCTGATCGACGCTATCGTTAAGTATTACAAAAAAATCGGTATAAATTTCGAATCAGAGGACATACTCATAATGAACGGCGGCAGCGAAGCGATTCTCTTTTCGCTTATGGCAGTCGCTGATGAAGGAGACAACATCCTCGTTCCGGAGCCATTCTACACAAACTACGGAGGTTTTGCAGTTCCTGCAGGGCTTACAATAAAACCTATCACCACCGTTGCATCCAATGGATTCAGACTTCCAAGCTATGAAAAAATCTCATCTCTCGTAGACGAAAAAACTCGCGCAATACTGCTTTCGAACCCAGGCAACCCTACCGGTGCCGTATACACGCGCGCAGAAGTAGAAATGATAGCTCGAATCGCAAAAGAAAAAGAACTTTTTGTAATAGCCGATGAAGTGTACAGAGAATTCGTATACGACGATCTCGAATACACAAGTTTTGGCGCAATGAAGGACATAGCCGACAGAGTGATAATAGTTGACTCGGTTTCCAAGAGATATTCGGCGTGCGGTGCAAGAATAGGCTCTGTAGCCTGCAAAAATAATGATTTCATCAAGGGCGTGCTGAAGCTCTGCATGGGCAGGCTCTGTGTTCCAACTCTTGAACAGGTAGGCGCCGCTGCGCTATACGGCATAAATTCAGACTATTTCGAACCTATAAAGGCTGAATATACAAAAAGACGCGATATAGTTTTCGGCGCTCTCTCAGCAATGGAAGGCGTCGTCTGCGAACAACCTCGCGGCGCCTTTTATGTCATCGCCAATATGCCGGTTGACGATGCCGAAAAATTCGTTATCTGGATGCTCGAAAACTTTGAAATTAATGGCGAAACCGTAATGTTTGCACCGGCGGAAAAATTTTACGCCACTCCCGGCATAGGCAAAAATGAAGCGAGGCTTGCATACGTCCTAAAAGAAGAAGATCTCAAAAAAGCGATGAATATACTCGATAAAGCATTACTCGCCTACCCCGGAAGAACGATTTAGGATATAAAATGGAAGCCGGCGTAATTGAATTTTTTCAAGGAATGCAAAATCCTGTGCTCGATGCGCTGTTTACAGGAATCACTTATCTTGCTGATAAGTGGTTCTTTCTTTTAATTTTCTTTGCGGTGTACTGGTGCTTTGATAAAAAGACAGGCTATGGAATAGGCGTGGTTATGCTGTTTTCTTCCGGAATAAATTCGGCGATAAAAGAGCATTTTCATGAGCTTAGACCTTTTCAGACAATGAATATACAAACTATAGCCGAAAACACTGCAAAGGGATTTTCGTTCCCAAGCGGGCACAGCCAGTCAGCATCGGCATTTTACACGTTCCTGACTCTTGCCCACTCAAAAAAATGGCTCGGTATCTCCATCCTAATAACTGCACTTGTGGCAATCTCGCGCGTCTATGCAGGTCTTCACTGGCCAAAGGATGTAATTTACGGAATTGTGTTCGGAATGGCTGCTGCAGGAGTAATTGCGGCTATCTACAAATTTGCAGCGCCGATTGCCGCCGGGATTTTCGCGTGTGCTGCGCTTCTTGCGATTGAACTGTCACCTCTGGGCACAAATCCCGAATTTATGTATATGTTGAGCGCAATATTCGGTATAACTCTCGGATATATATTCGAGATGCTGTTTGTCGACTTTGGTCCTGCGCGCACCCTGTCTGCAGCTGTAGGCAGACTCGGCTATGGCATCACGGTAACAGCCGCTGTTTATATAGCGCTTTTCTATTTTTTTGAAAACATACCAATTATTTATTACGGCGTGACCTGCTTTGTCGCCACGGGGCTCATCCCGCTCGCATTTGAAAAATCAATAAAAAAATATTAAAACACTGCTGCAAAACCGAATTTCTGATTCTGCAGCAGTGATATTGCTTTATATTTTGGGATATTTCTACATTTTTGGCCTTGCAGTGTAATGCGTATGAAGCAGCTCGTGCGCCTTTGCCGAGCCCGGCTCTCCCAAAAACTCCGAATACAGCGCCGCAACCTTTTCATTTTCATGAGAACGCCGTTTCTTCTTGCCCTGATCCTCACGATAAATAGCATCTGTTCTCTTTCTGAGAATATCTATATCACCATGATGATATGGCTGTCCGGCACCGCCTATGCAGCCTCCCGGACACGCCATTATTTCTATCGCGTCATAATGCGCGCTGCCGCTCCTGATGCTTTCGAGCAGCTTTCGAGCATTTCCAAGGCCATGGGCAACGCCGATTTTGAATTCCCTGCCTTCGATATTAATAATCGCTTCTTTTATTCCGCTAAGTCCGCGCAGCTCGCTGAATTCGATATTTTCGAGTTCTTTGCCGGTAATCATGTTGTAGGCTGTCCTGATTGTCGCCTCGATAACGCCTCCGGTAGCTCCGAATATAACGGATGCGCCCGTTGATTCTCCGAGCGGATCGTCAAAATCTGAATCATCAAGATTTCTAAAATCAATACCCATCTCCTTGATCATTACTGCAAGTTCCCTCGTCGTAATTACGATGTCCACATCGCGCTCGCCGTGTTTGCCGGTAAGCTCGCTTCGCGCCGCCTCGTATTTCTTTGCGACGCAAGGCATAACGGAAACAAGAGTAATATCAGCCGGGTCTATTCCCATCTTCTCGGCAAGATAGGTCTTGGTAATTGCGCCGAACATTTCGTGAGGCGATTTACACGTGCTTGGTATATCAAGCAGTTCAGGAAACTGCTGCTCAATAAAATTCACCCAGCTTGGGCAGCAGCTTGTAAGAATCGGCAGCTTTCCCCCATTATTTAGTCTATGCACAAATTCGGTCGCTTCTTCCATTATTGTAAGATCCGCTGCAAAATCGGTATCAAATACCTTTTCAAACCCCATCTTTCTGAGCGCCGAAACCATCTTTCCGGTGACACTCGTTCCAGCAAGCAATCCGAATTCCTCTCCAAGCGCGACCCTGACGGCAGGAGCCGTTTGAATAAATACATGTTTTTTATTGTCTATTGCATTCCAAACCTTTCGGATATTGTTGATCTCCGTGAGCGCGCCTGTTGGACAGACTGCGACGCACTGCCCGCAAAAAGTACAAGTCGTTTCGGCCATCGGCTTATTGAACGCCGAGCCCACAGAAGTGTGAAAACCTCTGCCAATCTCTGTAAGCGCGCCTACAGTCTGAACCTCATTGCACATTGTAATACAACGCTTGCATAATATACATTTATTCTGGTCGCGTATTATCGAAAAACTGTTGTTGTCTATAGGAAAAGTGCTTCTTTCACCCTCAAAATGGATTTTTCTTATGCCAAGGTCATGCGAAAGCTTTTGAAGTTCGCAATCGAGATTCATTGCACACGTAAGACAACTGTTTGGATGATTTGAAAGCAAAAGTTCAACCATGGTCCTGCGCGCCTGTATTGCACGGAAAGAATCAGTATGTATAACCATACCCTCTCTGACAGGTGTGGCACAAGCCGGCACGAGCTTGGAAGAACCCTCGATTTCTACAACGCAAACCCTGCAGGATGCCTGCTTATTCAGAAATTTAATATCATGAAGATTGAGATGGCAAAGAGTCGGTATTTTTATACCGAGAGTAGCAGCTGCATCAAGGATGGTAGTGCCCTTTTCTGTCTCGATTTTTTTGCCGTTAATAGTAATGCTTATCATTATTTCCTACCTCCGTAATACCTGTCGATTGCGCCTACAGGGCAATTGTTGTAGCACTCTCCGCAGCGTATGCATTTATGCTGATCTATCACATGCTTTTCCTTAACTGAACCCGTGATCGCATCGACAGGGCAATGCTGCAGACATCTGGTACATCCGACACATTTGAAATTCACATCATAATGCAGCAATTTTTTGCACTTGGTCGCTCGGCACATTTTGTCGACAGCATGTTCTCTATATTCATCATAAAAATATTTAAGAGTAGAAAGCACGGGATTCGGAGATGCTTGCCCCAATCCGCACAACGATGTGGCGCAAATATCCTCCGAAAGGTTTCTGAGCTTGTCGATATCCTCTTCCGCGGCGTCGCCATCCGTAAATTTTTCGAGCAGTTCATATAACCGTTTGTTGCCTATCCTGCACGGAGTGCATTTTCCGCAGGATTCATCGACACTGAATTCCAGAAAAAATTTGGCGATATCTACCATACAATCGGATTCATCCATTACCACGAGCCCGCCAGAGCCCATAATCGAACCTATCGCCTCAAGCGATTCGAAATCGACCTGCGTATCGAATAAACGCTCCGGTATACAGCCTCCCGAAGGACCGCCGGTCTGTACGGCTTTTGCCTTTTTGCCGCCCGGTATGCCTCCGCCGATGTTGTATACAATATCATAGATCGGCATGCCCATCGGCACTTCGATAAGCCCCGGCCTGTTTATTTTCCCTACAAGCGCAAATACCTTGGTGCCGGAAGATTTTTCCGTACCTATTGAACGGAACCACTCAGAGCCGTGTTCTATTATCTGAGCGACATTTGCAAATGTCTCGACATTGTTTATAACTGTCGGCCTGTCCCAAAGTCCGCGCTCTGCAGTTCTAAACTCCTTGTTTCGCGGCATTCCGCGATGGCCTTCTATCGATTCCATAAGCGCTGTGCCTTCGCCGCAAACAAACGCTCCCGCTCCAAGTCGAAGCTCTATTTTAAAATCGAATCCGCTTCCAAGTATGTTTTCCCCCAAAAGTCCGACGGCCTCCGCTTGTTCTATTGCAATCATAAGGCTGGTCACTGCCTGAGGATATTCCGCTCTCACATAAATATAACCTCTGCTTGCGCCTATCGCGTAGCCGCATATTGCCATGCCCTCCAGGACTGAGTGAGGATCGCCTTCCAATATAGAGCGGTCCATGTATGCGCCCGGATCACCTTCATCGGCATTACAAATCACATATTTCTGACCCTCCGGCTGTTTGAACGCCGCCTCCCACTTTTTCCCTGTAGGAAAGCCCGCTCCTCCTCTGCCTCTGAGGTTTGCCGCTTTTATAGTATCTATTATGGACATTTTTGAAGAAATAAGCGCTTTTGAAAGAGAAAAATATCCTCCGAGCGCGATATATTCCTCTATATCGTTTGGATTTACGATTCCATAGTTCTTCAGCGCGATCCTAAGCTGCTTTTCGTAATACTCGCCGCGAAGCTTTATTTTTTCTCCGTCAATAATATATTTATCAGGTTCATCCGCAAGCCTGCCTAGCAATTTTGGCAGCGCATCTTTTTTTATCTGTTTAAGCGTTTTACTGTCAAGCATATATACTCCTATTCCAATTCAGACAAAAGCAATTCTACATCTGCCTTTTTAAAGTGCGGATAAATCCGATCATTTACAACTACAACAGGCGCGTCACTGCATCTTCCGACGCATCTTGTTTCAACAATGGAAAACCTGAGGTCAGGCGTGGTCTCTCCTACCTTGATGCCAAGCCTTTTTTCAAACTCTTCCAATAAGTCGGCCGCACCGTTGACATAACAAGCAGTTCCCATACAGACGCTGATCTCGTACTTCCCTTTTGGCACAAAACTGAACTGAGAATAAAATGTTGCAACGCCATATATTTCGGAAGTCGGGATTTTTAATTTTTCCGAAATAATATGTACTATTTCTTCAGGTATGTACCCAAACTTGGACTGTGCCTCCTGAAGCGCCGGCATCAGTACGCCGGGTAAACCCTTGCGATTTTCGACAAATCTGATAAATTCGTCTACTTTGTCCCTATTTTCCGCTATATCAAAGCGAAACATATACCCCTCCCCTGATAAATGCTTAAAATATTTACATCCTTTGCGCTCCCCTGCAAAGGATATCGACATATCTTGAACTATATTATATATCCCTTGGCGGCGAATAAATATGTTTTTTTGTTCACATAAAGTTGTTGATTTATTTCCGTTTATTTTGCTGATTCCGAGATTTACTATTGGCAAATAGAGCACTGTCTTTGATTTTGCGCAAGTTTTACGCGAGATTAATAACATACGCATGATATGCTGTCCGGGCAGTTATATCCTATGCAGCTCTTAGACTGCAGGCTCATTTACCGAAATTTTAGTTAGTGTCTTTTGCGCGAGATTGCCCTATGCCGAACAAAGCGGTTGTCGAGGCATGGGGCAATCTCGTACAAAAGCACAGTACAAAATTTTCAAAAAAACACAAAGAAGCAGGGAGCAAACCGCTTGATAAGCCATTACTCCCTGCCGTGCACATAAGCTTCCCATCCCCACGATTCATTCGGTGAGCTTTCTATCCCCGCACGCTCCTCTGCTTTACCGAAGAAGCCATCGCTTTATTATTTCTTTTTTAAGAAATGACCTTGAAAATTCCAAAGCATTTGGTAAGAAGCATTTAACGAAGTATCATCAAAGGATGAGCCCCAGTGCCCAAACAAAAGCATTATCTCGTCATAATCAGAAGAATATTCAGGCGCTCCGGCGTCTGCAGAGTGCTCTGTTATTGTAGCAAATAAGAAGTCCTCATTCTTCTTTTTTTCACTTTCTGCCTTGTCTTTATTAGAGTAGGCTTCTTCCCACCTATATGTGCCGCTCATTTTCAGTTTGCTGTCGGGATTCGAGAGATTCCACACTTCAATGGCAACCTTGCCATCTTCGAAAAACTCGTACCTAACATTTAAGCCGCTTGCCCATTTACTTTGATCCGTATAATAATTCGAGAGCGCCGAACCATCCGACACACTTTCGCCGAACTTTTCCCATGTTCCTATGATATAAGAATACTCAAATGGTTCTGGTTCACCGGATGTGCTGACAGTTCCGCCGCCCGTTCCGCCGTTAGACGCGCTGCCCGATCCGCCGTTAGACCCGCTTCCGCTGTTGCCGCAAGAGCAAAGCGACAAAACAAGCGCCGCTATAACTAACAAACACAAAGCCTTAGATAATTTTTTCATATTTCCTCCTGTTTTTGATGACTTGCCCTAAAAACTTTGTTTTGCAAGCACATCTGTTTATTTTGACAGCATTGTCTGCTGCATTTTTTCATTGAAATAATTGCTGAAAGCACTTTGCATAAGCGGCTCGGTCAAAGTAAATGCAATAGGAATATCGCCGCTTCTAAATACTGTCACGCTCTTGTCGTCAAGCAATAACAGCACATTTTTGAAAATTAGCTCCCTCAGCTCACCGACAGGATTCTCCGTTGCCATCCTCCGGATATTCTGTGCAAGCTCCCCGGAATAAACTCTTATAAGATTATGCGAATTCTTAAGTAGCTCCCCAAAATCACCGGCAATAGCATCAAGCTTGTCGCCATCTTCGATGTATTCATACCACCTGTCGCGGCTTTCAACAGTATGTGAACCAAGCACACAGGAGACCCCTGTGTGAAGAAATATGGTCTTTGAAAACCTTGCATCTTTCGGATTTCTTAGCACATACGCATCTATCATGTTCGACAAGTAGAGCGGCAGCCAGCTGCTGATAGCATCTATCATCTCCTGAGCCGAGCGGGCGATATTATGAATTATTTTTATCCTGACACCCGCGCCGATACATGACATCATAAGGTATGACCACTTTGCCAAAAATTCCTTGTCGCCTGTCAACCAATCCATTTTCTCATCAGAATACAGACAGAGCTCTCCGCCGAAAATCACAGCGTTGCTCAAAAACCTTAGCACGGCGTCTTGCAAACCGTCGTCATTCCAATACGTGGCCTTTTTTTCAACCAGGATATTAGCGGCGCTCTGCCCTGTAATTGCCTTGGCAGGAAGCGTAAAAACCGCCACCAGCTCAAGCAGTTTTTCGATGGAAGACGAAGCAACATCCTGAGGCGAATTATAAAGCCACTTTGACAGCATAAGAGCTCCGTCACTGCCTAAAAGATCGCCGATATATATCCCAGACAGCAATTCTACCTCAGACTCCAAATTTAATTTTTTTGCACGTCCGAGCAGCTTTGTCGAAATATTGACAGCCATACTCCTGTCGCCAGGAGTCCTTTTGCCGCTGCGGAACCTGCTTATCAGCGAATCGTCAACCTTAACGTTGCGCGCGAGCTCGACATTTGACATACCGAGCACCCTCATCAAAGCGTCCAGTTTCTCGCCGAAATCTGAATGAACCCTTACAGACCTACTTTTGACTTTAATATTCGGATTCGGCATTTTCAAAGGCTTTTCCTCACTATACAGCCAATTGACAAGCGCAGCAACAACACCCTGCTTACCGGTGTCCTCGGACTGAAACAACTTTGCAAGTTCAGAAAGCAAATTTTCGGCGCGAGCATATTCATAAACGCCCGAAGCAAGAGCTGCTATGGCTTTACTATTCTTTTTAGGCACCCTGCTTCCGGACTTGATCCGACTGATGTTCGAAGGAGAACACCCTACATACCTCGCTATATCAGAGTTGTTGCACGATAATTGAGCAAACAGATATTCAACTCTATCACAAAGCATACATACCTCCCACCTCGATTATAATCTGGGAATGCCTGTCAGTAAATGCCATGCGGAATTTTGGCACAATTTATTCAATGACAAAATCGTGCCAAAAAATTCTGTCAGTGTGTGTTAAGCCAGCGCGACTTACTCTCGATCAATTTATTAAGTATCGGCGATTCACCGCCCTTTACGCTGCAAAGATGATTCTGCAAATATTTTAGATCGTTATATGTCAAAGTTCTATAATCATATCTCCTAAAAATTCCGCTTCCGTCTATAAGATAATGAAGATCGCCATCCTCCCTTATCCATGCCTCTCCTATAAATTCTATGCCCCTGAGAAGCTTGTCGCCGCACTGTTCATAGCGCGTATCGCCCGTAATCTCAAACGCTTTGTAAAACATACTGATAACTGATAACTGATGATTAAGCGATGTATGATTATAAAGAGATATTCCAGAGGCACAGTCATTCTTTACATAGTCCGGTATTAAAAGCGCATCACCTTCGCTTAAGCCACCTGTTGCAATGGCTGCCCGCCCGCTCTTCAAATCGGCGTTTCCGGCGATAGAACCATCCATACCTCGGAAAATTTCCGATGCCGCAACCCCGCATTCGTCTACATACTCTGCAAAAAAGTCGGCAATCCGCAGCGCGGCGTTCAGATAATATTCTTCACCATATCGCTGAAACGCCCGAAGCAGTACAAGCACGAGGTCGGAATTCCACCTGTTGTCAAAATAAGGCGCCTCTATTCCATAATCTTCGATGAGCCACGAGCTATCATGCAAAGTTGGAAAATAGCCTTCCTCTATTATCCCGTCAATATGAATGTTCAAAAAACACTGACCAAGAATGTACGCAAGCCTGTTGCCTCCCGTAAATACAAAGGCTCGCGCAAGATACGGCGCAGGCGAAGGATAGTATATATCTTTCAGCCGTTTATCAGGATGCATATAATAGTAACCCCAATACCCCAAAACCGCAGTATTGCTGAGGTCATAGCCCCCGAGCAAACGAGCCTCCGCACTTTCAAAGTCTATAAGGCGTCTGCTCGAACATACACCCCACATTACATTCCTTGAAGCCTTTTTGGCAGGGAAAGAATATATAATTTCAAAAGAGCCGTCTCTGCGAACCACCGTCACAGGAAGCGCATTCTCCGATTTTCTTATTAAATTTTTGTAAATATCCTCGAACTGAAATGCCGGAGAGAGCCATAAATCATACTTCTCCGTTCTCAAAAATACTGTAGTAATCGGCAGTGCGCCGTTTTCAACAGACATAGATACAAGCTGCTTGTCTTTATCATAATAATATACAGTCATACTGCTGCCCGGCACAAAAAATGAGTTTCTAACATTGTGTGCACCAGTCTTATTATAGATTTCTCTGACAAAAAAATATCCGCCATCGAATTTCATATTTCGCTGTCTCGACAAATAGTGTTCATTGTCCAGCAAAATTTTTTCGCCTAAATCCGTGACTCTAAAACAAGAGTCATCCAAATCCATTGCGACTGCAATATTAAACAAAAACAAGCACGAAACGGCGCAAAGCACAAACAAAAGATTTTTTATCGCATTAAAAAATTTCCGATTCATGTTCGTACCTCCGCTTTTAATATATCAAACTCAGGCAAAAAAACAAGAGACGCAGCAGCAGCACTGCGACGCCTCCACATCTGAATCACTTTTTAGGATGACACGACCCGTTCATCGAACAGCCGCCGCAACCGCAGCCGCAAGATGATTTTCCGTTTTTTTTATTTTTTATCAAACCCCTTACTATCGCAAACACGATTATTAAAAGAACCGTGCTTATTGCGATCGTACCGATATTTGCCGCAATCCATTCAAACATAAAAACTCCTTTGCTTATAAGCGCTGCCTAAACGCGCACAGTTTTTGTAAGCTTTGTAGATTCTCTGTAGGGCTTCAAAAAGAGCATGTACATCATGCCTGCAAAAACAATTATCGCGGCGGCAAGTCCGACAATGTCTATGTTTCCGGTGAAAGCCGAGCCGAATTGATATATCATCATCGCGACAAGATATGCAAACACGCACTGATAACCCACAGCGAAAAGCGTCCACTTTGCCGAATTCATTTCGCGTCCAATCGCGCCTATCGCTGCAAAACACGGCGCGCAGAGCAGATTGAACACAAGGAACGAATAACCCGCAACTAAGCTGAAATTAGCCGCTATCTCTGCCCATTTGCCAGGATAGAGTATTCCCATTGTTCCTACTATGTTTTCTTTGGCTATAAGACCGGTAATAGACGCGACTGTCGCCTGCCAATTACCCCAGCCGAGCGGCGCAAATATCCAAGCGATCGCACCGCCGATAGCAGCGAGTATAGATCTGTCAATCTCATCCTCCGCAAGCATCCTGAACCCATCTTCAGTAAATCCAAAATACGTTGCAAACCAAATGAATATAGTCGAAAGCAGAATAATTGTACCAGCCTTTTTAATGAACGACCAGCCTCTCTCCCATGTAGATCTAAGCACGCCCCCGACAGTCGGCCAGTGGTATGCAGGAAGCTCCATTACAAATGGGGCAGGATCGCCCGCAAACATTTTTGTCTTTTTCAGCATGATTCCCGAAATAACTATTGCAGCAATTCCTACAAAGTATGAAGAAGTCGCCACCCAAGCGCTTCCGCCGAATATCGCACCCGCGACCATGCCAATAAACGGAAGCTTGGCACTGCACGGTATAAATGTAGTCGTCATAACTGTCATGCGGCGATCGCGCTCATTTTCAATAGTTCTGGAAGCCATTACTCCAGGTATACCGCAGCCTGTGCCAATCAGCATAGGTATAAAAGATTTACCCGACAGACCGAACTTTCTAAAAATCCTGTCAAGCACAAAAGCAATACGCGCCATATAACCGCAGGATTCGAGGAAAGCGAGGAAGAGGAACAGCACAAGCATCTGCGGAACAAAACCAAGCACCGCGCCAACACCGGCAACTATACCGTCAAGTATCAGCGCACTAAGCCATTCGGCAGCGCTTGCCGATTCGAGCATATTTCCCACAACAACCGGAATTCCGGGCACCCATGTGCCGTACGCCGCAGGATCCGGCTCCTCGCCATATTTGTCGAGAGTTGCAAGGGCGTTCGCATAATCATCAAGAGTAGCAGTTTCTTCTGTCACCTCAAGCGTTTCTTCGTCCTCCACATAGTAAGGGAAATCTCCTGCAGGCTCGCTGCCGTGCTCTTCGACATAAAGTTCGTACCCCTCGACTATGAGAGCCGCCTCGCCATACTGTTCTGCCGCAGCGGCGTATTCCGCAGCGCCGTTTCCAAACAAATGCCACCCGTCGCCAAAGAGGCCGTCGTTCGCCCAATCAGTCGCTGCAAGCCCTACAGTCACCATCGAAACGTAATAAACCAAAAATATTACGGCAGCAAAAATTGGAAGACCCAGCCAGCGATTCGTTACAATTTTGTCGATTTTATCCGATGTTGAGAGCTGTCCTACATTCTTCTGTTTGTAACAATTTTTGATTATTCCTCCGATATATATATACCTTTCATTAGTGATTATAGATTCGGCATCATCGTCAAAATCATGCTCGACCTTTTTTATATCCGCTTCGATATGATCGACAGTGGCCTTGTCGAGCTTCAGCTGCTCAACGACCTTCTCGTCGCGTTCAAACAGCTTTATTGCATACCAGCGCTGTCTCTCCTCCGGCAAATTGTGAACGGCCGCCTCTTCGATATGCGCAATAACATGCTCGACAGCTCCTGAGAAAGTATGCATAGGCACGGTCCTGCCGTTTTTTGCCGACTCTACAGCAGCAGCTGCTGCCTCCATAACACCGTCGCCTTTAAGTGCGGATACCTGCACCACCTTGCACCCGAGCACTCTTGAAAGTTCTTCGGTATTTATCTTGTCGCCGCGCTTATTTACAACATCCATCATGTTTATTGCTACAACCACAGGAATACCAAGTTCCGTAAGCTGAGTAGTCAGGTACAGATTTCTTTCGAGATTTGTGCCGTCGACTATATTTAGAATAGCGTCCGGTCGTTCGTTTATCAGGTAATTTCTCGCTACAACTTCTTCCAAAGTATACGGCGAAAGTGAATAAATTCCCGGCAGGTCCGTAATCGTAACTTCCGGATTTTTCTTTAACTTACCTTCTTTTTTCTCGACGGTAACTCCCGGCCAGTTGCCTACATACTGATTTGCGCCGGTGAGCGCATTAAAAAGCGTGGTCTTACCGCTATTTGGATTACCCGCAAGGGCAATGCGTAAATTCATAATTCTCTCCTCACTTCTGTTAGCCTATGCTAACTGATAATCAAACAAATCGGGGATTTCTCCCCCTCAACACTAAACTACTCTACTTCAACCATCTCAGCATCCGCCTTGCGAATGGAGAGCTGATAACCTCGCACCGTCACCTCTATCGGATCTCCAAGCGGTGCCACCTTACAAACGCGCACTTCTGCTCCCTTTGTAATACCCATGTCCATTATCCGGCGTTTAACAGCCCCTTCGCCATGGAGTCTTACAACCTTTACGGTGTCGCCGATCTGCGCGACTCTAAGTGTCTTCATATCTCCTCCTTAATGAATTATGTAAGATCAGATCATTATCTTCTGCGCCATTTCCTTGCTTATTGCGATGCGCGATTCCTTGACCCTCACAATGACATTGCCGTTAAGCGTGCTTATCACTGTGACCGCTCCGCCAACGACAAAACCCAAATTTTCAAGATGATTTTTTACATCCTGGCTACCGCCGACTTTTTTGATTATATTATCCTCTCCTATTGCTGCAAGCGTGAGCGGCATCATCTTTCCTCCTAATCGCCGTTACGGCGTTCACCTCAAAACAGTTAGCGCTCGCTAACCTCATTATATTATAATCGCATTAGAATATTTGTCAACTGCTTAAACATCGTTTTTTGGGAATGCTATGCTGTATGCCGTTCTTGGGCAAATGGAACACGGGCTTTTGATTTTAAATTTCATGTCAAATAGGGCTGGTGTTTTTGATTTATATTTTGCCAAAACACTGTGTGTGAGGCGTCGTAGGAGTGTGACGAATTGAGTACAGCGGGGCGAGATTTTGCCATCATTTAACGCTCCAATAACAATTGAACGCCCATGTTGTCATAAGGCGCGAGCCATAACAAAAGCTTTGAAACGGTAAAATTCATTAGAGCTGGAGCAAGTGTTTTTCCTGAAGATTTCAAACAAAATTTCGCTGCGACAACCGCTTTGCGAGGCGCGTGGCAAACTTGCGGTATTACACTAAATTATAAATTTCGGCAAGAATGAGCCGATTCACCCAAGTATGGCATGCGCGAAAAAACAATATATTGCTTGCTATTATTTAGCGCGCTACTGCACAAGCATCTTGCGAAAAGCCGCTATTTCAGGTATAATCATCACAGAAAAGGGCAGAAGTTTATTCCATAAATTCCCTGGGATATATTGACATATTGTTCCTCTTGTGGTAAAATATCCCAGGAGGTCGGATGAAACGACATAAAAGAAATTACAAGGATTCGGTGTTCGTAGATCTTTTCAGCTCCTGCAAGGATTCAAAAAAGAACTTTCTTTC
>JBHAZV010000009.1:0-7338 GCA_041781135.1 Acidaminobacteraceae bacterium
ATAGGGATTCCGGTTCATATGTGTTTACGACAAACGGTGATCTGATTTGCACCGAGATAGAAGGCCGCAAATTTATCGGTCCCACAGAGTTTATAGATGGTCGTTCGAGGATTACTCTGATTCCAAATGATTCCGTTTCTCAGGCCTACGCTGTATATGTTGGAACAGACTTCCAAATAAAGAGTCGCGACGCACGGTGGATAGATTATCGCGAAGGCGCGAAGCGCGCTGTTTACTTGACCTCCGGAGAAGATGAAGGCTCGGAGCTTTGCGGTCTTATGGATTACAATACCTTTGAATTTGTGACAGAGCCGATTTTCAAAAACTGCGCTCCGTTTGTCGGAAAGTACGGGATTGCAGTTACTCTGGATTCGCGATTGTGCGCGATAGATACAGAGGGCGAGATCGTTAAAGATATCACCGATATGTTTTCTGAGGCGATAAATCTAAATGTCATAAATCCATACGATGAGCGCGGTTTTGCAGTAAATTTTGCCGATTCAAAAATCAGAATACTTAACGCGGATTTTGAGACATTATTGGAAATAGATGGCAGCAGGTCCGGAATAGACGCAATTCATGAGTATATCGGTGAATATGCCATAATGGAATACTCGGGAAAACAGGGAATTGTCGACCGAGAAGGCAATGTGCTGTTAGCCGCTGAATATGATTTTATAATGCCGTTTGGCGGAACTCATTCATATGCCAGAAAAGGCGAGGAATATTACATTATTTCGCTGGAAAAGCCAAGTAATTGATTTTTTGTCAAAATTACACTCTTTGCATTGAAAAATCTCGGATAATGGTGTAAAGTTGCAGTGGTGTTAAAATGGACAATCGGGATAAGGTAATAGTTAAAACCAGCGCAGTTGGAATCATCATGAATATTCTTTTGGTATTTTTCAAGATGGCTGTGGGATTTATATCCAATTCCATAGCCGTTATTCTTGATGCGGTAAATAATCTTTCGGACGTTTTGTCATCTGTCATAACGATAATCGGCACAAAAATGGCAAGGAAGAGACCCGACAAGGAGCATCCGTTTGGTCATGGAAGGATCGAATATTTAAGCGCTACGATAGTTTCGGGTATTGTGCTGTATGCCGGAATAACCTCCGCCGTGGAATCGGTAAGGAAGATTATACATCCTGAAAAAGCCAATTACAGCGTAGTTTCTCTTGTGATAATTGCTGTTGCTGTCGTTGTAAAAATTTGGCTCGGAAATTATGTTAAGGCGCAGGGGAAAAAGGTCAGTTCCGGTTCGCTGATTGCATCGGGTTCTGATGCAATGTTCGATGCTGTCCTTTCGGCATCGGTTCTTGTTTCGGCAATACTTTTTCTGATAAGCGGCATTTCACTGGAGGCTTACGTGGGAGCCGTTATTTCCGGCTTTATTATAAAGTCTGGCATCGCTATGATTATTGTCACCCTTAATGAAATACTCGGTATGCGGGCGGACAGCAAAATCAGCTCAAGAATAAAGGAAATTCTTGGTGCAGAGCCGCGTGTTAAAGGTGTTTATGACCTAATAATGTACAATTATGGCCCAGGCAGGGATTTTGCTTCGGTGCATCTTGAGCTCCCCGACAATATGACTGTAAGAGAGGTCGATTTGCTCACACGGAGGGTCAAATCCAAGGTTTATGATGAAACGGGCGTTGTGCTCGCCGGTGTTGGGGTTCATTCTTACAATACTGCGAGCGCTGTATTGGGCGATACGAAGATGATTGACGGCATCAGGAATAAAGTTCTGCAGCATAGCTGGGTTATGGAGCTGCATGGCTTTTATCTGGATATCGAAAAGAGAGAAATCTGGTTTGACGTCGTGATGAGTTTTGATATCGAGCCGGCGGAGGGATTAAAACGACTTTATGATGAAATGGAGAGTTTATATCCGGATTATATTTTTTATATCTCGCGCGATGTGGATTTCTCGGATTAAATTTTGTTAATATTTTCTCGGCGGCTTAAACGCAGCGGCTTAAGCACCGAGAAAATAATAATGATGCAACGTCTATGCTTCAATTAAATCTGTGTAACGCACCCATATCGAGTTATCGATATTCATAATTTTGGATTTCACTCCGTACAGCTCTTCTATAATTTTTTCGGTCACAACTTCCTGTGGACTGCCGTGGGCAAATACTTTCCCGTCTTTTAGCGCAAACAGGTAGTCGCAGTACATTGCGGCGATATTTAAGTCGTGTATTGCAGATACGAGCGTAATTTTCAGATTTTTTGCAATTTCCATGAATTGCAGTTGATACCTTATGTCAAGATGATTGGTCGGCTCGTCGAGTATCAGGCATTCTGTGTTTTGCGCAAGCGCTCTCGCGAGGATGATTCTCTGTTTTTCTCCCCCGGAAAGGCTGTTGTAGCCTCTTTCCGCAAAATCCTGCATTCCGACTTTTTCGAGCGCACTTACGGCAATTTCAAAATCCTTTGCAGTGTCCCTTTCAAGAAATTTTTTGTGCGGAGACCTGCCCATCAGGACCATTTCCATTACTGAAAAATCAAAGTTTTGTTCATTGTGCTGTGCGACTACTGCCATTTTTTTGGCAGTTTCACGCACCGAAATACTCTCAAGTTCGGCATTATCGATATATACTTTTCCATTTTGCGCCTTGAGTACCCTGTATATGCATTTTAGCAAGGTGCTTTTTCCGCTTCCGTTCGGACCGATGATGCCAATGCTTTTTTTTGATGGAATTATCATGGATATTTTTTGCAGAATTTTAGCATCGCCAAAGGCAAGCTCGAGATCGCTGACTTTTATATTCACGATTTACCTCCAAATCCATATTTTTTGCTTATAAGCAAGTAAATAAACAGCGGCGCGCCAATCAGCGATATGACCACTCCTATTGGGAATTGGCTGCCCTTTCTTATTATTCGGCTTAGTACGTCCATCCAAATCATAAAAATTGAACTTGCCATCACCACAATTGTTACAAGACTTCTGTGATCTGTGCCAAAGATGGAGCGGATTATGTGGGGGATTATCAGTCCGACAAAGCCGATGATCCCGCAAATTGAAACAACGATTCCGATCAGCGCAGACACAAGCACAAGATAAGCTATCCTGTACCAGTGCAGATCCTTTCCGAGGGTGATTGCGACATCGTCGCCGAGCAGCATAAGGTTGAGTGTTCGGTATTGTGTGATAAAAAACAGATATATCAGCAGAACAATGGGTGCCATAAAACTGATATGGCTCCATTTAGATGGTTCGAGGCTGCCCACCAGCCAAAAACTTACTCTTTGTGAGGCCTCCGACGGAGAATGGCTGATCCATATTATAAAACTTGTAAGCGCGGAGCAAAGAGAAGCAATAGCAAGTCCGGCAAGCAGCAGCTTGACTGCGTTTGATCTTCCTCTGAGCCCGGAAACGGCAAGCACTAAAAGAGAAGTTCCGAGTGCGCCGCAAAAAGCTGCTATTGAGATGAAATTGGGAGAAATTCCCTTTCCAAAATTCAGAACAATTCCAAGGGTGGCGCCGAGCGACGCCCCCGAGGAAATGCCGAGAATATACGGATCTGCGAGCGGATTTTTTACGATTGCCTGCATTACTGTGCCTGAAAGAGCGAGTGCCGCGCCTACAAGCACTGCCATCACAAGCCTTGGCAGCCGCAATTCCCACACGATGTCTATTTGAGCCGGCGTGACTGAGGTGTCTACAGGCGTTCCAAACACTTTGTGCAGGATTATGTTGTAGACGTCTTTTGCAGTAATGTCCACAGAACCTACGAGGACTGCCAACACCAAGGACGCTGCAATTCCGACTATCAGAATAATTGTAATTGCGCCCAGAGTATGCAGTTTTAGTCTTTTTTTAGGCATTGTCTACCTCTTTATTAATTATCGAGTTCAGGATGCAGTATTTTTGACATGTATTCTATGGCTTCAGAAGTTCTTACTCCTGTTGCATAGGTAAATGACAGAGTTATTGGGTAAACCTTGCCGGAGGCAACAGCCGATATATTTTTGTACGCAGGGTTTTCGACGAGCAGTTTTATGCAGTCCTCCTGAGTGATGGAAGTATCCGGTCCGAAATACACAGAGAAAATTACATCCGGGTTCAGCTCTATCAGCTGTTCGCCATTTATACGCGGTTCGTTGGTGAGCAGATCGGCACCGACTTTCTCTGCTATAACGCCCCCAATGGTTTCAGGACCATAAAGTCTTATTTGATTGTCTTTTTCGACTTCAAGCACAAGTACCCTTGTCTTGCCTTTTTTCTCTACGAGTTTTTGGACAGCGGCTATTTTTGCGTCCATCTCTTTGATGATCTGTTCTGCTCTTTCTTCTACATTAAAGATTTTTCCGAGGTTTCTGATGTCTTCATATTCATCTTCCAGAGTGTTTGGAGCTGGCTTTTTTATGCTGCTGTTGAGAGCGATATAGGTATTGATCCCCTTTTCGTGCCAGAAATCCACTTCACCGAGATTTTTTTCGCTGAAAGTACTGTACCAGCCTAAAATAAAGTCTATGTCGCTGCCGAGAACTTCTTCTTTAGTAAGAGTCGGCTGTTGTCCGCCAAGTTTATCGTAGAGCGCTTTTCCAGCATCTGTCAGTCTGTCTCTGCTTCCAAGAGAAATTTTTGCGATTTTGTCTTCGAGTCCGAGGGCAATCATATTTTCAACTGAGGTAGGATTTACGGCATAAACTCGTTCCGGAGCTTTTTTGAATGTTATTGTGATAGGCTCCTTGGAATATTTATAAGTTTCTATTGTGACAGGGTAGTGCTGATTTTCGGAATTGGACGCTTCATTTGAAGCGCTGGTGCTGACACTGCTTGTTTCCGTGCTCGCTTCTGTTCCTGTTGTCACAGCGGCCTGCGAACTGCTTGTGGTTGATGAATTTTCGCATGCTGCCAGAGAGATCAAAATTGCGGCTATTATTGCCAAGTTAAGTATTTTCAAAATTGTTTTTTTCATGTTTCCATCCTTTGTTCATTAATAGATAGTTAGCTTATCAGCGAGTATTTATGGTTAAAGGTAAGTGCGTTTTTGTGCGCTATGTTTTCAAGATTCCTCCTTTCGGAACGCGCCTTAAAGAACACGAAAACAGAGAATATAAAAAGCTGCTATGATGTTTTGAACACAAAACACCATAACAGCCCGTTTTTTGCTGTTATATCAGTATTCTTTGGCCGCCTAACCCACGAGGCGCGTTACACCATTGCATTTGCGCATGTCTTCTGACTTATGCTTCGAGCGGTAATCTCATCTTCCCGATATTACTCAGTGATATTTTGAGAGTTCCTAAGCATTTACAGCGGCGGGACCGTTCCTGACTTTAACAGGATTCCATTTTAACCCCGCACCACCGTAGTGCGAGGACGCAAAAGCGATATTCTTTTCGTTTCACATTCTAAACCCGGCAAAGATGTGTGTCAATACTTTTGGGGGCTTTTAATTTTTGAGTGTGCATTATGTACGCTTAAATCTTGTGAAAATATTTTATGATAGTGCTATAATGGATATCAGCGTAAAAACGGAGAGTGGTATGTTAAAAGACAAGGTTGCATTAATAACCGGGGGAGCGAGCGGTATAGGCTACGCTGTGGCAAAGGGGCTCGCCGATGCCGGTGTAAAGGTAGTTATAGCGGATATTAACAGCGAAGGAATCGCTTCAGCATGCAGCAAGCTCGGCTGCGATGGGCTTGCGGTGGATTTGAGCAGCCGTGAGGGTTGCCGAGCAATAGTCGATTTTGCGCTGCAAAAGTACGGAAGGGTCGATATACTCGGAAATATTGCCGGAGTACAGCATGTTTCGCCAATAGAGGAATTCCCGGAGGACAAATGGGATTTTATGATAAGGCTGATGCTCACTGCGCCGTTTCTGCTGACAAAGTATTGCTGGGATTCCATGAAGGCTAACGGATGGGGCAGGATAATCAATTTAAGTTCGATTCACGGACTTGTCGCATCTGAATTCAAATCGTGCTATGTATCGGCAAAACACGGTCTTTACGGTATGACCAAGACTGCCGCATTAGAGGGGGGGCCTTATGGGATCACCGTAAACTGCATTTGTCCGGCATATGTTCATACTCCGCTTGTCGAGGGGCAAATAGCTTCTCAGGCAAAGGCGCACGGTATAAGCGAAGAGCGCGTTGTCTCTGATATAATGCTGGCAAAGGCGTCTATAAAGAAAATGCTAAAGCCGGAGACTATTTCAGAAGTGTTCAATTTCCTTTGCAGCGATGCTGCCGAAAGTATTACAGGCATTTCGCTGCCGATTGACGGCGGTTGGACAGCAAATTAGCGGTTGCAGGAATATCCGATGGTCTTAAAGTGTTTGCGGAAGATGATTGATGTGAGGAAAAGCTAAAGATTGTCGAAGATACTGTGAGAAAAATATTCAAAGAGGGGATACTTGCATGACTGCAGCTAAAATCTAAGCGCTGTATTCGGAGCAATTAACAAAAATACACGATTATGGTAAAAACGATTTTATTTGATTTGGACGGCAGCCTTCTTCCGATGGAGCAGGAGGCATTTATAAGGGCATATTTCGGCGCGCTGACCGATTTTATGAGGGATATTAGAAGCCCAGAGCTTTTGGTAAAGGTGGTATGGGCAGGAACAGATGCAATGGTGCGAAACGACGGCTCTGCTACAAATGAGGAAGTATTCTGGAAGCTGTACAGGCAGAGTTTTGGAGATGAAGCGCAGAGTGATGCAGAACGCCTGGTGGAGTTCTATGACAGGCATTTTTGCGCCGTAAAGGCAGGATGCGGTTATAACAACGCCGCAGCAGAACTTGTGGCCGCCTTGAGATGCGCGGGATATAGATTGGTACTTGCATCTAATCCTGTGTTTCCAATGACTGCGCAGAAGCAGCGCATGGAGTGGGCGGGGCTTGATCCAAACGATTTCGATTATATAACATCTTACGAGAATTCTTGTTATTGCAAGCCGAGCGCAGGATACTATGCAGAGATACTCCGGAAAATCGGCGCTGAACCACACGAGTGTCTTATGGTGGGCAACGATATGGTAGAAGATGCCGCAGCGGAAAAGGTTGGAGTAAAGGTCTTTTTGCTGACGGATTGCCTTATAGAGCGAGAGGGCAAGGATTTATCCAATTATCCGTGCGGAGGCTTTGAGGAACTTAAAGGATTTATTTTTAATTCGTAAATTTTGTAAATATAATTATTTGATTGATTGTCATCAATCACCGTACACCCTTTTAACCAATTCTTCAAGGTACTTAAAACGCCTCAGCAGACCCTCTGCGTGCGCCACGGTAAAGCCTGTTTCCAAAAGTTCCTGCTCGTTAAGCTCCAGCAGTCTTGGTATAACGCTTGTCGGTGCTTCTGCAAAAACA
>JBHAZV010000010.1:0-8389 GCA_041781135.1 Acidaminobacteraceae bacterium
AAATCCGCAGCCTTGTAAAAACACCATGATATTATAACAGTCTACACGATATTTGTCAACACACAAAAACACGACCTGTTCGCAGACATCAGAAATGAATCAAAAACGATTGCATTTGAGTCGCAACTTATAACTACATACTTGCAATGTGGCTAATTTGCAAAAATTACATCATATATAGACTTTTTCTACATAACTGCTCACTGCCGCGCCTAGCATTGCACCATATGTCAATCCGAATCTGACCGTATCTCCCACAGAATAATCGTTTTCCGAGCCCGTTATGTCGAGGATGGTGTGGTCTGACGATGCGCCGAGCACTGTTATCCCGCAGTCTGCGGGCACAAGACCGTCGATATTGGTGTCCTGCCTGCCTATTGCCACAATCGCGCGCGCAATTTCGCCCTTGTCGGTAAAAGCCGGTTTCTCACCAAAGGCGTCGAGCCCGATATCTCCGATTGGCACAGACGGCTTTATTTTTAACTCCACAATCTGCGCTTCCAGCTGCACCGCATCGCAAAAGCAACCTTCGATCGCTCCGCCGTACGCAGTTTCCTTGCCAAGCAATAGCGCCTCGCCGAGGCGCAGGTTATTGACTTTTTTGGGCATTTTTCCACTGAGCGCAAGCGGGATCGAAGACGAATTGCCGCCTGACACAAGATTTAGTCTTATGCCGAATTTTGCCTCTATCCTCTCGGCAATTTTGCAGAAAGTACCAAGATTTTGATCGCTCGGTATGACACCGCCATAACATGTGAGATTCACGCCGACGCCGTGGAGTTCAATATTGGGCAGCGCAAGCACATTGCGGCAAAGTTCGAAAATCGCCCGCTCATCAGTGAATATCATGCCCTCGCGCAGATCGCCCATATCCAGCATAAGCACAACCTTATGGCGCGTACCCTGAGATTCTGCCGCTGCATTAAGCATGCGAACAGTAGAAAGCTCGGAATTAAGGCTTATATCGGCATACCTGACAACATCCGAAACCTCGGTGTGCATAGGAAGCCTCAGCAAAACCGTCTGTTTGCCGCTGCGCCTTGCGGTTTCTGCATATTTTTTCAGATTGCTTATGCGCGAATCGGCAAGAAACGCAATATCCGGATGGTTGACGGCAAGCTCCACAACACGCTGATCCGCGCCAATCCCCTTGGTGACGGCCATAACAGCAATACCAAAGTCTTTCAGCCGCTTTGCAAGCACGTCAAAATTCCATTTCAGTTTATTGAGATCTACAATCAAGCGCGGGTACATCATAAACCTCTTAATACTTAAACTGATTTATAGCATTATTCAGCGATTCAAGGTCGCTGCGCATCGCCTGGGATTCTTCGCCAAGCTTGAGCGCCGCTTCGTTGCCTTCGTGTGCGGAAGCCGCTACTTCCTCTGATGTAGCCGCATTCTCCTGCGCTATCGCAGTAAGATTGTTCGCGATTCCAAGCAGCTCATTGCTTCGTTTTTCCAGAATTACTCCGGTCTCGCTGAGCGATAGAATAAACTTCTTTGTACCAATGATCTCTACGGCTATTTTGTCGAATCTATCCTTTGTTTCAAGCACAGACGCGTGTTCCTCGACAACCGAATTTTTGACATTTGTTATCATTTCCATGGATTCAGACGCGCTGTTGGTGAGCGTCATAATTACAGACTTGATCTCGTCGGTAAACCTGCTCGAGTCCTCCGCCAACTTGCGGATTTCCTCCGCAACCACGGCAAATCCGCGGCCCGCATCGCCGGCGCGCGCCGCCTCTATAGCAGCATTAAGCGCAAGCAGATTGGTCTGATCCGATATGTTCTGTATCATTTGGCTCGCCTTGTCTATCTGTGCCGCGATCGCATTATTCTGCACAAGTATGTCATATATCTTCTCTGCGGCTTCTTTATTGTATGTGCTCTTCCTTTCGAGCCCGGCTATAATCTCTACGCCCTCGTCCTTTCTGCGATCTATCCTTCCCACGGCTTCGCTGAGTTCGCCGATACGCTTCTTTGTCTCATCGATCTGCCTTGTCATATCGCTGACGCTCACAGCGCTGCCCTCGACATTCTGAGCCTGATCTGTAGAAGAATGTGCCAACTGATCTATCGCCGCGGATACATCCTCAAAATTATTTGTAAATGTCTGAGTTATATCGTTAAACTCCCTTGTTCTGCCCATAAGAACCTCGGAAATCCCCGCGCACTCGACTATAATACTGTGTATTTTGTCAATAAGGCTGTTGAAGCTTCTGGATATATAGCCAATTTCATCGTTGCTGTCCAAATCGATCCTCTGCGTAAGATCGTTTGCTTCTGTAATCATGTTCATATGCTGCTGCATAGCCGCCAATTTTTTAACCTTGACAGTGATCCAGAAAAACGCTGCAATCACAACCACTGTATAAAAAGCAATACCGATAACGAGCGCGGTCATCAGAGTATTGGTCATATTCAGCGACTTAGCCGTCTGCTCTTCGCCAAGCTTGTTGATCTCAACCGCGAACTGATGCGTATAACCGAATATCCTGTCCTTTGCATCCTCGTATTCCTGGCTGAACATCAGTTTTCTTGCATCTTCGAACCTGCCTTCGCTCACAGCCGACATCGCCTGTTCCTCGGTAGTGACGAGCTCTGCAGATTCCGCTTTTGCTTTTTCTATTAAATTTGTGTAGTAACTATCCACACCCATCTCGACAAGTCTTTCTACGACCTTTTCCCTGGTTTTTGTCTCATTCACTTCTTTCCAATAATTATCATAGTATTTTTTCTCTCCAAACTGGACATAGCTTCTTGCCTGATTGGTGAGATAATCACTTGCAGACTCAAGACTTACGCTCAGTTTATAGTATTCGAGCTGATCGTCTTTTAACTGCCTCTCACTGGAAAGAGTTTTTTGAAAAACAAAAAGCAACCCTACAACTACCGCTGCGAGCACTACGATTGCTACCACAATCGTGTACAAAACATTCTTAATTTTCATAAATTGCACCTCATTAAATATTACGCTTTTATAATGCATAATAAGAGCGTGTAAGTCAAGTATAAATTAGTAAATTTTACAAATCTTCTGCTCCAAATTGCCGCCTTTTTATTTACAATGCCCGCCAAGCGAGATATAATCAGGGTTAATAACTAAGGGAGATGCTTATGAAAATCAAAAGCAGACTAATTTTTGGAATAGTTCTACCAATGGCGGCAGTATTCGTTGCAATTGCACTGCTTTCGCGGGAATCTGCAGATTTTGCGATTATTGCCTCGCTTTGCGCAGCCGGATTTGCAATTCTTATGGCAGCCTTATTCGTCCACTACACTCTGATAAGCAAGCCTCTAAAAATGATACAGAGCATGATCGACTCTCAGTCAGAAAAGGACTTTTCGCCTGTAACTATAACCGAGGAAAGGCGCAAGGTTTTTGAACGCGGCGACGAATTGGGGCAGCTCATTCGCGCGTTTAACGCTTCGGACACGGTAGTCAGAAATACTCTGCTCGAAACTCAGGCCACCGTGCAGGATGTTTCGAGCAATGCGCGCGATTTGCTAATCTCTGCGGAGGAAGCCGCAAAGGGAGCGGTAGATATCGCAAAAACTGCGGAGGATATGGCAAGAGCCGCCACAGATCAGGCAAGCAATATAGAAAACGGAGTAGATGCTGCCGAGAATATAAGCAAGCTCTTAGAAGCAAATACGCGGCTTGTCCATGAGCTGCAAAGCGCCACCGAAATAGTCCACCAAAAGAAAAACGAAGGTCTGGAAAGCGTAAATACTCTTTCAAAGGCGAGCGATGAAAGCGCAATTGCGGCAGTCAAAGTAACAAAGATCCTCAGAACCACCGAACAAAGTATTATGAATATTTCCAATGCCACCGAGATGATTACCCAAATTTCGGATCAGACCAACCTGCTCGCCCTGAATGCCGCTATAGAAGCAGCGCGCGCCGGCGACGCCGGACGCGGTTTCGCGGTGGTTGCGGAGGAGATACGCAAGCTTGCCGAGGATTCAAGCAAATTCACTTCGGATATCAAAGACGTGGTCGCCGGTCTTACAAAGAGCTTCGACGACGTCATGAAAAATATGAGCGAAGCAAACAATATTGTTGAAGTGCAGACGAGCAGTGCAAAATCGACATATTCGAATTTTATCGACATATCTGACGCAATACAAAAAGCGAGCGACTACATAGCCGAAATTCTAAAAAGCCAAGGCAGCATCGAAATAAAACGCAAGGAAATACTGAACATAATGCAAAACCTTTCGGCAATCTCAGAGGAGACAGCCGCAAGCTCAGAGGAAGTATCTGCGACAATAAGCGAACAGGCGCGAACAATCGAAGAGATAGCAGACTCCGGCAGAAAAGTCGCAGAACTTGCCCGCAAATCCGAAGAGGCAATAGGCTCTTTCATCCTCGCCAACTAAATATTTATTATTCCGCTCGCAAGAGTGACAGCGCCGCCGCCGACCTTTATTACAAGGTCGTCCGGCGCTTTTTTATTTGGTATTTCGATTTTGACATGCACTTCTGTACATTTAAGTGATTAATATCATCCCGCCCTAACTCCGGCAGAACCAACACCGAAACAGTACACCGTTAGGTGTGTATACCACCACACGGTCAGATGGTGTCTTATTTCTCCACAGAACCTAAATACTCTTTAATAGCGTTAAGTTTCATTCGTATACCGACATCGTTCTCATCATTTACATAGTTGTCTGCCACAGATAAAGCGTCGCTCTTTTCTAAAAACCTATCCAAAGCTTGACAGTGCTCCCTAAGTGCTTCTACACCTTCTATACTTGTATTGTATAATAACATATCTATTGACATAGGATAATCAAAGACCGCTTCTAAAAGCTCTACTGTACTCAATGACTGTAGCACTTCTTCCGATAATCGCGTAACCGAAATCATTTCTGCCTTGGTTGTAAATGTGCGCCATTCTTTAGAAGATGAGTTAATTTTATACAAGCATGCCTTTTGTTCAATATTTTCAGCAAACATAAACGAAAACATCAACACCGACAAAACTATTAGCAGCACAAACAACTTCCATAACTTGTTCTTCATAACCGCACCTCCTCTCAATTATTCACATACATCTCTGCAAGATTATCATATCATAAATATTCGATTGAGTTGTTAAGGAAATGTCGGTATGTTCTTTGGCAGCGAAAACCCCCGCACAGTTGATTACACTGACTAAACTCAATATTCCCGAGATTTTAAGGTGTTTTTATACAAAAATAATTCTCGGGACTTTATCGCCGGTCTGAACTTTCGTTTCATCCTCGCCAACTATATATTTATTATTCCGCTCGCAAGAGTGACAGCGCCGCCGCCGACCTTTATTACAAGGTCGTCCGGCGCTTTTTTATTGGGTATTTCGATTTTGACATGCACTTTCGACGGACGGTGCATTTCTGCGCCTTGAATCACTGTATAAACCCGATCGCTTATTGCTGCGCCGTTTTTATAGAGATAGTACAGCAGCGCCGCATTTGCAGTTCCGGTGGCAGCTTCCTCGTCTATACCGTAAAGCGGCGCAAAATTCCTCGCCAAAAATACATCCTCATTATCGCTGTATGAAAAGGCGTGGACGCCGACTGCGCCAAACCGCTCCGAAAAAGCAGCTAATGCAAGGTAATCAGGCGAAAGCGATGCCAGAGCCGCTTTATCCGTTACTCCAAAAATAATATCAGGAAGCCCCGTCGAAACTTTGCGCGGCGCTAATTCCGCTGCAGAACGCCGTAAATTACCAGCACAGGCATCGGCAAAATTTTCAAAATTTTTCTCCTGCAAATTTACGGCTGCTCTCGGTTCGCAGCCCATAATGGAGCAAAGTTCGTCGACTTCGCTACTTTCGAACTCACCCATGAGTTCAGGAGAAGCCATATCCATCAATATCATTTTGTCGCCGATTTCCACTCGAAGTTCTCCGGCGGCAGTGCGATTTATGCATACCTCGCCCGGATTTACAAGCCCGATTTCTCGCAGCACATGAAAAGCTCCGACAGTAGCATGACCACATAGTTCAACTTCGGCAGCAGGCGTAAAATATCTCGTATGGAAACGGCTTTCGCCCAGTTGCCTGACAAAAGCCGTCTCGGAATACCGAAGCTCGGCTGCAACGCGCAGCATCCGAATATCATCAGGAAAGTCCGAATCGCTCGGAAGTATCACAATGCCCGCCGGATTTCCGCCGAAAAGCTCCTCAGAAAAAGCGTCTACTATGTAGAAGTTGTTTTGATTTTTTAACAATACTCCTCCCTCACATTTATTTTCGTCCCGCGCTTTATTTATACATTAACCCGATTGCCATTTGCACACCCGGAGCAGAAATCAGGACGAAACTCAACCTATTTTTACTCGGATTTTTCAGCTGAAACCTTAGCCCAGACTTTGCCGCTTGGATCCACCATCTCGATGCTTATAGACTTTCCGTCCTTTGAAAAAAAGAACTTCATCCCAGCAATATTTGCTTCACCGGTGGCAGCTCTGACAAAATAACTGTTGTTTGTATAAAAAACGCCGTCCTCAACTCTCTTAAAGGCAATTATATACATACCGCCGTCACTGTACTTCTCTTCCAACGAAACATCTATAACTATAGCGAAACTTTCACCCGAATTTAAGCTTTTCAAAGTGCCTGTATAATGCCCGATAATATCTACAGGTTCGTCCTTTTCGACCGGCAGCACGACATTTATGTCAGTTTGTGCGATAGTTTCGAGATCTTTTTCGTAACCTATCTTGCCGGATTTCAGATCTTCTTCTGTCTTATATACCTCCAAATGAGTCGGGAAGTCCGCCGTCATATGTGCCTGAAGCGTAAATGTCATTGTGCCTGCCCCGTTTTTATCGAGACGAATCGTCCAATCTGACTGACTGGTATTTTCCGACACCGGCGTGAGCCTTACTATCGCTCCTGCCCACTGTGATTCGCCGTCATGCTCATCTTCGCTTATATGCAGAGTGTAAACTTCATTTAGAACCTCTGCTACCCTTTTATTATGCTTATCGCGTTCGTCCATGCAGGCATAGTACATCTCCCTGCTGATTATTCTAAACACTGGCTGTAAATATACATACAGCTCTGACTTGTGATTATTCGAAATCTTTATCTGATCCGAACGAACCGGCCACGGATACTTTGCCATTGTCGCATTTTTGTCGTAGGCATCTATCCACGAATCCCAGTCTGTTGCAGCTACTTCCCAGAATTTATAAACATAATCGTCTATCTCTTGATACATTTCCGCCAGCGCCTTTTCTGGAGTCAATAAATTTTCCTTGTATATCTTCTCGAAAATCTGTCTCCACTGTGCTGCTGTTCTCTTATTTTCCGGCCTGCGATAATACGCATCATACATATTTTTTGTGCTTTCGTACTTCGTTTCTATAGCATATGTCATGACATCGTTTATCGCCATCTGAGCAACTCCTATTGCAACAAATGCCAGCTGAATATTCGGTGACGCCTTGCTGATTACTATGGTTGTCAGCAGTTCCAGTGAACTCTTAAATGTCTGCTTACTGGCAATACCGTTGGTATACGCATCATATGCCAGCTGGAGAGTCGCAGTTCCTATGCTCAGATTCGTCATCCCGTCCTGAAACGATTTTGATACAAGTGCATCATACTTGCCTCCGAGCGACAGCAATGTCGAGAGATTTGATGCTACATAATAATCATACGTTCCCGTAGCGCCAAGATAAGCGCCGACTAAATCCTCCATCCAGCCAGGTTCTCGCTGTGCGTATATCTTTAGGATTTTCTCCGCATCAGGTGTATCGACATAACTGACAAACGAATTTATGCCAGATACGTATTCATCGCGTTTTCCCGGATTTTTTATCTTAAAAACGCCGAATTTCGAAAGATGGTCTGTGAGTATGTGGACCTTATTTGCCGTTGTATCCGCAAAGTAATGAACATCCTCCCATTCGCCGCTCTGCTCATTAAAATATTTGCCGCAGACCGAAAGATGCTCCTCCTCGCCTGCAATACCCGATTCGTCATATGGAATAATTAGCTCGAGCACCCCCTCCGGCTGGCCTGAGGAAAGCGTAAAATCATACGCATATATTTCGACATCGCTGTCGGGATGAGCTGCTTCGACTTTTTTTATCGTGAGTTCATCTCCGGGATTAAGCAAACAGCCAAAATCCACCGCAGCTCCGTCGCCCAAGGCTGCAACCAATTGATCTTCCTCTATTTTGAATGTCTTCTCCTCCAAAACTTTGCCGCCTGACCCCGACGCGCTGCTCGTGCCCGAACCCGATGCGCCGCCGTTCTCCGATTGACCCTCGCCCGAACCGCAGCCCGCCATCGCAAACATTGCGATCACAAGTATACAAACAAAAACTATACCTAAAACATACCTTCTCTTCATAAAATCCCCCTTGCTTTATCCGCTC
>JBHAZV010000011.1:0-48172 GCA_041781135.1 Acidaminobacteraceae bacterium
GCATCTATCTTGTGCCCCGCCTTAGCCGAATGAAAATAAAGCTTAGAACCACTGTAGACATAGCTTATCGGCACTGCATACGGATAGCCGTCGTCGCCGTGCAGCGCAAGCACGCCCGATGTTCCGCGATTAAGTATTTCCAATGTTTCTTTTTCGGAAAGCTGCTGTTTTTTTCTTCGCATTTCTCTAAACATAGTACCTCCATATAATTTTTACTTAAATTTTGCGGCATCTTCCGCACAAAAACAAGCAGGGCTGCAAAATAAATTTTCCGCGCGATTACTTGCTAATCTATTTTGCGCCAAAGAAATAATCAACCTCTAAGTACGCCTATGTCCTTACGATACTGCATTCCCTCGAAATGCACTTTGTCGACCTGGCGGTATGCTTCCCGAACAGCCTCGTTTATGTCGCTTCCCGAACCGACACATGCCAGCACTCTGCCTCCTGTAGCAATCAGGACGCCCGCCGCATCGCGGGCGGTGCCGCAGTGAAGGATGTCCGCCCCTCCTGTGATAGATATTTCTACCGGAGTGGTGGAAGAATACGGATATTCCGCAGCGGCAACCACGACCACAGCGAACGATCTGTCCGACAACGAAAGCTTTGCATTCGAAAGCGTTCCGTCGGCGGTGGCCTCGAGCAGTTCGTAAAGCGAACCTACTACGCCCGGAAGCACGACCTCGGTCTCCGGGTCGCCAAAGCGAGTATTGAATTCGAGCACATAAAGCGAGCCGTCAGGTTTGTACATAATGCCGACAAAGAGCACACCGCGAAAATCGATGCCTTCCTTTTGTATGCCTTCGAGAAAACGCGAAAGCACCTCGGACTTAAAATTCGCAGCCACCGCCTCGGGAAGAAGACTGCGCCCCGAAACTGCGCCCATCCCGCCGGTATTAGGTCCCCTGTCCTCATCAAGCAGACGCTTGTGGTCGCGGGCGGGCTGGAGCGTCAGCGCAGTGCTGCCGTCTACAAGACAGAGGATGGATGCCTCTGTGCCGCTTATAAACTCTTCTACAATCAGCTTGCCCGATATTTGAAATAATTTTGGAAGAGCAGTTAGTACATCTTCCTCATCCTCGCATATCACAACCCCCTTGCCCGCAGCGAGTCCATCTGCTTTGAGCACGACCGGATAGGAGAAACCTGAGCACGCACGTAACACGTCGGCTGTGTCAGAACATTGAACATACTTTGCTGTCGGAATCCTATGGCGCATCATAAAATCCTTTGCAAAAACCTTTGAACTTTCGAGCAGCGAAGCATTCTTGCGCGTGCCGAAGCACTTTATGCCTGCGTCTTCGAGATAGTCGACGTAGCCCATCTCCAAGTATTTTTCTGGTCCTACTACAATTAGATCAATTCCCTCTTTTTTTGCAAAATCAAGAACATTTTGTTTTCCGTATTCACTGTCGACAGATAAATCCACATTTTTACCTATCTCTGCAGTGCCGGCGTTTCCCGGAGTAATGAAAATCTCGGCTTCGTGCATAAGTTTTTTCGCTATGGCGTGTTCTCTGCCGCCGCCGCCAATTATAAGAACTTTTTTATTTTTCCTCATAATAATTCCTCCTTATAATTAAGTTTTAGAAATATCAATAACAATGCCTAAAATGGCGCCTGCCCGTAAACAGCATCGCTATGCCATGTTCATCTGCAAGCCTGATTATATCTTCATCTCCGACCGAACCACCCGGCTGCACGACCGCAGTTATTCCGGCATCAACACAGACTTCCAAAGCATCTCGGAAAGGAAAAAAGGCATCGGAGGCTATTACCGCGCCATCCAGAGGACGAACTGCGGAATCGCCTTCAAGGGAACGAACGGCGAAGTCGCCTTCAACGCGCTCTGCATCCTCACTTTGAACCGCACAACCCGTCCTGACATTTTTAGAAATGCTTCGCTGACGCATGGTATCCGCATTTTTTACGGCGATCTCAGCGGCAAATACCCTCGAAACCTGTCCCTGACCTATTCCGATTGAAGCGCCATCTTTTGCTGCGACAATTGCATTGGATTTTGCGCTCGCACATATTTTCATTGCAAATTCGAGATCTTTGAGTTCTTTTTCAGTCGGCTGCCTTTTGGTTACGCACTTTGCGCCGTCAAGTGGAAGCACCTCATCAAAATCCTGATATAAAAGCCCGCCGCGCACTTTTTGAAACACGCCGTACTTCAAATTCTGCACAGTCTTATTGTCGCAACCAGATTGCAGGCAGGATGGAGACTCTAAAACGCCCGAATATTCAATAATTCTGATGTTTTTCTTTTTTGTAAGCACAGCAAGAGCGTCGTCGTCAAAAGCCGGTGCTGCGACGACCTCTAAAAAAATTTCTGAAAGTTTTTCTGCAGCTGCGACATCAACTCTGGCATTAAACGCTACGATACCGCCAAAAATCGAAAGCGGGTCACACTCGTAGGCAAGACGATATGCCTCTAAAACGGTGCTGCCCTCTGCAGCTCCGCAAGGCATCGCGTGCTTAACCGCAAAACAGGCCGGAGAGTTCAACGGAAGCACCCCATTTATTGCAGCGGTGAGATCGGCAGTATTATTATAACTCATCTCCTTTCCGTGGAGCTGCCTGTACCTTCCGTCATTGCTAAAAGGCTCGACATAGTATGCTGCCGACTGATGAGGATTTTCGCCATAGCGCATATCCGCCGCTTTTTCAAAAGTAAGCGTCATGGTGCGCCGCGCTTCGCGCGGCTGCGCTCCGCCCTCCGCTTCGAGCCTCCCCCAAAAATACCCCGAAATCATCGCATCATAGTTTGCCGTATGCTCAAACGCCTTGGCTGCAAGCTCGAAGCGCAGCGCGTCCGCCTCTGCGCCCTCCCCAGAGCGTATGCAGTCCAGCACCCTGCCATAATCTGCCGCATCCGTCACCACATATACAAAGCGATGGTTTTTCGCCGCAGAGCGCACCATGCTCGGACCGCCGATGTCAACATTCTCTACGACCTCAGCAAAATCCGCACCCGAAAGCACAGTATTCTTAAACGGATATAGATTCACCGCAACCACGTCAATGGATTTGATACCCAGATTTTCCATCTGTTTCCTGTGGTCCGCGTCGTCGCGAATACCGAGTATTCCGCCATGTATCAGCGGATGCAATGTCTTGACGCGCCCACCGAGACATTCGGGAAAGCCCGTCACCTCATCTACGGGCGTCACGCTCAGCCCGGCATCCCTGAGCACTGTCAGAGTGCCGCCGGTAGACAATATCTCAAACCCAAGCTCCGAAAGACCGCGGGCAAAATCCACCGCGCCGCTCTTATCAGATAAACTAATCAGCGCCCTGCGCATAAATACTCCTTTCTTCGAGCAGCCTCACGCCCTCGACAATTATTTTGTGCTCCAGCCTCAGCACACGCGCCGCAATGTCTTCGGCGCTCGCGAGATCCGAAATATCGACCTTTGCCTGTATCAGCACCTCGCCCCTGTCATACTCCGAATCCACGAAATGCACCGTCGCGCCGCTGTAGTACGGCGCCGCATGCGCTCCGCCTCCCAAGGCCGAACCTCCGCCCGAATCTAAGCCCGAAGTTGACTCGCGCATCTCCGACAGCATATCTTCGAGCACTGCCCTGTGTACGTTCATTCCGTAGAAACCCTTGCCGCCAAAGCGCGGAAGCAGCGAAGGATGAATGTTTATTATCCTGCCGTCATACTTTTCCACAACCTCCGGCGGTATCATTTTTAAGTAGCCAGCAAGCACAATCGCCTCGATTCCATATTTTTTCAGCAATTCCAACAAAAAAGCTCCATCAGGCCGCCTCTCAAATACTGCCGGAATACCCTGCGACCTCGCAGTTTCGAGCGCCATGCTTTCCTCGTTATCAGAAAACACAAGCGAGATCTTCGAAGAAATCTCGCCCCGCTCCGCAGCAGAGAGCAGCGCTTCCATATTGCTGCCCCTGCCGGAAACAAATACCGCTATATTCATGCCACCTCCGCACTACACACAAAATCAGCCGGGAAATCCAAAGCTTAGTTTGTACGCCTACATAGCTCCGCAATGCCGAAGCCCTGCGAGCCGCTCACGATCCCTCAATCCACTGCCGCCGCATTGCACAGCGAAATTCTACGCAAGCAGTACCCTTTCTCCTTCGAGCAACCCCTTTGCCCTCAGTTTTTCCAGGCTAAGGATCTCGCCTACCTCAAAGAACTCCTCACCTGCATCGGCGAGCGCCGCTCTGACCGCATCAGCCTCGCCATTTGCAACAACGAGCATCATGCCGATACCCATATTGAAAGTTCGGTACATTTCGTCATTCTCAACGCCGCGAGCTTCCATTATTTTGAAAATCTCTGGAATCCGCCAAGTGCCTTTACTAATCTTTGCCCCAAATTCCTTCGGAATGCATCTCGGAATATTCTCATAAAAACCGCCGCCAGTCATATGGACAATACCCCTTATAGCCGCGCGCGGCAGCTTTGACACCGCTTCTACATATATACGGGTCGGCTTCAGCAGCTCCTCACCAAGCGTGCATCCGAGCTCTTCGAAGTATTCAGAGAACTCATCCTCTCTAAACAGCCTCCTCACAAGCGAATAACCGTTTGAATGAATACCCGACGACGGAAGCCCGATGATTATATCACCCTCCGCAGTATCTCTGCCGTCTATGATCTCGTCCTCCTCGACCACGCCTACTGCAAAACCGGCAAGATCGTATTCGCCATCCGAATAAAACCCCGCCATCTCCGCTGTTTCTCCGCCAAGTAGCGCCATGCCTCCCTGACGGCAGCCCTCCGCAACTCCGGATACAATATTTGCGACCTTTTCCGCACTTAACTTTCCGGTCGCGACATAATCCAGAAAAAACAGCGGCTTAGCGCCCTGACAGAGTATGTCGTTCACAGACATCGCGACGAGGTCTATCCCCACGGTATCGTGTTTGTCCATTGCAAAAGCTATCTTTAACTTAGTTCCGACACCGTCGGTTCCGGATACAAGGCACGGCTTTTTGTAGCTGCCAAGTCTGAAAATACCTCCAAACGAACCTATATCCCCTATGACGCCGTCGGTATAGGTCGACCTGACCGCCTTTTTCATCAGCTCCACAGCGCGCGCGCCCTCAGCCACATCCACGCCTGCATCTTTGTACGAAATAAAGTCACTCATCAGCACTTCTCCAAAATAAATTTATCCATATTGTCGGGAACTTCCATCGGATATTCACCGCTGAAACAGCCCTTACAAATTTTGTCAGCTCCAAGCCCTATCGCCTCGACAAGCCCCTCCGCGCTGAGGTACGAAAGACTGTCGGCGCCTATCATCTCGCAGATCTCATCAACAGTGTAATTTGCACCTACCAGATTTTCCCTGCTTGGTGTATCTATTCCGAAATAACACGGATCTGTCACCGGCGGCGAACAAACCCTGACATGCACTTCCTTTGCGCCCGCATCGCGGAGCATTGTAGCAAGCTTTTTCATCGTAGTTCCCCGAACAATCGAATCGTCTATCATAATAATGCGCTTGCCTGCTACATTTTCCTTGAGAACATTGAGCTTCAGATGGACAGCAAGCTCTCTAAGCTCCTGGCTCGGCTGTATAAACGACCTTCCGAGGTATTTATTCTTTATCATCCCGAGATCGAACGGAATTCCCGACTCCTCGGCATACCCTATCGCCGCGGCAATCCCGCTGTCCGGAACTGCCATTACCATATCCGCTTCCGTAGGATTTTCTCTGTAAAGAATCCTGCCCGCGTCCTTTCTTGACAAAAATACATTCCTGCCCTCGATAGTGGACTCCGGCATTGCAAAATACACATATTCAAACGAACACATCGCCCTGTGCTCTGCCTGCTCGTAGATGTGCGAGCTCAGCTCTTCGCCGTCTATTACGAGTATCTCGCCGGGGAGTATATCCCTGACATACTTTGCGCCGCAGACATCAAAAGCGCAGGTTTCAGATGCAATTATATATCCTCCCCCTGCAAAACGACCGAGCGACAGCGGTCTCATACCGTACGGATCTCTTGCGGCGACAAGCTTGCCGTCTATGATTATCGCAAGCGAAAACGAGCCTCTGCACTGCTTAAGCGACTCCGACACTGCGCCCACGAGGCCGAGCGACATATTCCTTGCAATTAGGCTCGCTATGACCTCGGTGTCGATAGTAGTCTGAAATACCGCGCCGCTCATCTGAAGGCTGCTCCTGACTTCGCGCGCGTTTATAAGATTCCCGTTGTGCGCGAGCGCGAGCATTCCGCCCATTGTCCTGACTACGAGCGGCTGAGCGTTCTGAAGCAGAGAATCGCCCGATGTGGAATACCTGACATGGCCTATACCGATCCTGCCCTTCAGTTTTCTTAGTGTCCTGTCAGTAAACATCTCCTGTACAAGCCCGACTTCCTTGAAGTAGTCGATTTTTTCGTTTAGCACTGCAATGCCCGCCGCCTCCTGACCCCTATGCTGAAGCGAAATCAGACCGAAGTACAGCAGTGTGGACAATCTGTCTTCTTCAACCCCGGTTATACCGATAACTCCGCATTCGTCGGCAAACTTTTCTCTATCGAATATTACAGAGGATTCCCCGGCGCAGCAGTTTGAACCTTCGCCAAACCGCGCGCGGCAGCCGCATTTATACTTCATTTGTCAATCTCCCCAGCACTTCCTTGTAGGCTTCCTCGACTCCGCCGAGTTCCTGCCTGAATCTGTCCTTATCAAGTTTTTTCTTGGTATCCTTATCCCAAAATCTGCATGTATCCGGAGAAACCTCGTCGGCAAGTATCACTCTGCCAGCAAAATTACCAAATTCCAACTTGAAATCCACAAGTATTATATTTTTTTCAAGGAAGTATTTTTTTAGTATTTCGTTGATTTTAAGGGCATAGGCCGAAATCTCGTCTATTTCTTCTCTGCTCGCAAGCTTCATTGCCAAAATATGGTATTCGTTTATCATCGGGTCGCCTAATTCGTCGTTTTTGTAGCAGAATTCGAGTACCGGAACGCGCAGCTCCTCGCCCTCGGCAAACCCAAGCCTCTTTACAAGAGAACCGGCGGCTATGTTTCGGACTATGACTTCCAAAGGATAGATTTTTACTGCTTTAACCACCTGTTCACTGTCGGACACCCTCTTGACAAAGTGAGTCGGAATCCCGTGCTGTTCGAGCATTTCGAATATAATTGACGACATTATATTATTTATGACGCCCTTGCCCGCAATCTGAGCTTTTTTAAGCCCGTTAAAAGCCGTTGCGTCATCTTTGTATTCAATAAAATATTTACCTGCGTCATCTGTTTTATAGACGCGCTTCGCCTTACCCTCGTAAAGCAATTGTTTTTTCATGACCCTCTCCCCTTGCATCCGCTGCTACACTATTTTTCCGCTCTCTTTGCAAGCTTTTCTCCAAGCGCCCTATCCTTGGCGATTACCTTTTCTGCCATTTCCCGTTTATAATTCCTGAGTTTTTCTTTCAAATGCGCACCGCCGGCAGAAGCAGACAGTATTTGCACCGCAAAGACCGCCGCATTCAGAGCGCCGTCAATTGCCATTGCGGCCACAGGAACTCCCGGCGGCATTTGCACAATAGAATAAAGTGCATCAGCCCCTGCAAGCGATGCACTTGAAACAGGTATACCTATCACGGGCAAAATCGTTGCAGCAGCAAGCACTCCGCCCAGATGAGCCGCCTTTCCTGCAGCGGCTATAATGACTCCAAACCCGTTCTTTTCGGCATTTTCTGCGGTTTCGACAGCAATATCAGGCGTCCTGTGAGCCGAAATAACCCTGCATTCATACTCTACGCCAAATTTATCAAGTTCGTCCAGACACGCGGAAACCACCGGAAAATCCGAATCGCTTCCCATTACGACCAATACTTTCATATTCCCTCGCTTTCTGTTTTTATACTATCACAAAGCACAGAACTTGGATAGTGCCCAAGCAAACAGAAACATTCCGATTAAAGCATTATCTGTAAAAATAGTCACCTTCTATGATTTTGTAAAAATCCGCCTCTTTTCCATAAAAAGGCAGATAGTTGAAAAAGAAGCAGCCGGGAGCATTGTTCTCGCCATTTATTCCGCGAACAGCGCCCTCAAAATGTATCTGCGCAGGTTCAAGAGTCGCAAAACCCGTATAGTACGCCGGCGGAAACTGATTTTTAGCAAATATCACATCGTTTACAGTGTTCGGAAATCTGTCTGAATTTACGCGGTTCATTATGACTCCGGCGACTGCGATCTTTTTATAAAGACTGCCGTCTCTTGTTTCGTAGTAGATAATCCTTGCAAAATTGAGCACCTCCGACTTTGTGGTGTGGTAGCCGGGCAGAGCCGCAAGCAATTCGCGATTGGGAAGATATATTATCCCGTAGTTCTCAAAATCATACTCCAGATTCAGAGTCTTTAGCACATCGGAAAGCGGGATATACATCCTTCCGCCCCTAAACACGGCTGCCGCAGTAAGTGTTTTGTCCTCGCCAAGCCCTTGCTGCGGCTGTTCCTGAGATTGCTGCTCCGATCGCTGCGCATCGCCCTTTACAAACACGCTCTCGACCTCTCTAAACAGCTGTTGACCGCCGATATACAGAATTTTGTGATTATAGTTCCATACAAGCAGCATTTTTGAATCATGATAGTACCTGTGTTTATATCCGAAAATCCCATAAAAAAGTTCGGCATCGGCATATACCGCACCGCCGATCTCTGCAAGTGTGCCACGCGGAACTGCCGCCAGCTCATCTTCATACCCAAAGAGCGTGCCATTATGTGGCGAAACTTCCTCTGCGTACAGCAGCCCCGTCGCAAAAAGGCAAATCATAACTGCAACCGCAGTGAAAGTATGCATCTTGCTAAATATTTTTAATATTTTTCCCACCTATTCTCCTTTTCCTTTCGGCGCAATACTCTACACCGGACCTTATTATTAAAGTATCGTAACTATAAGGTATGTTTTTATAGCATCCTACTCCCACACGCTCAATATGCCCCATTTTGCCGAGGATTCTTCCGTTTGCGGCGATCGCGCCCTCAATATCTCGGTCGGAGCCGTTCATACACTGTTCCATATACCTTGTAGCAACGACAACCCCGCTGCCCTCAGGCATTCTGAATCTGCCTTCTCCGTGAGAAAAAGCTGTCATCGCAATGTCGCCGATGCTGTGCAGCCTCAGCCAAGGTGAGTCTGTCGTCTCTATCCTCACAGGCGAAGATTTTGCAATATGCTTTCTCCTGATATTATAGTCGAGCACGTGATCCTGCTCTGTGATCCTGCCGTGAGGTATAAGCCCAAGCCGCACAAGCGCCTGGAAACCGTTGCAGATGCCGAGTATCAGCCCGTCTCTATCCAAGAACCTGTGAACTGCATCCTTTAGCTTTTCATTTCTAAATACAGAAGCTATAAACTTCGCAGAGCCGTCCGGCTCGTCGCCTGCGCTGAAACCGCCCGAAAGTGCTATAATATCTGACTTTTCAATCATATCTGCCATTGTATCTATAGAGCTCAGCAGCTCCGCCTCTGTTTTATTCACAAGAACATGCGTAAGTACACTGCACCCAAATCGTTCAAACTCCCTTATCATGTCCAATTCGGAATTAGTTCCGGGGAACACAGGCACAAACACTGCAACGCCATCCCCCAAGGCTCTAAGTTTCTGCGAATTGCCGGAAATCTCGGAAATGCCGTCATTTGCCGTACGGCAGCCGCAAGCCTCATTCCTGAGCTCCGGAAGCTCACTGTAAACCGGCGGAGTATACGGATATATATTTGTAAGTTTATGGAAAAATTCGCGCTCGATACCCTTAAGCGGATACTCTGCTCCATTGATTTTCAGCACTTTAGAAGCTTCATTCATACTTCCTATTTTTCTGAAAGGCAGCTCATGCCTCGATTCTACAAGTATTGCACCGTACCTGTAATCAAACGGTCCGTCTATATCGATTTCGGCGCCTATTTCACCTCCGAAGCCCATCTTTGCAGCCGCCGCAGCCACCCCGCCGATACCTAAAGCAAACGCCGCAGAGATCTTGCCCTCGCCGGCAAGTCTGTATATTTCGTCATAGTCGGAGCGCATTGCAGCAAAATCAGGTATATCCCCACTGTAATGGTCGGCGGCAATATACAGGAAGCCCCCGGCGGCAACAGTGGTAATGATCCTGTCTATCTCCTCTGTGGTAAATGCAAAAGATATCAAGGTCGGCGGCACAGAGAGTTCTTTATAATTGCCGCTCATGGAATCTTTGCCGCCTATAGCAGCTATACCAAGACCTCTCATTGCCTTTCCTGCGCCTAACAGCGCCGCAAAAGGCAGATCCCAGTTTTTATCCATCCTCGGAAAAAACTCCTGCATCGAAAGCCTGATGCTGCCCGCGCTGCCTCCCGCGGCAACTATTTTTGCGACCGACTCTGCAACAGAATACATTCCCATATGGAAAGGCGAAACGCTCATATCGGGATTAAACCCATATGACATCAAAGTTGCGGTCTGTGAATCGAGCGCCTTTCCCGCTACATAAAGCGGAACCTTTGCAGCCGCAACCTGCGATGGCGATGTCATTCTTTTGCCTCCGAACGGCGCAAGAACCGTGCCGCTCCCTACGGAGTTATCAAATAGCTCTATCAGCCCTCTCTTTGCCGAGCTCGCATCTGTAAAAAAATCGTCATAATCGCCGCTGTCGCCAAATCGTATGGCAGCGCTTGCGGTCTTCGGTACGGGCTTAAGCGCGCCAACCCTCACTGATGCGACATTTCTTGCACCGGCACTGTCAATAAACTCGCGCTCAATTTCAAATACTTTTTTATCGCCGTAGTACATCCTGACCCAGCCGTCGCTTCTGACATCGGCTACAATCGTAGATTCGATATTCTCTTCGTCGCACATCCTGCGCACTTCTTCGACGTCGCTGCCCGAAACCACTATCGCCATTCGCTCCTGCGACTCCGAAACAGCTATCTCGGTAGGGCTGAGTCCGGCGTATTTCAGCGGAACTCTGTCAAGATAGATTTCGAGAGAATCCGCCAGTTCGCCAACAGCTACCGAAACGCCACCCGCGCCAAAATCGTTGCACTTTTTTATTTTTTGAGCAAATTCTTTCTTGCTGAAAACTCTTTGCAGTTTGCGTTCTTCAGGAGCATTTCCCTTTTGCACCTCAGCCCCGCTTTTTTCGAGCGATTTGTCGGTATGCACCTTAGAAGAACCTGTCGCTCCGCCGACTCCATCCCTGCCCGTCCTGCCGCCGATCAACAGCACAACATCGCCGGAAACCGGGGTGCGTCTTACTACATTCTCTTTTGGAACTGCCGCCATAACAGCCCCAGTTTCGAGTCTTTTGGCTGTATAACCTCGATGATAAACCTCGTCTACAAGCCCTGTCGCAATTCCTATTTGATTTCCGTAAGAGCTGAATCCACTTGCGGCAAGAGTGCAGATATCCTGCTGCATCAGCTTGCCCGGCAGAAGCTCCGAACGCTTCATGTAAGGGTCGCCGGCTCCGGTTATTCGCATGCTGTTATATACAAATGCCCTTCCTGAAAGCGGGTCGCGTATTGCGCCGCCGACGCATGTAGCAGCTCCGCCGAAAGGCTCTATCTCTGTAGGATGATTGTGCGTCTCGTTTTTGAACATTATAAGGTAATCATGCTTATTTCCGGCAGCATCCGTAACGCCGCGCCTTATGCTGCAGGCGTTTATTTCTTCCGAAACATCCAGATCTTCGAGCCCGCCGGTTGAGCGAAGATATTTTGCATCTATTGTAGCGAGCTCCATCAGGGTCATTGGTCTATCGCCTCTTCCAAGGCGCGCGCGCATCCTCAGCACTTCGTCGTACTCCCTGCGGATGACTTCGCAGCTCGCATCATCTTCGAATACTATCTCACGCAGTTCGGTGTTAAACGTGGTATGCCTGCAGTGATCCGACCAATATGTATCGAGAACTCTGATTTCGGTTTCGGTAGGCTTTCTGCCCAATTTTGCAAAATATTCGTCGATAAGCGCCTTATCCGCATCGCTTAGCGAAGAGCTCATTTCACCAAGCTCGGTGATTTCGCTTTCCTCGTCGTAAAGTTTTTTGGGGATGGCCGTTTCGCATACTTCGGTATCTACCGGATTTATAAGTATCTCAGAGAGAGCCTCCGAAGTACTTGCTTCCGCAAGGTTGTATGCTCTGACTCTGCACTTTGCTCCAACAAGTCTGAGACCGATGCACTGCTCCGCCGCGTCTGCGCGTTGATCAAACTGACCCTTTTTTAGGGCGTAGAACTTATAATGCGGCATCAGCAGAGAGTTAAATTCCTCTGTAGAATCCACAAAGCGGTACTCATCGGTAGCGCTGACAAAGAGTATGCCTTCCGCGGCAGCCAGCAACTGCTCCCCGGTAAGACCCTCGACATCATAAACCACCGATTGCCTGTATGCCAGCGTTTCGCTGTATTCAGCCTTTTTTCTTACAATGATCCTCTGTACGCTCATTTTACCCACCCGTCTTTTTATATTATTTATCAAAAACTGTTATTATTTGCTGAAAATTTATATAGGAAAATGCAGTATGCATCGTCTTTTATCAATAATCCGCCTCTTCCGAGCCGTCTTCAATAAAATTCAGCTCGCCGTCTCCGAGTCCGGCTTCTCCCGTAATCTCTACATTTTGAAGCGCCTTAACGACAGCGCGAACCCTCTTTCCTGAGAGATCGCCCATGGTTTTTTCGAGAGTGCCGAGCTGTTTTTTTGCCTTGTCTATCTCCGAGACCATGCCCTCAAAACTCTTTTTAACCGACGACAGCACGCTCCATACCTCTGCGCTCTTTTTCTCTATCGCCAAGGTCTTAAAACCTATCTGCAGCGAGGAGAGAAGTGCGGCAAAAGTAGTCGGCCCGGCGATCACTATATTTTTCTCCCGCCTTATCTCGTTTATGAGCTGAGCATTCCTAATCGCTTCTGCATAAAGTCCCTCCGTCGGAAGAAACATGATTGCGAAATTCGTAGTAATACTGACATCTATATACTTTTGGGAGATGTCGTCAGCAAATTTCTTTAAGGAATTGTAAAGATTTCTTCTGTATTCCCTGATTTCATTCGGATCCGTCGCCTCGAGCAGCCTATTGTAGTCATCATAAGGAAATTTGCTGTCTATTGGAAGCATCACCGCCACGCCGTCCCTGCCCGGCATCTTAACGGCGAATTCTACAGAATTCTTTCCTACCTGATAGTTTTCTACATATTGCTCCGGCGTGAGTATATCGCTGAGAAGGCTTCCGAGAATGACCTCGCCGAACTCTCCGCGCGTCTTTACATTTGTCAGCACATTTTTGAGATCTCTCGCATCCTGAGCGAGCCCCTGCATCTCGCCGATACCTTTTTGAACGCTCTCGAGGCTCGCCTGTACGCTCTGAAATGATGTTGAAATGCGCGAATTTAGGGTTTCCTGCATTTTTTCGTCGACAAGGCGCTGCATCTCACCGAGCCTCTTCTCGTTATTCTCCTGTATATATCTCAGCTTTTCCTCTAAAGTTCTATTTATACGCTCTGCACTGCCCACACTTCCACGCTCTATCTCAAGGAGTTTCTTTTCTACGCTCTCGGCAAAGCTTCTGAGCCTGAGCTCAGTATCCTGCCTGCCCGAATTTATAGATGCATTTATGGTATTCTGCCAGTTCGCGAATTCTCCGAGCATGGAATTCCTTTCGGTGCTCATCTGAGTTGCCATCATCTCTCTGTGGCGGAGGAGCGATTCTTCGATCACTCTCGCGCTCTCTGCGCCGTTTCTCCTCTGTCTGTAAAGTGAGAACACTATCTGCGCCGAGATCAATAAAGCTATAACTATCAGAATTGCCAGTTCCAACTCCATAAACCCTCCATTTGTAAATAATTATAGCATATTGAGGCGCACACTTGCATATCAGTTTATAAGATGATAATATATTCACATCTTCAGGGCAGGGTGCAATTCCCGACCGGCGGTAAAGTCCGCGAGCGCGTGCGCATGATTTGGTGTGATTCCAAAACCGACAGTAAAGTCTGGATGGTAGAAGATTGCTTAACAAGGCTATTCTTACCTCTTTTGCCCTAAAAAAGGAGGTTTTTTTATGCAGTCAAAAAGAATGAGGCTCATGACGATAGTGGGCATTGTGAGCGCAATAGCGTTCGTGCTCGTCGCAACGATCAAAATTCCGGTCGTGCTTTTCCTTAAATATGAGCCCAAGGACATAGCGATAACGCTGACCGGGCTCGCTGTCGGCCCGCTCTCCGCCGTGCTGATAACCATTATCACATCGTTCCTGGAAATGATAACGATAAGCAGCACAGGGATCATCGGTTTTGCTATGAATGTGCTCGCCACACTGGCGTTTGTACTTCCGGCAGTGGTTATATATCGCCGCAAGCACGACAGATTTGGAGCGGTGATAGGGCTTGCATGCGGAGTTATACTGATGACATTGGTCATGCTGCTCTGGAATTATATCGCTACCCCGATTTTCCTGAATATAGAAAGAGAAAAAGTAGTGCCACTGCTTTGGTCTGCAATACTGCCTTTCAATCTGCTTAAAGGCGGTTTGAACGCAGCTTTGACATACCTGCTGTACAAGCCTATCACTTCGGCGCTTAAAAGATACGGGGGCATAGAGCGCACAAACGCCGCAAAGACAAAGATTTCGCTTCCGCTTACGATGTTCTCTGTATTTGTAGTGATAACCTGCGCGATGATAATTTTGTCATTCCAGGGGATTATATAGCACAACGCTCTATAAATTATAATTTCGACGCGACTAAAACTGAGCCCGAAAAGACAGTAAAAAAGACCACATGAGCAATGCCGATGTGGTCTTTGATTTTACAAATCATTCCTGTGGCTTTCAAGCTGATATAAATCGTAGTAAAGCCCCTGTCTTGCTATTAATTCATCATGAGTGCCCGTCTCGCGTATTTCGCCCCTGTGCAGCACCACTATTTTATCTGCGTCCTTTATCGTCGAAAGTCTGTGAGCCACAATAAACGTAGTCCTGCCCTTTTCGACTTTATTTATCGCATCCTGTATCTTCTGCTCCGACTCGGTATCTATGCTTGCAGTAGCCTCGTCGAGCACGAGCACGTCGGGATCTCTGAGCACTGCTCTGGCAAAACTGAGAAGCTGGCGCTGCCCCTGCGAAAGGGTGCTGCCTCCCTCTGTCACAGAGTGCGAAAGTCCGTCAGGGTAAGAGTTTACAAAGGTATCTGCCCCCACAAATCTGAGCGCCTCCATAATCTGCTCATCTGTGTAGTTTTCGTCTAAAAGCCTGATATTATTCCTGATATCGCCGCTGAACAGGAACACATCCTGAATAACCGGAACAATTCTCTTTCTGAGCTCGTACTTATCGTAATCCTTTATGCTGCGCCCGTCTATCAATATATCGCCGCTGTCTATATCATAAAGCCTCATAAGCAAATTTATTATCGTGCTCTTTCCGCTGCCGGTGTGCCCTACAAACGCAATAGTTTCGCCCGGATTAACATCAAAGCTTATTCCTTTTAGCACTTCCTCCCCCTGCACATACGAAAATCTTACATCTTTGAAGGATATCCTGCCCTCTATTTTTTCGACGCCGCCGCCCCTGTTCTGTATGCGCTCAGGCTCATCGAACAGCAAAAATACGCGCTCTATCGAGGTAAGAGCAGACTGCAGTATATTGAATTTTTCGGCAAATTCGAGTATGGGCCTGAACAGCTCCTTGATATATATTGAAAATGCGACAACCACGCCTATGTCGACGGTTTCGTCCAGAACCCATCTTCCGCCAAAATACAGCGCAATCGCGAGCGATACAAAGTACAGGAAGTTGATAAACGGTCTGAATACGGCATATATCATAATTTCGCGCTTTGAAGCGGCGGTATACTCATCGTTTATATCCTCGAACCTCTTCATAAACTTGCTCTCCTGATTAAAGAGCTGTATCGTCTTCATTCCTGTGATATTCTCGTTCATTGAGGTATTGATCTGCGCAATCTTTACCCTGACCTGTCTGTACGCCTCCCTGACCCTGCGCCTGAATATCATCGTTGCAATCACAAGCACCGGAAGCACTGACAGCGACAAAAGTGCCAACTTCCAGTGCATAATAAACATCATGACCATACTTCCGCCAACTACTGCAAAATCCGCCAATACGGAGACAATTACATTGGAATAGAGCTGCGAAATATTGTTCAGGTCGTTAGTCATCCTTGTGACGAGCCTGCCCACGGGATTTTTTTCGTAGAATCGTAGGTCGAGCGCAAGCATTTTCTGAAAGAGATCGCTCCTGATGTCGTATACAATGCTCTGCCCTATGTAGTTCAGCATATAAGTTTGCGCGTACGATGCGACAAGCGTCGCCACCACGAGTCCCAAGAGCACATAAACAAGACCCATAATCTGCGCCATTGAATCCGGCGTCTGATTTACGAGGTGATTGTCGACGATCTCCTGCACTATTTTAGGTCTGATAATACTGCTGTACGTCGAAATAAACAGAAATACAACAGCAAGCACCAGCATAGGTATCCATTTTCTGGTGTATTTGCCAAGTTTTTTAAGGAGCTTGTAATCCCACGTTTTTTCTAATTCAGCTTCTTTATGCAGTTCCATTAAAGCCCCCTTATCTTTTCTTCTAATTTTTGTTTCTGATAGACATCGGCATAGATTCCGCCGGATGCCACAAGCGATTCGTGAGTTCCGCGCTCGGCTATTTCGCCTTCTGCGAGCACAATTATCTGGTCTGCGCTTATCAGCGATGAAATCCTGTGACTGATTATAATATTGGTATTGCCCGCCGTAGAGCCTGTTGTCCTGCGCTTTTCCAAATTTGCGATTATCGAGCTCTCTGTAATGGTGTCGACCGCCGAGAGCGAATCATCTAAAATATTGATTTTAGAATCCTTGTAAAGCATTCGAGCTATTGAAGTTCTCTGCTTTTGTCCTCCCGAAAGATTTACGCCCCTCTCGCCGAGCACGGTGTCAAACTGCGCAGGAAAATCTGATATATCCTTTGCAATATGCGCTTCCTCAGCCATTTTTATGACTTTGTCGTAATCCACGGCGTCCGAACTAAGCGCTATATTATCCGCAATAGTCGTACTGAACAGGAAATTATCCTGCGGCACTACTCCGAACATATCTCTGAGGGATTTAAGCGAAATATCATTTATATCCACTCCCCCGATAAAGATTTTATTCCTTTCGACATTGTAGAGCCTGAGCAGCAGCGATATAAGGGTCGTTTTTCCACTGCCGGTATGTCCGAGTATTCCGAGCGTCGAACCGCTTGGAACTGCGAGAGAGATATTTTTTAATACCGGCTCTTCTTCGCCTGGATATGCAAATGTCAAATCCCGAAATTCTATGCTTCTATCTGCAGGCGAAAGAGAATCCGCCGTGTCTGCCAGATCGCTCTTTTCGTCAAGCACGGTATTTATTCTGTCAAGACTTGCCGCACCCGCCTGCATCAGCGCTACAAAGAATCCGAATGCCATCATCGGCCATGTAAGCAATTCGAGATAACTTAAAAACGCCACGAACTGTCCGAGTGAAATATTTCCATCGATGACATTTGATGAACCCACAATAAGCGCGATCACAAGGCTCAGCGTACTGACGAAAGTCACCACCGGGTCGAGCACCGCCCTTATCCTTACGAGATTCATGGCACGTTTCATATTATCGCGGCTCTTTTCGTTAAAGTCGCGCAATTCATTTTGCTCCTGCACAAACGATTTTATGACGCGTATCCCCGAAAATGACTCCTGAGCTTTATCAGAAAGATTGGAAAACCCCTCCTGAGCGGCTTTTGAATATGCAAACATTTTTTTCGTAAAAAGCATTATTACAATGAGTATTATCGGAAGCGGTATCACCGCAAGCAGAGTCATTTTGAGATCGATTGTGCCGATCATGACTATCAGAGTAATGACGGTAAGAAACAGCGCGTCTACTACCGCAATAATCCCCATGCTTGAGGCCTGTCTGAGAGACTGAACATCATTAGTTGCGCGCGCCATGAGGTCTCCGGTCTTTACTCTATTGAAGTATGAGCGCGGCATTGTAAGCAGATGCCCGAACAATTTAAGCCTTAGATGAGATTCAAGCTTGACAGCGGTTATAAAAATAAAAAAGCGCCACAGAAACCTTGTCGCCGCAATGCCAAGACCAAGCGCCAGCACCGCCGCGCCATAATGCCACACTTCGTAACCGCCCGCCCCGCCTTTTGTCAGATAATCGACAAATGCCTCCTGAATTTTTGGAAGCACAAGGTTAAGTACATCTACAAAAAGAAGCACTAATATGCCAAGCACATAGTTGTGAACATTTTTCTTAAGAAATTTCCCCAAATGTCTAAACAAACTTCCTCCACGCCGAAAAATCGGCACTCTTAAATTTTTGTCCCAGCATTTATTATAATACTTTGCTGCGCTTTTGCTCTCGTAATTTTTGAATAGTATATGAACTAAAATCTAACTTTTGTTGCGAGTAAGCCGCGCACCCGTCATTCTGATACAATTGCTTAGGAGGCAGCGTGAAAAAGAACAGTACATATATTAATTCAATTGATGCGGTAAGAAGCGTCGCAATGATGGGCGTAATTTTATTCCATATGCTTCCTTCAAAGGTTTCCGGCGGATTTTTGGGCGTGATCACATTTCTCGTATTGGCAGGATACCTCTCCATGCGTGCGATAATGCTCGAAGGCACTGCAGCCAGTCCTCTGCGCGCATTTCAGTCAAAAATCAAAAAACTGCTGCCTTCGCTGATTTTAATGATCTTCGCAACAGTGGCGGTCATGACTGTTTTTCTAAGCGAATACCTCCCCGGAACTAAATCGCAGGCCATCGCCTCTCTGTTCGGAATAAATAACATTATCCAGATCCTGGACGGCGAATCCTACTTTGCCGCAATTGCGGATATCAAGCCGTTTACGCATATTTGGGCTCTCAGCCTCGAAATGCAGTTCTACGCCCTTATGATATTCACTGCGGGCAGATTTTATAAATCCGAACACAGAAATAAATGGATGTGGTTTTTCGGAGCGCTGACTGTCGTATCTGTCCTGCTGATGAATGCAATGTTTACCGACGCCATGAATGTTACAAGAATTTATTATGGACCGGATACAAGACTGTTCTCGTTTTCGATAGGAGCGTTTGGCGCGCTGTGGTTCTCCGATAAAAAAAAGCGCGTCATAGCAAACGACGCGATACACAGCGCGCTGACCTTCGGGGTGATAGTAATATCGGCGGTATGCTTTTTTACTGTTGCAAACAGCGAATCGGTTTACAGGTACATATTCCTGCTGTACTCGCTTCTGCAGCTCTCGGTAATTTACCTGTGTTCCGCCGAAAATACATTTTCCTACACTGCGCTTGGCTCTATGCCGTTCAGGGTGTTGGCGGCAAGGAGTTACGCACTGTACCTGTGCCATTTCCCAATAATCAAAATCTTCGAAAAGTTGATGTGGGGGTCTAAGCTCGGAACTGTCGCATATACTATTTACGAAATTGCGATAGTTATTTTAATTACCGAATTATTTTACACGATATTCAAACAAAGAAATCTTTTTAAGTCTGCGAGAATAAAAATTATTGCGCAGAGAGCTGGAACAGTCCTACTTACAATATTGACGATATCGATAATAATTATCCCATACCAGCCTCACGGAGAAGCGATTGCAAGATATGAAATGCTGGAAAAGCTGCGAACAAAGCTCGATGTTCCGGCGGGCGGAATTAATATTGGAAGGATCGAGAACACTGTACCTGATGACGGCGATATAAGCACTTCAGCTTCAGAGTCTTCTGCGCCGACGACTGAATCCACTTCAGCTACAGCCGAGTCTTACTCAAACACTTCTGATTCTCCGAATCCGACAGAAACTACCGCAGCAACTGTGTCAGAAACACAAAACCAAACCGCAGCTACAACTTCTGCGGCGACCTCTGCGGCTGCGACAGACCGGGCGACAAACCGGGCGACAGAGACTTCCGCCGCATCGGGCGACAGCGAAGAACTTGAAGAGATCCGAGCTCTTTTTGATGAATGGAAGGCGGAAATCCCGCAAATTTCAATAACATACGAAGACTATCTGAAAATACGCAATAAGCGAATGACAATCATCGGGGATTCTATATCTGTAATGATTGCCGAGCGTTTTGTTCAATTATTCCCAAATGCCCAAATTTCGGCGCAGGTCAACAGACAGACATACCACGCCTATGAATTCTACAATGTGCTGAAATCTGAGGGCAGAATCGGCGAAATCATCATACTCGCCCTCGGAGCAAACGGCGATATCTCTTACAGCACATACGACGAGGTTCGGGCGGACACTAATGTTCCGATACTGGTCTCTACCGTCATTCTGCCTTGGCCCGTAGTAGAGAGCGAGCGCAATGCCTCTATACACGAATATGCAAAGACGAGGAGCGGGGTCGGCGTGATAAAATGGAATGAGATGTGCAAGGACAAGGCGTGGCTGCTTTACGACGACGGGGTTCATCCAAAGGATTCGGGCGCTATCGCATATTCCTTGGTAATGGCAGATGCTATATATTCCGCGCTTGCATACGAACTGCAGCAAGAGAGTAGTACGACGACCTCCCCTGCAATAAGCACAGAGAGCACAAACGCCACTTCCGAAACCGATAATACGACTGCAACGACCGAGCAAACAGCACAAGATTCAGCATTACAAAGCTCGACAGCCGAAGAAAGCAATACAGCCTCGGCGACAAGCGCTGATTCGACAGGCTCTACACATAGTTCCGACTCAAACTCCGGCGGCGAAGGCGAATAAAAAAACTATTCAGCTTCCATCACAAATCGCACGCCGCGGACAGAATAATAAGAATCCGCGCCATTGTGATATATAAAAGTTTCTCCGTACCGCTTATCTCCGAATATTGCTCCGCCAAGCGCCCTTATGGACTCCGGCGTGCTCAGCCAAGTAGATGTCTTTGTATCCAAATCCTCTAAACGCTGTATTTCTCTGTATTCGTCGGCGGTCATCAGGCGCGCGCCGCACGCTGCAGCCATCTCCTCCGCAGAATTTTCAGGGGGATTTTTCTTTCGAGCGCATCTTGCGGCAGCATCATAACAGATATTGCGCCTGCCACTCGGCGTTTCGCGGGAAAAATCCACGAAACACAACCTTCCGTTCAGTACAGCAGCATCTACCTCCCCGCCCGTACTCTCCATATATTTTAACTTATCGATAAGGCTGCGATCGGATTCGAGCAGCGCCTCAATCGTACTCCAAGCTATGCCGCAGTGCCTGTGCATATTCTCTTCAAATCTGGTTTTTAATATCTTCAGCATAATTGTCCAAAAAAATGGCACGGCTTAAAACCGCGCCGAATGTTTAGTATTTTATTCCGCTGCATCCTGCAAAATCCTGCATAGTCACACACCACTCTATCGCAGACGCGCCCTATGCCGCGATATCAGCATAGCCGAAACGCCCTATCCGCAGCACGAGCATGAACCGCATGAAGGCGGAGTGAAATTTACAGGCCTTACCGCATAACCGTTGCCCATCCATTCAACTTTTATTTCGCCCATGGAATCAAATGTCTTTTTGTCGATAACAAAACTTACACCCTCTACTTCTTCTGTATAATCGTTATCGGTAGCGCTGTCGAGGCCAAGCCCAAAGTTTGGTCCCGAACAAGCCATTCCTGCCAAAAACACCCTGACATGCTGCGGCTTATCTGATTGTTCGAGCAAAATCTTTCTGATTTCGTCGCATGTTTCTTTATTCGTCTGAATATACATAGTACCTCCGTTTAATTGATTGTATCAGATGAGAATCCATATCAGATTAACATCATTTGAATAAATTTTCAATAATTCCCCTGTATTTTTCCAATCTTTCGTGCGCCTGCCCGCTATTAAGACCACGCATGCAGTAATACACCTTAAGCTTCGGCTCTGTTCCTGACGGCCGAAAAGCAATCCATCCGCCGCCGCAGAGCTCAAATTTTACCAGATCTGTCTCGGGAAGCCCTGTGCTGTCTGTAAGATAGTCGGTGATTCTATCTGCATCAGGCAAAACACACGCACGGACACGCGACATACGCTCCGCTATATCTGCAGGATTCGAATAGACATAATTATCTGTCACATCGAGATATACACCGTGTTTTTTATAGAGGCGCTCTAACTCCGCTCCGATGCCGCCTTCAAAGTATGCAGCCATCTCTACGGCAAGCAGCGATGCCATACATCCGTCCTTGTCGCGAACCTCCGCTGAAAACAGGTATCCGCAGCTCTCCTCGAAACCCATTAAAAAATGTTCGGGATCCTGTTCTATCTGCCTGCCGATGTATTTGAAGCCTGTCAGCACCTGTATATATCTGACGCCGTAACTCTGCGCCACCGCCTTTGGCAAATCGCCTGAAACCACGGTACTCACGATGTAATCGCCATTTTTTAGTTCCCCGCGCTCTTTTTTTGCTGACAGAACATAACTCAAAAATAATGCGGCAGCTTCGTTGCCCGTAAGCAACTTTCCTCCCCTTAGCATTATCCCCATCCTGTCGCAGTCCGGATCGGTAGCGATCATCAGTTCGGCGGCACTGTATTTTTGCGCTTCGTCAAATGCCGCAGCAGCTTCCGGATTTGGCGTCCGTATGGTTGGAAATTCGCCGTCCGGTTTCATTTGCGACTCAACATACAGCACTTTTGAATAACCCACTTTTGCAAAAAGTCTGCGCACTGTCTCGCCGCCGACGCCGTGGAGCGGCGTGTAAGCCGCGCAAATACCTGCAAGCGGCAGAAGCTGCGGTCTGAGCGACACTCGAAGTACCGCTTCTATGTACATTGCGTCCAATTCGGCAGGAACATAAAATATATCGCCGTGCGCAGCATTCGCCGCGCATAAAGAATCAGCGTCTATACACTCGGCAAGGGTCGCCGGTCCTTTTGGAAGAAAATCCGCAGTATTAATTTTTTGTAATGTCATAAAATTCTCGGCAACCTTGTCGCTCTCCTGCGGTAAAAGCTGGCATCCGTCGGGACCGTATACCTTGTAACCATTGTATTCCGGAGGATTATGAGAAGCAGTTATCATAACGCCGCCAGCGCAGCGCAGCTCCCTTACGGAAAACGACAGCTGCGGCGTGCTGCGCACTCCGTCGTAAATATATGCAGCAAAGCCGTTTCCAGCCGCCACCGAGGCCGCTATCTCTGCAAAACGGCGCGAATCCCTGCGCGAATCATAAGCTATAACAATCGATTTGCCATTACCCCCCGACCGGAGATAGTCACAAAAACCCTGAGTTGCCCTCGCAACCGCCTCATCATTCATTTTGCCTGCGCCGGTTCCAACAATTCCTCTGATACCGGCCGTTCCGAAAGTCAACATCTGCTCGTCATTATTCATTCAAACCTCTTTATAATAAAACAAAAACATACAAACAAAAACGCGCACCCACTATTCGTATGCGCGTTTCATTGCTTCGTAAATCGCCGAGGCGATGCCTATCCCCTCGCCGCTCGATATATTCTTGGCGTATTCATCGTCGAGCATGCTCTCGAAATGCTTTCGCGCTTCGCTTTTCTCTATAAGACCGCCATCAATGACAGTCTTGCGCATCTGCTTAAGCATAATTCCGAGAAAATATGCCTCAAACTCGCGAGCCACCTCGCGAAGCTGGGAATCATCCTTGCTCTCCGCTGCTGCTTCGAGTTTTGCTTTGAAATCAGATTCCTTTGCTTCAGAAATGTTGGCTTCGGCTGAAACCCCTTTTCCGTACTTAACGCCGCCCACACCGCCAACAGCACTTCCTGTTTTAATATCGCTCATAATATCCACTCATTAGAGCATATCATCGTTTGAGAGTATTTGCAATCTCCATAAGTCTATCGGCTGTCTGTATTGCCTTTGCGTTTATCTCGTATGCCCTTTCTGCAGTGATAAGATTTATCATTTCGTCAACAATCTGGACATTTGAATTTTCGATATAGCCCTGCCAGATCTGAGTGTCGTCGCCCTCTTCGAGCCCCTCTATAGCAGGTCCGGAAGAAGCGCTCTCTCTGTAAAGATTCCTGCCCACTGATTCGAGACCTGCAGGATTTACGAACTTATTCAGAGAAATAGTCGCAACCTGTTCCTCGACTTCCTCTCCTATACGCTTAACCAGAACATTTCCTTCGAGATCTACCGTGAATTTTTCGACATCGTTGCCGAGGTTTATCCTGCCGTCCAATCCCTGAAGAAAGTACCCCTCTGTGGTTACAAGGGTAAGGCCATCCTCATCGGTTGAAATTTTGAAAGAGCCGTCGCGCGTATATCTAATGTTGCCGACATTATCTACAACCTTGTAAAAATGTTTGCCGTTCATCGCAAGATCGGTGTCGTTTTCTGTCTGAGTCAGCGGACCCTGAACAAATGACCGCAGAGTAGCGCCGGCAAGCACACCGTGACCGATTTCGATAGGAACAGGCCTGCCGTCCTCTTCTACCTTATCCGGCACGCTGATTCGTTCGTACATAATATCCTTGAACTCCATCCTCTGGCTCTTAAAACCATATGTCCTGACATTGGCGAGATTATTCGCCGTAGTATCGATTTGAAGCTGCAGATTCTTCATGCCCGACGCCGCGGACCACATTGCTTTCATAGCTACCTTCCCTTTATTTGTCTAATAATTATCCCAATTTTATGTTATTTCTATATTTTTCCAATTTCGTTGACAGCCCTTGAAAGCATATCGTCTAATGTTGTAACAACCTTCTGCGTGCTCTCGTAATTGCGGTTCAGCTCTATCATCTTTATCATTTCGGTTACAGCCTCTACATTCGAGCGCTCGATATGCCCCTGGATCAGTTCCCCGTCAAATTCACCGACCTCGCCGACTCTCTCTTCGCGAAGTTTGAAATAATTTGTTCCAACCTTGTAAATATCGGATTTATCGGTCACCTTTACCATTTTTATCTTGTCTACGATCTCGCCGCCGACTATGACCTCGCCAAAGCTGTTTATTGCAAATTCGCCGCTTTCGAGCACTACCGGTCCGTTCATGCCTATAAGCCTGCTGCCGTCCAACGTCATAAGTTCTCCGCTGCCGTTCAGAGTCATTGCGCCGAATCTGGTGAGGTACTCGCCGCCATTCGGCGCAGTCACCGCGAAAAAGCCGTCACCCTTTATTGCGAAGTCTGTATGGCTATCTGTCCTGATAATGGTTCCCTGCTCGTAGTTTGTACGAACATCGTATGCATTTACCCCGGCGGAAATCGTTCCGACATCGGTCAGCTTGTAAAAATCGACTACATTGCTTCCGTTAAACTGACCATCTGCCGTAAGGCTCAGTTCTCCATCCACCTTCAGTCTCTCTCCGCCAGCGAGCAGGTAATTGCCGCGCCTTTCGTCTATCTGACCGCTTGGAGTCCTGTAAACCGAGCGCACATAGCCTTCGTCGTCAACACGCACAATTCCGGCTTTTGAGCGGTGAATTCCATTGTCGGTATCAAAGCTGAAATAACCGCGCTTTGTGGAGATATGGTACTCTTCGCCGTCCTTTACTATTTCGGCGTTTCTTGCTCCAAGCTCTGCGGGCAGGCGGCTGCCGTTTATCCTGTTATGGAGACGCGCATTAAAAGATTCAAACTCGATCTCGTCGCGCTTGAATCCTGTCGTATGAACATTTGCAAGGTTATTTGATACAACCTCTAATTTTTTCTGATTTGCATTAAGATTGGTCGCCGCTATATACAAGCCCTTTACCATACCGCCTCCGATAACTATTAGTTATATCGGCACGAAACTGTTAAACTTTATATATAACGGCGTTTTATAGAGATTTTATATAAAAAGATTCATATTGGAATTATCGCTTGAACTGAGCATAGTTGCCACGCCGCCGATATTTACGCCGTCTATCAGTTCATCGTGCGTTATGCCCATAACATCCATAGACATCTGACACGCCGTCATTTCAACTCCCATCGACTGAGCCTCGGCGATTAGCTCTTCGAGCGAAGCGACTCCCTTTTTCTTCATAACCGAGCGTATCATCTTAGCCCCGATTCCGCCAAAGTTCATTTTTGAGAGCGATAACTTTTTGGAATTTTTTGGAAGCATCATTCCAAACATCCTGCTGATGAAGTCCTTTTTTGGCTGCATTTTCGGTTTTTTGCGGAGAATGCTTAATCCCCAGAATGTAAAGAACATATGCACCTTGTTGCCCATCGCAGCCGCTCCTGTGGCAATAATAAACGACGCGATCGCTTTGTCGAGATCTCCGTCAAATATTATCATGGTCTTTTCTCGTTGTCCGCCCTGTACAGCAGCCGGCACATCGGAATTTGAAGCCACGATGCCGCGCAATATTTTAGCAGAAAACAAACCTTTTTCGGAACTTTTTTCCAAAAGCGTATTTCCGGTATTCAAACACCAGCTCTCTATATCGCGCAAAAATCCCGGATCGGTTGCCGTTACTTCGAGAATTTCGCCATGCGCCATCTCCTGAAGTCTTTTTGAAACCTGCACTATCGGTCCAGGACAACTGAGCCCGCATACATTCAGCGCAATGCTTCTTACTGAATCCGATCTCGGTTCGGATGCCGCGTTGCATGCCGACGCGGATGCTGATACGTATACGGACGCAGACACACCGCCGGCGTTGGTTTCAGGCACAGCTCCAGCACCGATATCAGCCGGGTCATGCCCCTCGGTCCTTATAAATTTATCGACCGCGCTCCACGTTCTGCCGGCGCGCCTGAGTTCCTCGCCCGAATCACACATGGTGCGAAGCCCGCCTGCCATATTGGAAACAGTGATTCCATTTTGCTTAAGTATCCTTTCCGCAATATAGCCGCGCACTCCAACGGCGCAGAATACAAGATAATGCTTCGATTTATCAAATTCTCCTATGCGATTTCTTATCTCTGACAGCGGAATATTGACAGCGCCCTCCACAGCAAAGCTCTCGCACTCGACAGCCTCGCGCACGTCTACAAGGGTATACACGGATTTATCAGCCGCATACTCGCGATACAGCACCGGATCGGTCAATCCTGAAAGTATGTTCTCCGCGACAAACCCCGCAAAATTTACCGGATCCTTAGCTGTATTGTACGGAGGCGCATACGCCAATTCAAATTCAGCAAGATCCGACACGCTTCCTCCAAAATGCACCGCAGCTGCAATGACATCTATCCTCTTGTCAACTCCGTCGTATCCCACTATCTGCGAGCCTAAAATTTTCCCATTTTTGTCAAAAATAAGCTTTATAGTCATTGAGCCTGCGCCCGGATAGTATCCAGCGCTGCTCATCGGATGCACAAGCGCGATATGGTAATCGCGTCTATAAGCAAATCCCGCTCTGCTTAGAGATTTTTCATTTGCTCCTACCGCCGCAACAGTCATATCAAATACTTTCGCGACGCTTGTACCCATCGTTCCAACATACTTTTCTGCAGACTTGCCCAGCACATTGGCAGAGACAGCTCTGCCCTGTTTATTTGCAGGACCTGCCAGCGGTATCATAGTAGCGCCGCCAAGAACAAAGTCATTTACTCCTACCACATCTCCAACTGCGTATATCGAAGGGTCGGAAGTCTGCATGTACTCGCTTACGAGCACTCCGCCTCTGTCAGTAAGCTTTAGCCCTGCAGATTTGGCAAGTTCGTTATTGGGTCTAACGCCGATGGAAAGCAGCACCATATCTGTTTCGATTTCCTCTCCCGAATCCAAAACTACTGTTCTTCCATCATTCCTGACCTCGCTGAATCCCTTGCCAAGCATGAGCTTTACCCCTTTTTCGGCAAGATGGTTTTCTACAATCCTTGCCATATCCTCATCTATCGGCGGCATCACCTGATTTGCCATCTCTACAAGCGTTACGGCAATCCCTTTTTCCACAAGGTTTTCCGCCATTTCGAGGCCGATAAATCCTCCGCCGACAACCACCGCCTTTTTAGGAGAGTTTTTTGCGATATATTCTGAAATTTTGTCCACATCCGCAACTGTCCATAGAGTAAATACTGTCGGGGCATCGACCCCCTTGATCGGCGGCACAAAAGGTTTTGAGCCGGTGGAGAGCAGCAGCTTATCATAACTCTCGGTATATGTGCTTCCGGTGCTTAAATCAAGTATTTCGCAGGTCTTTGCCTCGCGGTCTATAGATTTAACCTCGTGCTCGGTGCGTACCTCTACGCCATACTTTGCTTTTATGCCCTCTGCCGTCGCTACGAAGAGCGAATCCCTGTTCTGAATGACTCCCCCTACATAGTATGGCAATCCGCAGTTAGCGAAGCTTACATACTTGCCTCTTTCAATAAGAATTATCTCCGCATGCTCGTCAAGCCTTCTTAGCCTTGCAATTGCTGTCGCGCCGCCCGCGACGCCGCCTACTACCAAAATTTTCATAACCGCTCCTTATAATCTGCCTCAATCCGAAAATACCGCTAACAGGATTTTTTTGATATCTTCCCTCTCGCAAGTGTAAAACACCTGATTCTCCACCTTTTCGCACCTCACGATACCAAGCGAGCGCAGCTTTGCAAGATGCTGCGATACACCCGATTGTGTGACATCCATACAGTTTGTGATTTCTGTTACATTGAGCCTGCCGTTTTCGATAAGGCGCTTTAATATACATAGTCTGACCGGACTCGACAGCGCCTTTATCAGCTCTGCTTTTTCCCTTAGCAGAATTTTGCTTATTTCTTCCTGATTTCTGTGCATTTTCCCTCTCTAACACAGCGCTTGTTTGTTAGTTTATTAATATATTAGCATATACTAATATATCGAGTCAACTATCGCCAAACAAAAAAATCCGGCGCAGTCACAAGACTGCGCCGAACATTAATTTGTGATTCCGTTTCTTAACGGGTATGCTTTATTTAATTAACGGCATCAGAGCGATTTTGCAAGCCTCTGCTCCAGCGCGTCAAGCTCGTCATAAAGCTCCTTAGGCATTTTCGCGCCGTAGCCGTCGTAGTATGCGCGGATAGATCTAACTTCGTCGAGCCATTTTGAAGCATCTACCGAAAGAATCTGTTCGAGATTTTCGCTGCTTATATCAAGACCGGATAAATCGAGAGCATCCTTTTTCGGCAAAATACCGATTGGAGTGATTACAGACCTTGCGGTATCGGTTTTGGCGGATTCCGGATCAGATGTCTGTTCTAATATCCACTTTACAACTCGGCTGTTTTCACCATAACCCGGCCAAAGAAATTTGCCGTCTTCTCCCTTTCTGAACCAATTGACATAAAAGAATTTTGGCAGCTTGTCGGCAGAGCTTTTCTTGCCTGCTTCGAGCCAGTTTCTTAAATAATCGCCCACATGATAGCCTATAAACGGAAGCATCGCAAATGGGTCTCTGCGAACCTGACCTATCTTGTCCGATATTGTAGCCGCGGTTATCTCGGAACCAAGTATTGAGCCTAAAAATATGCCATGCTGCCACGAAAAGCTCTGATGTACAAGAGGCACTGTGCTCGGACGCCTTCCGCCGACTAAAATCGCCGAAATAGGCACTCCCGCCGGATCTTCCCACTCAGGAGCTATTGAAGGACACTGCGAAGCCGGCGTAGTGAATCTTGCATTCGGATGAGCCGCAGGCTTGTCCGAGCCAGGAGTCCAATCATTGCCCTGCCAGTCGATAAGGTGTTCCGGCGCATCGTAGCCGATTCCCTCCCACCATACGTCGCCATCATCCGTAAGCGCGACATTGGTAAAAATTGTATTTTTCTCGATGGTTTTCATCGCGTTTGGATTTGACTGCATAGAAGTACCGGGCGCAACTCCGAAAAACCCCGCTTCCGGATTTATTGCCCTGAGATACCCCTCGTCGTCAAAATGCATCCAGGCGATGTCGTCGCCCACAGTCTCTGCTTTCCAGCCGGGAATCGCAGGTATATGCATAGCCAAGTTCGTCTTACCGGTAGCGCTCGGAAAAGCCCCACAAATATATTTCTTCTCGCCCTCAGGATTTGTAACGCCAAGTATCAGCATATGCTCGGCAAGCCAACCCTCGCGTTTTGCCAAATTAGAGGCAATTCTGAGCGCAAAACACTTTTTGCCGAGCAGAGCATTTCCACCGTAACCAGAACCATACGACCAGATCAGATTTTCCTCTGGAAAATGGCTGATATACTTATTCTCTATCTCTGCGCACGGCCAAGGAACATCCTTCTGCCCGGGCTCGAGCGGATAACCTACAGAATGAAGACACCTTACAAAATCACCGTCTCCAAGCGCATCCAAGACTCTATTGCCCATTCGGGTCATTATTTTCATATTGACCACGACATATGGGCTGTCAGTTATCTGCACGCCTATTTTGGACATAGAACCACCGATCGGTCCCATCGAAAACGGAAGAACATACATAGTCCTGCCGCGCATAGAACCGCGATATAGCTCTGTCATGGTCTTCTTGAGCTCTACGGGATCGATCCAGTTATTGGTCGGCCCTGCATCCTCCGCTTTGACTGAGGCGATAAACGTTCTGTTCTCGACTCTTGCGACATCGGACGGATGACTCCTGAAAAGATAGCAGCCCGGTCTTTTCTTTTGATTGAGCTTGATTGCCATGCCGCTCTTCGTCATCTGTTCAAGCAGAGCCTCGTATTCAGCTTCGCTTCCGTCGCACCATTTAACCGCATCCGGCGTTGTTAGAGAGGCGACCTCATCCACCCACGCCGCCAATTTTTTATTCATGGACACACTCCCATGTGGTATTTTTTTGCAAAAAGAAAAGAGGCTGTGCATAAAATGCGCAGCCACTTATTCTGATAAAGATTATACCCAGCCCTTGAGCTTCATTGCGTCAGCAACTTTCTTTACGCTGAGCAGGTATGCAGCTTCTCTGATAGAGCAGTTATATTTCTGCTTGAGCGCCCAAATATCGTTGAACGCTTTAACCATTGCAGCATCTTCTTTTTCTTCGACTTCTTTTTCCGACCAGTAATAGCCGTAGATATTCTGTACCCATTCGAAGTATGAAACTGTTACGCCGCCTGCGTTTGTAAGGATATCTGGTGTGAGCGGAATCTTCCTTTCGTTGATAATCTTATCTGCAGCAGGAGTTACAGGACCGTTTGCAGCTTCTACGATGAGCTTAGCCTGGATAGCCTGAGCTTCTTTTTCTGTAATTGCATTTTCGAGAGCTGCCGGGCAGAGAATATCGACAGAAAGCTTCCAGAATTCGTCGAGAGCGATCTGTTTTGCGCCTGGGAACGATGTGAGATCTCTATCGTTTTCATCATAATGTTTCTTGAGCTGAGCCCAATCGAAACCGTTTTCGTTGTAAATTGCATAAGTTTGATGTTTTGGATGCCACTCTGCAACAGCGACAACCTTTGCACCCAATTTTTCGAAGTTCTTTACAGTATAGCCGCCTACATTACCGAAGCCCTGAACAGCTACTGTTGCGCCCTTCATTTCCATGCCGAGAGCCTTGCATGCTTCTCTTGCAATAACAGCAACGCCGAAACCGGTAGCTTCGTTTCTGCCGAGGCTTCCGCCGATTTCAACAGGCTTGCCGGTGAAAGTACCGATTTCCTGTCTGCCGCCATTGAGCAGGTTGTATTCGTCCTGCATCCAAGCCATGATTTGACCGTTTGTGTTGACGTCCGGTGCAGGGATGTCGATCTTTTCGCCGATAACCTTGTATACACCTCTTACATAGCCCCTTGAAAGCTCTTCAAGCTCTCTCTGCGAAAGTTCGCGCGGGTTTACACATACGCCGCCCTTGCCGCCGCCGTAAGGAATACCTACGATACCGCATTTGAACGTCATCCAGATAGAAAGCGCTTTTACTTCGTCTGCGCAGACATCCTGATGGAAGCGAATTCCGCCCTTGCCCGGCCCGATAGCTGTGCTGTGAAGGCTTCTCCAGCCCTTGAACACTTTTGTGGTTCCGTTGTCCATTTTAACAGGGATAGAAACCTCGATTACTCTTTCAGGTTCCTTAAGTCTTTCATAAACAGCAGGATCGAGTCCTAACACGTCGCAAGCGTTTTTTACCTTCGCCTGCGCACTTTCAAATGGGTTCAGATTTTCTTTTGACAAAGCAAACCTCCTAAAATTTATATTGCTGATTTGATTATAGCACACGCTTTTTTTTATTCAACACCTTTTGCTCGATTCAAACACGAGCAGGTCTGTAGCGTCGCTTGCATTCATCGGTTCGTAGAAAGAATAGCCCTGGACATAGTCGCAGCCCGAATTTTTGAAGAATTCATACTGCTCTCCCGTTTCTATACCGAGCGCCGTCACCTTTATGCCAAGGCTCTTTGCCATCTCTATTATAGATATTCCAATACCATCGTCTTTAGCAGACATCCCGATTCTGTGAACAAAGCCCTTGTCTATCTTGATTTCGCTTATATCCAGATTGATGATCCTGCTCAGCGACGAGTTTTTAGAGCCGAAATCATCCATCGATATTGCTGCGCCCATTCGCCTTATCTCCTGAAGGCTCTCATTTCTGATTTCATCCCCGAACCTCTCGGAAAATTCTATTAACAAACTTTGCGGATTTATATTCATTTCTTCCATTAAACCAAACATTTTTTTCATAAGCTGAGGGTTGTTGATCTGTTTGTCGGAGAAATTCATCGTAAGACGGGTTTTGAGCCCACTTTCGTTCCAGCTGCGGAGCTGCGAAAGAGAACTGCGTATTATAAAGTCGCACAGCCGCATATCAGTCCCGAAATCCTCGGAGATATTCATAAATTCATTTGGCCTGAGCTGACCAAAATCCTTGCTGTTCCACCTGAGCAACGCTTCAAACCCCGAAAGGCGGGCGTCTTCAGCAAAAAGTATAGGCTGATAATACATTTCGAGCTCGCCTCTCTCTATTGCGCTCTCGAACTCGCGCTTAATGAACTGGCTGTGCTGATTATCGAGCTTCATGCTCTCGTCGCATATGACATAGCGATTCTTACCCGACCTTTTTGCAACAAACTGCGCAAGCTCAGCATTGTGGATAAGCTCATCGACAGAAACCGCGTCTATTTGGTATATGGAAACGCCAATACTTGCAGTGACAAAAAACTCCCTGTTGAGCATGCGCTTGGGCTTTCTTACAGCTCCGATTATCTCTTCGAGGCGAAGCGCCGCTTCGTGCTTTGAATTCACGCTGCTTAAAAGTATTGCAAACTCGTCGCCAGAATAGTGCGCAAGCACGTCGCCGCCTCCGATTTTCCTGCCCAATTCGCTCGCGAGCAGCACAAGGAGTTCGTCGCCGTCGTCATGGCCGATGGTATCGTTTATTTCCTGAAATGAATCGATATCTAAAAACGCCAGCGCAAACGACTCCGTCTTGTGTTTCTCGTGATATTCGCGCAAAAGCTTTGCAAACTCAAATTTATTGGGAAGATTTGTTAAGGTATTGTAATACGCCACATAATTAATCCTGCGCTGAGACTCTATGAGCGAAAGTGCATTTGCCTGAGTATTGGCAGCGTAGAGCAGAAAATCTTCATCCTCTACGCTGAGTTCGATCATAGCTCTGGTATAGACTATGCAGACCATACCTGCCACCGAATTTGAATTAATTATCGGCGCGCAGTACATGGACCTCGTGCCGCTCAAAGCGAGGTACATCGTGTCGTTCAAAGTAATTTCCGGAATTTCGTTAATATTGCGAACTCTTGCGATGCTGTTATTCTTCATCATATCAATAAGCCACTGAACCGGCGCAATTCCAATATGATTAAACACATTTTCCAACTCGCTGACTCCAATACGGCAAGATTCTATATATCCATACATCCTGTCGGTTTTGTAATCGAACATCACTATATAAGCTCTGTCGGCTCCGACATAATCGCGGCATATATTCAGCAGATTTTGGGTTTTCTGTTCGATATTATCCTGAGTCACCTCGATATATGATGCAGAGATATCCGCAAACCGCTCATGCAGATTTTTGAGCTTATTTGTATACTTCGCCCTTCCGATAAAAATCTTGTTGGCATCGTATATCTGGACGCAGAACAGAATGCTCAAAAAAATCCTCGTAATTACCGCCGTAAAATCATTGTATGACACAAACTCGGGAACATTTACGAAAAGATATATATTAAAGAGCACCACCAAAAGGGTTACCGCTATAACCTCCGATTTCTTTTTGAGGATAGCAAACATCGGTGCAAAACAGTACGGATAAAACCATACCGTTACGAGCGCATTCGGAATATTGTAGACATACAGAAAAAATATATCTGTACAAAAGAGCGCAAGCCTAACAAACCTGAGCAGTACAGGCCATTTTTTCAAATGCTCACGCGCCACGCCAAGGCCGATCGGCATCAGCAGCGACACTATAAATATCACATATATATTGCTGTTGTAAATTCCGCTAAAAACTATCCTCGAAACCGCAAAATAAGCCAGACCCGTGATAATTATCAGCATTTCCACCCGTTTCCAGACAATTCGCTCTATCTCGGCATCATCCGTCAATTCAGAAAACATCTCTCTGACAGAAATCAAATCGCCGTCGCGCCGTAGATTTATCAAAATTGTTATCGTCACTATTACTGAGGCAATAGGCGAAAGACTCGGCAGCGCGTCGTATACCAGCACCTGCAGCGTTTTATCGAGCATAAATGCCGTGATTATCGCAAGTCCAAAACCTGTGTTTACATTTTTGATCGTCGAAAACGCAACGCCTGTAGACTTCTTGCGAAGCGAATATGTTACAAAAACTATAAACAAAACAAAGAGAGCAATATTTACAAAGGTAGAAGCTATGTCGAGCAAGGAATTGGAAACGCCGTAAAAATAATTCACATCGACCATTCCGTAGCGGCTTACCCGAATATTGTAGTTTGCGGAAGAATTCGGCGAAAGCACAAAAATCCAGAGTGCAGCTGCATAAGCTACGGTTGCGGCGATATTCCAAAATTTCCGGTGTTTTAATTTTAGATAGTTGACATACCAGAGCAGCGCAGTGTAGTAAAAAAGCGTCCACGCAACCGCGGCAAGATAAGTCCAAAAATAGGCTTCGCCGAAGCTCGTCGCCACACTTCTCATACTGTAGCTGAAATTTCGCAAAGCTGTTGCTAACACAATGATTACGGCAAGCAGCACCAGGCCTTTGCGCACCTTTGAATTTAGCAGGTACGAAACTGCAAACACCGCAAAGGAAAACGCCAAATAGTATGCAAATGATAGTATTTCCGCCATTACTCACCTACTCCTATCAAAAGAAGACGCTCTACTTCCTCCTGCCTAAGCGGCTTAAAGAAATAATAGCCCTGTATTTTGTCGCAGCCGTTGTCCCTAAGGAAATCATACTGAAACTTTGTCTCTACGCCTTCCGCCAGGACGGTCAGCCCTAAATTCTTGCCAAGACCGATAATCGATCGCACTAAATTCTGATGTTTTTCGCCGTTCTCAAGTGCCCTGACAAAGCCCATATCTATCTTCAACTTTGTTATAGGCATATGCCTGAGCCTGGAAAGTGATGAATGCTTTGTTCCGAAGTCGTCTATTGCGATCTTTACGCCGAGCTCTCTGAGTCTGTGCAGATTGTAGATAGCCTGATTCGCTCCGCGGGTCATCTGCTCGGACTCCGTAACCTCTATTTCGAGGCAATCGGGTTCAAGCCCTGTCTTTTTAAGTACATTTTCCACTGTTTTGGCGAGCGCGCCGTCCTGCAGCTGTCTGGTAGAAACATTAACCGCCATCAGAAGCTTTTTGCCATACATTCGCTGCCACTTTTTATTTTGCGCACACGCTTCTTCGAGCACCCATCTTCCGATTGACGAGATGACGCCGGACTCCTCCGCAAGCGGGATAAAAATGCCCGGAGAAATCATTCCCTTTTCAGGATGCTGCCACCTGATCAGCGCCTCTGCGCCCACTATCGCGCCGCTCTTGGCATCCACCTGCGGCTGATACATCAGCATAAGCTCGTTATTCTCCTGCGCCCTGTGCAGGCTGTTTGTCAGCATCAGGCGCTCCTCTAACTTTTTGGCGAGCTCTTCCGAATAGCGCACGCTCTTTAAGCTTGCATGCCTTCTTGCTTCATAAAGCGCAAGATCGGCATTTTTTACGAGTGTTCTCGCGTTGTCTCCATCCTTCGGATATACCGAAACACCTGTTACAATACTGACATCTATAGAAGCTCCGCCAGCCTTTATCGGCTCTTTGAATGCGGAATGTATGGTTTCGAGTTCCGCTTCGAGATCTTCATAATTAGTCAGCAGCAAGATGAGGTTGTCATTCCCGAATCTTGCAACCAGCACATTTGGTCTGTAAAGCCTGTTTCCTATCACTCCCAGATGCTGTTCAGGTATGTCCCTGCCGTTGACGCCGCCAATTCGCTTGCTGTACTCAAACCCGATAAATACTACGGCGACATTCCCTGAACCCGCAGTCTCTATCGCGCTTCCCAAACTGCGCGCAAACATATTTCGGTTAGGAAGCCCTGAGGATGTATCAAAATATGCATAGCTGTATATGGTGTTTTCTTTGTCGCGCTTTTCAAAAATATTTTTTATGGTATTTGAAATGGTACGGACAATATCGCTGAGAGCATCTTTCATCCAGCCTCTCGAAACGCCGCAGTAAACCGCGTACACCGCCCCGTCTCTGAATATAGGGATAACGAGCAGCGAGTTCGTCTGCGCGCCAAAAAGCTTGTACACCCTGTCCTCGTCTTCGAGCGAAAGCCTTGAGGCGCAGCTGGCATATATAAATTCGTCCTCCGCCAAATTCTCTACAAAATCGTCAGGTATCGAAAAAACTTTGTCATCACTCAGCGAATATTCAAAATCGACAAATCTATCGCCCTCCCTGACGAGAATGTACGACTGCTCAGCCTCGAAATAATCCGAAACGGCGCTTACAACTTCATCTATGAGCTCGCTCATATTGTCTATTCTGCCCTCGACGCTTTTTATCGACAGTGCGGTGAGTATTTCCTGAAATTTCAAATGATCGTAGTTCTTGGAATCATCATCGCTGATTTTTTTGCCGACATAGAGTAATGCGTAAAGTATCATTACGGCAAAAGCCAGTCTGAAAAAATAGTCCCCCATGCCAAACAGAAACTCGAAACCAAACATATTTCTTCCCATCAGCACATTGCCGAGCACCATTGCCGACATAAGCATGAACCGCACTGTCCACGACTTGGATATTACGACAAATACGAGTACGGTGAACCCGAAGGTTGAAACTGTTTTTATTCCGAGGTCTGCTGAAAGTGAAAATCCAATAAAGAAATTTATCGCAACAACTATTGCAAGATATATGTCTTTTCTTCGCGGATTGAGATTTGACAGCGCCATAAAGTACATAACTATAACTGATATTACGGTTGGAACCATTTGATTCCAATCTGAAAGCCCCTTTCCAAAAAAGAACAGAAGAATGTACATTACATTGCAGTAGATCAGGAACATATTGGTGATATGCACGCTGTGATCTTCGGAAGCCAACGCCGATTCGTCCACGCTGTGCTTAAGCGCAATGCGCCTGCTGAGAAACTTGTACCGCAGAGAATCGTACAAAATTGTAATCACCATAATTATTGAAGAGGTAACGATGCTCGGCGGAAGGGCATCCCAAAATATTGCCCTTACTAAGCAAGTGACAAACAGCATCGCAAAAGCCGCCAACGAACCTATAAGCAGCACGCGAGTCTGATTTTTAAGCTTCGGATGAATAGAGCGCTTCTGATAGCTGTACATAATGTAAATCGCGCCCGAAAAACACATAAATGCATAAAGGTTACTGAGATGCTCTGCCCAATTCTGCGAAAATCCGAACTCCACCCATCTGAGGTTGTACCCGGTAGCCGTCCTGACTACCAAGTCATCTGAAAGCACATATATTATTACATACAAAAACAGCGGGATTATGTAGAAAATCCAGCGGCTGTTCTTAAACACAAGCGATTCGGTGTTAATGAGAGCAAAATGCAGAAAAAGCGCGCCGGTTGCAGAGACGCCGAGGCCGGCAACCCTCGCAAGAACGACCGCCTCGCTGTACGAAGACGTATATGACATTATAGCCATACTGAACACCCAAAAAGCGAGTCCGATCGCCATCGCACAGAGCAGCCTGTTCTGTTTGCCTCTGAAATCGATGACTATACTCCAAACACCGACTATCTGATATACTATCAGCGCCGCAAAATACAGCACCGTTCTGACTATGTTCAAATCCATATGCAATCCTGAACCCCATTATACCAGAGTTTGGTATTTTTTTGTAGTGGAATTGGCAATGTGGGTGTATAATTACGGGCAGACAATTATGGAGGTTTTATGAACAAAGGCAAACTGAGCATCAACAGCGAAAATATCTTCCCGATAATCAAGAGATGGCTTTATTCGGACCACAATATATTTGCGCGCGAACTCATCTCTAACGCGGCCGATGCAATAACAAAGCTGCGCACTCTCGCCGCAGCGGGAGAATACCAGGCAAAGGATGACGAAAAATTTGAAATTTTCGTAATAAAAGACGAGGCGAATTCGGTACTAAGATTTATAGACAACGGTATCGGAATGAACGCCGACGAAATAAAAAAATACATCAACGACATAGCATTTTCGGGAGCGGAGGACTTTCTTGCCGCATATAAAGACAAGGCGGAATCCGACCAGATAATCGGGCATTTCGGCCTCGGATTCTACTCCGCGTTTATGGTCGCAAGCAGCGTGGAGATACATACCCTGTCGTACAGAGAAGGCTCAGAGGCAGTACACTGGAAATGCGACGGAGGTACGGACTTTGAAATGGGGGCATCTGACAAAAAGAGCCGCGGCACAGAAATAGTGCTGCACATTGCTGATGATTCCAAAGAATTTCTCACATATTCACTCGACGCCGCCATACGAACCTACTGTTCCTACATGCCCTACCCTATATACGTAATGAGCAGCGACGAATATAAAAAACTTTCGGACGCAGACCCAGCGGCATCGGCGCCACTGCCCATCAACGATATCAACCCGCTATATCTCAAATCGCCGGGGCAATGCACCGATGATGAATACAAGGAATTCTACAAAAAGGCGTTTTTTGATTTCAAAGACCCGATATTCTGGATACATCTCAATATGGATTATCCTTTTAATCTCAAAGGCATAATATATTTCCCAAAGGCAAAGAGCGAGTACGAATTTGCAGAGGGCAGGATAAAGCTGTACAACTCGCAGGTTTTTGTAGCAGACAACATAGGCGAAGTGATACCGGAATTCCTAACTACTCTGAACGGAGTTATCGACTGCCCCGACCTGCCGCTGAACGTTTCTCGAAGTGCGCTGCAAAATGACGGTTTTGCAAAGAAAATACGCGATTACATCGGAAAAAAAGTAGCCGACAAGCTCAGGGCGCTCTCCACAAGCGACAGACATGCGTACGAGCAAGACTGGAGCGACATAGGGTCATACATAGAATTCGGAGTAATAAGAGACGCCAAATTTTCCGAGCAGATGAAAGATAACCTGCTCTTTATGTACGTTGACGGCAGCTTTGCAACGCTCTCGGAACTAAAAAGCGCTAACACGGGGCACGAGTCAAATTCAGCGGAGAAATCAGACAGTACAGGTACGGATGATGCCGATGAAACAGAATCAAAAACAGGCGAATCGCAGGAAATAACAATATTCTACACGACCGACCCAATCAGACAGGCGCAATATATCGAGGCGCAGGAAGCGGAAGGCAACCGAGTCGTTGTACTTAGGCACGCAATAGAACAAGCGCTGATATCACATCTTGAAGCGACCGAACAAAACCTAAAATTCAAGCGAGTCGACTCAATTTCGGACTCCACAGCGGGGGATGCCGAAGAGCTCAGCGATGACAAAAAGGCGCTGTTCGACTCCGAAACTTTAGTCAGAGAGTTCAAGGATTCATCTGTCGCCGCTATGTTTGCGCAGCCGGAAGAAGACAGAAGAAACGAAGTGTTTGCAAAGCTCTACGGCATCGATTTAGGCGCAGCGAAGAAAAAATTAATATTAAACAAAAACAATCCAACGGTAGCAAAAATCCTCGCCGCAACTGATGTTGCAGACGAGGATGTACGCCTTGCCGCAAAATTTATCGAAGCGCTCGCGCGCATTTCGACAGACGACTTCACAAAGGAACAAATGCAGGAATTTGCAAAAATCAGCGGCGAAGTGCTCAATCGTCTCGTCTGATTCTAAGCTCCAATTTTTTTGAAATTTCGAGGGCTTCATTGTCATTTATCTCGGCGATGAAAGCCCCGTTTTTTCTGAAAATATCTGTCTCGCCCCTATACGCCTTAAAGAGCAGTATCACCGGCTGCCCGCTGTCTTCTGCAAGCTCAAGCAGCAGTTCTCTCTCCAATGGATCTCTGAAATAGTACGTGCTGCTGAATTTTATCAGTATCGGTTTAACAGAATTTGATACTTCGGAAATCAGCTTCTTCCACTGTGCGCCGTCCGATTTGTTTCTGATAAACCCGCCGGAGTTGTCAATCTCGATATATGTGAATGCGTTACCAAGAGTATTATCCGCCTCCGCGTTCTCCGCCGCACCGCTTTCGTCGCTGTTTTCGCCGTAAGAAATCGAATATGCGGCAGCGCCGTCAAATGTATAGTCTGTATACTTTTTTACTCTTTCGATTTCTTTAGGCAGGAAGCCAGTGTATGACTGCTGCGAAGAATACAGAGCGCTCTCAAAATAAACCGGCTCCAAAACCAGATCCGATGCCGAATTTGGATTGTACGGGGTGCTCAACAGGATTCCTGAAAGCACATAATCACTTTTCGGAATAAAGTCTGTCTGAACCGTACGCCAGCCGTTCCAGTCGACAGAATTAAATATTGGGACATTTATCTCTGAACCCGGCTTGCCATATTTGTCTGCCGGAAAAAGCACGGCAACAGCGCTCAACTCTCCCTGATTTGCACCAAACACCTCAAAAGAGAGCTTGTTTGTACCCTTCGAAATTTTTACGGGTTCTTCAATCCTCGCAATCAGGCTTCTCTCAGTAGGCGTTATCGCCTGCGCGCCCGCTTCATACCTCATCATAAGAGAATTGCCGTCGCGTTCCGGAGATTTTGCCAACTCTACAAAACCGGGAGTCTGGCGGAATTTCACATCACCTAAACGAGCGACAACATTCTTTGAAACGCCGCTCGATATTCGAAAGCTGCAGGAGAGCACATCATAATCAGTAAAATAATACGTAAATGTAACATATCCCGCGTGCCCCTCCTTTAATGGAACTATTTTCCCGCTCGCCGCATCATAGCGCGCAAAATCGCCGTTAATATACGCGCTCACGCTGCTTGTAGGCACATAAGCTCGGTAACCATCGTCGGTCTCGACGGAAAAACTGAATTTATCGCCGTTTTGCTCTGCCAGAAGCCTGACAGGGCGCGCGGACACATGAACATTGATATGCGCCTTTTTGCCTTCGACATTTGCAATTATTGTGCCGTTGCCCGGCTTCGACGGAATAAATGCGCCGTTCTTAAACTCGCCTTCAAGCCCTACAGCAGTAAAACTGGCCTTTCCTACTGCATCATAGCTTGAAAAACCTGTATCTACTCCAAGCACTTTAAGTTCCAGTGGCAGCCCGACAACTGCGGCAATACTTGTGCCAAAGTTATACGACTCTGATCCGGGCGCGCTAAGGCTTATGCTTTGCAGCTTGCCGGTAGTCACAGGCTTGTATGTGAGTGCAAGTCCGTTATATATCTGTCGCTGGCCGCCGTCGGACAGATAATTGACAACCTCGTGCGCCGCGGTGTACGGATCCCTTGCGAGCATAGTCGCCGAACCGCCTCCATCCAGAATAAGAGCATTGTGCGCGCCTAATTTTATCATCAGTTCAGCAAGTTCGCTCTGGCGGATTCCTCTGTAACTGCTCGATCTTCCATTGACTGTGACAAACAGAACTGTGCGTCCGTCGCTTTCGACTCCCACCGCCGTGCGCGGGTGCTCTCCAAGAATATTATGAGTAAAATCTGCGACCTTTCCATCCTTGACAAGCTGAGTTCCGCCGGAAATGCTCGTATACACGCCGCGCAGATTGCTCGTAAGCTCAATATTCAAATTGTCGCCCTCGGAAAATGCCTTTTTCATTTTTTCAGCCGACGCAGCGTTTGCGTGTATCACATAATTTCCATCCGCAAATGTGCCTTCGAGCGCAAACCCCTTGGGATCATTTGAAACAGCTGCAATCCTGCCACCTCGCACCAGGAATTCCACCGTTTCCCCGACGCTGCCTGCGTACTTTCCGGGAGATTTTGCTCCGAAGCTGCCATCAAATATAGTAATTGCATTGCCATAATTATAAGCCTTATTTATATAATCAACTTCAAAAACAGATGCGCCGTTGGATACCTTGCTTTTTTCGGCACTCTCATAACCGATAATTACAGTGCCATCCTCGTTCACGGTAAAATGCGCCAAATCCCTGCTTCTATTGGAGCTCTGGACAACATTGCCGGAGTCAACCGTCCTTCCGAGCACCGCCCCGGTCTTATAATCAAAATAATCCCCGTTTATTGCTGCGACAACATCTGACTTTGATGATGCAAGCCCGGACAAAGTTTGAGGATTTCTGAGTTCATCAGGGTACAGAGCCGCAACAGACCGAGCCGCATCGCGCGAACTTCGCACTACATTTGCGACCACCCAACCCTCGGAAGTAAGCGCGCGATACACTTCGTGGGTGATTCCGGGCGCAAGCTGCCTGCGCTCCGCCTCTCTCACATATAGTTCGGCGTATTCCGCATATGCAATACTCTCAAATAAACTCGCCGCAGTAATCAATGCCGCGACAAGAAACCCTCCGACCCTCCTGAATATCTTGCTTTTGTTTATTTTAATCATAATTCCTCCTGCTAAAAGTTTGCTGCATAACCATAATAACACGCAAAGATTAGAGGGATAAGTCAAGCGTATTAATATTGGATTAGAAAACCGAAAAACAATCTTAAGTACGGCGCTTCAAATCGCATCACTCCACGCCCACCTCATCTACACCCATTCCAGCAGCTCAAATAAAAATTATGACCCGTCCTGCGATTTATCTGGTAAATTATTTGTATTATACTATACACAGAGGATGAAATGAAAAATAATCAAATTATTCTGGCGGTAGACATCGGAGAACAGTTGTTAAGAAACGGCGCAGAAATATATCGCGTAGACGAGTCGATACGAAGAATGCTTATGACATACAATATCGGCAGCTGCAATGTTTATGTCGTAGCAAACGGAATTTTTGTCAGTGCAGGCGAAAACAGCGAGCACCCAATAAGCGCGGTCAGGCATGTTCCGCTCTGCGCAATGCATTTAGAGCGCGTCGCAATACTGAACCAGCTTGTCCGCGACATCTGCAACAAGAAGATATCCGCTGCGGACGCCCGAACGCAGCTGAACGCATGCGCATCGCTGCCGTCAAATACGGCACTTGTACAACTGATTTGCAGTATAGTTGGCATCGGCGCTTTTACATATCTGTTCGGAGGAAGATCTGCGGACATTTTGGTGGCAATATTTGTCGGATGCGTGCAACAGCTCTGCCTGATAGCAAGCGCGCGTCTTAAAATAGCAAAACTGGTGCAGATTGTAATTGCCAGCATGCTGGTCGCAATGACGGCGCTTTTAGCATCAAAAATTCATATACCGATCCAGCACGACAAAGTAATCATCGGTTCTATAATGACGCTCCTGCCCGGAGTAGCATTCGCAAACTCTATAAGGGAATTGTACAACAGCGACTACCTTTCAGGTATGATACACTTGCTGGACACGCTGGTTACAACTCTGTGCATCGCTGTCGGCATTTATATACCGATCATTCTTATGAAAAATTAAAAAGAGAAAAATCAGGGAGGTTTCAATGGTCTTTCTTTTAAATTTCATCGTTGCATTTATTGCAACAGTCGCTTTTGCAAAGCTGTTCCACGCCCCTGATAATGAACTTATTATCTGCGGCATTTCGGGGGGATTTTCTTGGCTGATTTACGATTTACTGACGAGTACGGGGGCGGATGGCGTCTTTGCGACCCTAATTGCCACATTTCTGCTGACTGTATTCTCCCGCAGTGCTGCCGTAATCCGCAGAATGCCGATCACGGTATACTTAATTTCCGGCATTTTTCCGTTAGTTCCGGGCTCCGGGATTTACTACACAATTTATCATCTCATCACCAGAGAGAATGCGTTATTCGCGGAATATGGTCTTAGAACCTTTGAAATTGCAATTGCCATAACATTCGGCATACTGTTCGGGTCTTCCATTCCACAAAAACTCTTTCAGTATTGCTTCAAAAAATGGATTATCTGAATGACATGAGCAAGTATCAGGAAAGCGCAAATGAAATCAAAAAAAGCCGGCTGACCTATGGAACAATCGCTGTGCAACTTTCGAAGAAAAACACGCGGTTCCAGTACAAGATCATCAAGACCGGTGCAAGAGCAGCCGAGTACGAAAACGCCGGGTCTTTGCAGACCACCTGTTCTGAATCTACCGCGCAGAGCAGATCACAAAACCACTGGAAAGCTACAAGGACATCGACGATTTCAAGATCTATCTTTCTGATATGGGACTCCTTGCTGCCCAGAAAGATATTCGGGTAGAGGACATCTTCTTTATGAAGGAAGAGCTTGCCGAATTTAAGGGAGGCATGACAGAAAATTATGCGAATACACAGGCCGGATTTAAGCCGTATTTCTGGAGGAATGACAAATGCACAAAAGAAGTTGACTTTAAAGTCATATCACAAACTTCGCGAAAAATCCAGTTTGTGGAATGCTACGGGGGTGCAAAATACCAATTTATCCACTCATTAACACAAAAAACCGAAGTCAAAACTGGTCAAATCAGGCGAAACCCAGACAAACAGAATCAAAGCTAAATATACAGTAAACCCCCGGAAAACCGTGATTTCCCGGGGGTTTTTGAGCCTTTGTTATCGTAAAGGCACAACCGATTATCTCTTTGAGAACTGTGGAGATCTACGTGCTGCCTTGAGACCGTATTTCTTTCTCTCTTTCATACGCGGATCTCTCTTTAGGAAGCCCGCTGATTTAAGCGCAGGTCTATTGGCAGGATCTACTTCGAGCAGCGCTCTTGAAATAGCATGTCTGATTGCGCCCGCCTGGCCTGTAAATCCGCCGCCTTCAACCTTGCAGATTACATCAAATTTGCCGGCATTACCGGTGATTTCGATAGGCCTCTTAACTTCATTTATAAGAATCTCATAATCGAGATATTCTTCGATAGGTCTGTCGTTTATTGTATATACGCCCTTGCCCTCGACGAGCCTGACCTGAGCGACAGATGTCTTTCTTCTTCCAGTTCCTCTATATACCACAATGACCTCCTAAAACTCCAACTTCTCTGGGTTCTGAGCAGCATGCTTGTGCTCCGGACCCGCATACACCTTTAATTTGCGGAAGCACTGCGCCCCAAGCGAATTGTGCGGAAGCATCCCTTTTATTGCAAGTTCAAGCGCCCTTGTAGGTCTCTTTTGCATCATTTCCGAGAAACTCCTCTCTCTGAGGTGTCCGACATAACCTGTATGCCATCTATAAACCTTTTGTTCGGATTTTTTGCCTGTGAGCTTGACTTTGTCTGCATTGACAATAACGACATAATCACCGCAATCGACATGCGGCGTAAAAATCGGCTTATGCTTTCCTCTAAGCACTGCAGCAACGCTTGCCGCAAGTCTTCCGAGTGTCTTGCCTTCCGCGTCGACAACAAACCATTTTCTTTCGACTTCGAGCGGTTTAGCAACGTAAGACTTCATTGTTCTTCCTCCGTAATATATTTCACCTTTTCTCTCTCGCCCGGGGCAGGACGGGAAATATCGGTTCATTCTATAATATGACCTGACATTTGTCAATACCTAAAATCAAAAACTTGGAAGAAATAGTTGCAAGTCAAAATGCATTTATATGATTGCCGCGCCGCCAAGAATATATTCGCCGGTTCTTGGGGCATCCGCCTGAAAATCTGCGGCTGGACTGATATAGGTCCAAGCAAGCTCATTTACTATATACAACAGCTAAGTCCTTTTGAACTACAAAAAGTTCGGGATGTTCAGGCGCGACAAAACCTCTTGCCCGGCGACTAAGTCATTATAACTTTCGTGGCGACTTTGTTTTCGAAGCATATGTCGTGTTCTACGATAATCATCGTCGGCGTATGGTGCATAATTACGTCCTCTATCTGCATCCTGGTAAACACATCAATGTAGTTGAGGGGCTCATCCCAAATATAAAGGTGCGCCTCTGTAGCTAAGCTGCCGGCGATGAGAACCTTCTTTTTTTGACCGGGGGACAGATTTTCAAGTTTTTTCGAAAAAGCGCTCCTTTCCATCCCAAGCTGATGCAGAATTGCAAGGAACAGGCTTTGATTCAATCCCATACGCTCGCAGAAACTATTAATATCTCCTCGCATATGACTCGTGTCCTGCTGAATGTGAGAAATAATCAGGTTTGAGCCGATATTTAAGTTTCCACCCAGAATTTTTAAGCCATCTGAGAAATTGGAGCAAATTGCCTTGATTAACGTCGTCTTTCCACAGCCATTCTTGCCGTGCAAAAATACTCGTTCGCCTCTCCTTATGTCAAATGAAAGGTCTTTTATGACTGTCCGTGCTTCTGCCGCATCGCCGTAACCAAGTGATAAATGGTTTGACGCTATTAACACGTCTTTAGCATAGGTTAGTGGATACAGTTTGAGTGGCACAACCTCCTCAATATCCACTAAAAGGTCTTCCTTTTCTCTTATTTCTTTTTCGATTCTGCGTTCTAATTGCTTTTTTTGACGCTCTAATTTTTTAGTCCTTGCACCTATATACGCCCTGTACCCACTGGCTCTATCATGATCTTTAATAGGATCTTTGCCAATCTTTTGACTCTCGCTTTTTTGTCCCCACTCATCAAATCGTCTCGCCGATTTCTTCATCGCAGCTATTTCCTTTTGATATTTCGCGTTTTCGGCGAGATGAAAACTGTCTTTTTTCACCTTATTTTCCCACCATGACGAGAAGTTGCCCTGCTGGATTTCGATAGTCTTTTTATTGAGCGCAAGGATGTGGTCTACCGCAGCATCGAGCAGGTCGCGGTCATGAGAAACGAGAATAAAACCTTTTTTTCTTTGCAGATACATCTTGACCGTGTCTCTGGTTTCCTCATCCAAATGATTTGTAGGTTCGTCGATGAGTAAAAAGTCGTGCTCACCCGAAAAAAGAATCGCAAGTAAAACCTTCGTCTGCTCGCCGCCGCTCAGCCTATAAAAAGGCTGTGCCAGAAGCTCCGGGTTGGTATTCATCTGATTGAGTTCATAGGTCACACGCCACAGCTCGCTGTTTGGTTTTATCTCATGCATAAAATCACGCACCGCCATTTGACTTTGCTCCGGCGAAACGGAGTACGGAAAATAGTCGAAGCCCACAGGCGTGCTTATCTCGCCGCTATATGAATATTTCCCAAGCAAAAGTTTTAAAAATGTCGTCTTGCCCTTTCCATTGCGCCCGACAAATCCGAGTTTCCAGTCCGTGTCGATACAAAAAGAGGTGTTTTCGAAAACGGTATCAATGCTGCCATCATACGAAAATGTTAGGTTAGAAACATTTATTTGCGCCAAAATTGCCCCCAGATTTTGAAATATTATTGATTCTTTACCCATTCCATAAGTGTATCGCGCCCTTCTATAAAATCGTCAAATTCATAGTACATAACCACGTCCGGAGTAAATAGCTCTGTGCTCCGGGAAAATAAATCCGTGGTTGCAGAAGTTTGAGAAGCCACATGTGGGATGAAATATGTAAAAGTGCCGTATGTCGGAATGTTTTCTATTTTTACTACTTCGATATTACTGAGAAAATTTGTATGCCATCCGTAAGAACCTACTACTACGACATTCGGGTAATAACGCCTTAAAAGCTGCGCTGCTACTAATGAAGCGGACTGCGACATCTCATTTGTAAGAATAAATACCTTTTCAGCGCCGATATCTCGCAAGCAATTAAATAAATTTAAGTGCGTATGCCCTCCTCCATTGTCGCGCAAATCTAAAATTATTTTTGAACCCTCCCCGATATCTTCTGCGCGCTCCTTTATTTTTATAAGAAATGTGGCAAACTTTTCCCTAAAAGTGGATATTCTTATGTATAAAATATTATCATCAAGTATATCGCACCAATACATTTCACTGCGGCTCCTATAATAAGGTTTGCCGAATTTATCATAAATGCTCACTTTTTCATCGGAATTATAGAATTCC
>JBHAZV010000012.1:0-25026 GCA_041781135.1 Acidaminobacteraceae bacterium
CAAGGTGCCTTCGGAGACTGATAAGCGCAAGGTTTATCTCGAAGTGACGGAAAAGTTCTATGATTATTATGAGGCGAAGAATGAATATGTGGAAGAAGTCGTCGACAGGCTTTCGGCGAGTATAAGCCCCGACAGGCTTTCCGAGCTCAGGGATATACTGGCGCTAATGAGCAGGGAGCTTATGCCCGAGGTAGATTCTTGAAGTTTTGAGCGCTGATTGAATTAACTGCTAAGCTGTAACAATTCCAAACAGTTCAGTTCAAGACAAATCGAGATAGCACTAAGCAGGCTAATATCACTAAATTGGATATCGCCGATTAAAGGTGTAAGTTCTAAGCCTTGCTTTCTTAGTTGAAACACTTCAAAATATCAAACAACAAAAAAATGTTGACAAAGTTGGCGTTTAGAGTTAGAATCAATACGCTGAGTGTGAATGAGTGGGTTTGCCCCACTCATTCTTTGTTAGCGAAAAAGGTATTGGAGGGTTATGAGCAAAATCGTTGAGATAGCAGAGTCGATTTTAGAGCCTTTTTTGAAAGAGAGGGGATTTGAGCTTTACTTTGCGGAATATGTTAAAGAGGGCAGAGATAAGGTGCTGCGGATAGTTATAGATAAAGAGGGCGGAGTAGACAGCGATGACTGCGCCGAGGTCAGCAGGCATATTTCTTCGGCACTTGACGAAATAGACCCGATCCCGGACGCTTACCTGCTCGAAGTCAGTTCGCCTGGCATAGAGCGCGAGCTTCGAAAGCAGCAGCATTTTGACAGAAATTTAGGAAAGAGAGTCAATGCGGCGCTTTTTAAGGCGTTTGAGGGCAGAAAGAGTTATGAGGGAATGTTAGTTGAGAAAAATGATAAAGAACTTACGATAAATACCGATGAGCGTGTAGTCAAAATACCCGCGGAGCTTGTAAGCAGGGTCAAATTGGTGTTTAATTTTGAATAGGAGGTTGCATGGCAAAGGCGAGTTCAAAAAAAGAATCTAAAAACCCGCTGATAAAATTTTTGGAGGAGATGTCGGCGGATAGGAAAATCCCATTGGAAATACTCATACCGCTTTTAGAAGAATCGTTTGCAAAGGCGTACAGGTATTCCAATCCGTACGATGTCATAGAAGCGTACTACGACGGAGGGGAAGACGAGTTCAAAATAATGCGTGTGCTCGAAGTTGTAGATGAGGTTGAGGATGAAAATGTCGAGATAACTGTCGACGATGCGCGCGATATTGTAAATTCCAATATAGATGAGGTCAGCAGCATAAATAAGGAGCAGCCTGTCGCAGGAATGGAAATCAAACCCGGAGATGTGCTCAGGCTCAAAATATCTCTCAGTTCACTCGGAAGGATTGCCGTGCAGAATCTAAAGCAGACTATGAACTCAAAAATGCTTGAAGCAGAGCACAATCTCATACTTACCGAGTATACGGAAAAATTCGATGCCCTTGTACAGGGAAGAGTTCTCAGACTTAATAAGGATAGAGGAAGGAGCAACACCCTGTATGTAAATATAGGGAGGACTGACGCCGTGCTTTTGGCTCAGGATCAGAACAAACTGGATATATATTCAGAGGGAGCTACTTACAATTTTGCGATAAAAGAGATAAAAAATACAAACAAGGGGCCTCAGATATATGTTTCGAGGACAGACCCTAAGCTGATAAAGCTTTTGTTCAAGAGGGAGGTTCCTGAAATATCGACCGGAGAGGTAGAGATTGTAGGGATTTCGCGCGAGGCGGGTTCAAGAACTAAAATTTCCGTCAGAGCAGAAAATTCTGATATTGATCCCGTAGGTGCATGCGTCGGGCCGCGCCATATGAGGCTCGATAATGTGATAAATGAGCTCAACGGCGAAAAAATCGACGTCATAGAGTGGAGCGATAACCCTGCTGTGCTTATTTCCAATGCTTTGAGTCCTGCGAGGGTCATGAGGGTGGAGATATACGAGGATGATAAGGCGGCTCTTGTCGTTGTTCCGGATGATCAGCTTTCGCTTGCAATCGGCAAGGAGGGTCAGAATGCCCGGCTTGCAGTAAGGCTCACCGAGTGGAAGAAAATCGATATTAAGTCCGAAAGCGAGTATGAGGCATATTCCGATGATGATTACGAGGATTATGACGAGGATGAGCTTGAGGCAGAGGATAAGGAGTAAATATTAAGAAAAATACAAGAAGATGTATAGCTTGCGGCGTGAGGTCAGATAGATCGAACTTTGTTAGAGTTGTCAGGACAGCTTGCGGAGAGATCGTTGAACAGGGCGCGCGACGCATAGAGGGCAGAGGAGCGTATGTATGCAGAAACGAAGCATGTATAGGAAAGACAAACGCCAGGAATCTGCTGTCGAGGGCATTCAGAAGAAATGTAAAGTTAGAACTTACGGGGAGGGCAGATGAGTAAGATAAGATTACACAAATTAGCTGAAGAGCTTGGAACTAAGTCTAACGAGCTTGCAAAAATCGCAGAGGATATTGGAATGGGAAAGATTCTTCCAATTGAGACCATCGATTTGGAGCAGGCGGAAAAACTAAAAAAAGCATATAAAATGGGTACAAATAAAACTCACCCGGTTCAACAAAATAACGAAAAGGCGGAAACTAATACGGATAAGAGTATGGTTAAGAATACAGAATCTCTCAAAAAAATGAAAAAGAAGAGAGTCTATGTTTTTGACAATAAGCAGCAGTCTGGCTCGTATTCGAGCGATCAGACTCATGCCTATGTTCCTAAACAGATACGTGGCAAAAAACAGGATCCTAAACCACAGGTGCAGTACAAGGTAGCTGCGGAGAAGCCGCAGTCTGCTGCGGATCAGCGCGGCGAACAGCGCCCCGTTAATAAAACAGAGCAGCATCGTCCGGAGCAGCAGCGCGCCGAACAAAGATCCGAACAGCGAAGCGAACAGCGCGGCGAGCAGAGAACGCATGAGCAGAAACAGGATCAGAGAGCTGGGCAGCAGCCTTCACAAAAAGCGCTTAAGGCGCAGATTGGGCAGGTCTCAAATGTAGAGGTTTCAAGGCCGATGCCTCTCGGCAGACCTTCATCTACTGTAGGTGCGACAAGGCGGCCGCCTGCGGAGGGAAGAAAATCGCAGATAAGCTCTGCAAGACCTCCTGCGCCGGGCAGACCTTCGAGAGCTGCGACAGGAGCAGCTGCTCCCGCACGAGACGGCGGCTCAAAGGGCGCTGCTGTGTGGAAGAAAAAAGAACCGCAGCAGTTCGTGGTTGAGGAAGAGATCACCAAGTCGGTTGGAAAGCGTAAGGGGCAGAAGAAAAAGGATGCTCCGGTGGATAAGGATAAGCTTGAAAAGAAATCAAAGACCGCGAAAAAGAAAACTATGGATTTTAGCGGCGATTTCGATTTTGGCAAAAAAAGGAAACAAAAATCGCAGAGGTACAAGGCGCTTCAGAGCAAGGAGAGATCGGAGCGCCTCGATGAAATGCTGCAGAGAGAGACTGTTTACATTCCTGAGGAGATAACTGTCAAGGAATTTGCCGAGAAGATAAACAAGAGCGGAAGCGAAATAATTATGAAGCTTGTAAGGCTCGGCAAGATGGTTACTATAAATAATGTAATAGATTATGAAACTGCGGCGCTCATAGCAATGGATTACGAGATAGAGCTGGATATTGAAAGCGACGAGGGCGAAGATTATGCAGAGGTGTTTGAGCTCGACTTTGATGATGCAGAGGAAAGTCTGACAGAAAGAGCGCCTGTTGTGACTGTGATGGGGCATGTCGACCACGGTAAGACTTCGCTCCTTGATGCCATTAGAAATACAGGAATTGCAGATGGTGAAGCAGGAGGAATAACGCAGCATATCGGCGCTTCCGAGGTGGTTAGAAATGACAAGAAAATCCTGTTCTTAGATACTCCGGGTCACGAGGCATTTAGTACGCTGAGGGCGCGAGGCGCTCAGATTACGGATATTGCTGTGCTGGTAGTTGCTGCCGATGACGGCGTGATGCCGCAGACCATCGAGGCGATAGATCATTCAAAGGCCGCCGGTGTGCCTATTATCGTGGCAATAAACAAAATAGACAAGCCTGCAGCCAATCCGGACAGGGTAAAGCAGGAGCTTTCTGAGAGAGGTCTTGTGATCGAGGAGTGGGGCGGCGATGTCATTGCTGTTCCTGTTTCAGCAAAGAGCGGGGAAGGCATAGATAAACTGCTCGATATGATACTTATCGTCGCAGAGGTTCAGGATCTTAAAGCAAATCCTAATCGCTCCGCAGTGGGAACTGTAATAGACGCAAAGATTGTGAAGGGTCGCGGCGTAGTTACTACAGTGCTTGTGGAAAAAGGAACACTAAGTCACGGAGATAATTTTGTTGCGGGCAGAACATACGGCAGGGTCAAGACTATGACCGGGTCGAGGGGTCAGAAGATAAAGAAAGTCGGACCGTCTACCTGTGTAGAAATAGACGGTATAAGCGATATACCAAATTCAGGCGAAAAATTCTATGTTACGCCGGATGAAAAGACTGCAAAATTAGTTGCGGAGCAGTATGAGAACGATTACAGAAGAAGGGCTTTGAAGAGTTCTTCCGTAAGGCTCGAGCAGCTGTTTGACAAGATAAAGGATGGTTCTGTCAAGGAGCTTTCGATCATAATTAAAGCGGATGTTCAGGGCTCTGTTGAAGCGCTTAAGACGAGCCTTGTGAAGCTCTCGACCGACGAGGTAAAGGTCAATATCATAAGAGCGGATGTGGGCACGATTTCCGAATCTGACGTCATACTTGCATCTGCTTCAAATGCCCTGATTATTGGATTTAATGTCAGACCTTCAAATAATGTATCAGCGCTTGCAGATTCTGAAAATGTCGACATCAGGACATACAATATAATCTATCAGGCGATAGACGATGTAGAAAACGCTCTTAAAGGCATGCTCGATCCAATATTCAAAGAAGTTGTTATCGGCAAGGCAGAAGTGCGAAGTATATTCAAAATTCCGGGCGGCGTGGTTGCAGGAAGTTATATAACCAGCGGCAAAATTACCAGAAATGCCGGCGTGAGGGTCGTTCGGGATGGTATAGTGCTCTATACGGGAAAAATCACTTCGCTAAGGCGTTTTAAGGACGATGTCAAAGAAGTTGCAAGCGGATATGAGTGCGGCATTGGAATAGAAAAATACTCGGATATCAAAGAGGGTGATGAGCTCGAAGCTTTTGTAATGGAAGAAGTGCAGAGGTAGGGATTGAAAAAAAAGCAAAACAACAGAATTTCGAGAATAGAGGTCGATATACAGCGCATACTCTCGGAGCTGATTTCGTTTGGAATCAAGGATCCGAGGGTGAGCGCGCTCGCTTCGGTATCGAGGGTGGATTTAACGCGCGATCTCAGCTATGCGACCGTCTATATAAGTGGCGGCGATTCGGATACGCTAAAAGGGCTGAACAGTGCAAGTGGCTTTTTGCGAAAGCAGCTTGCGGGCGAACTGACGACGTTTAGAATTCCGGAGCTGCTGTTTAAGTCAGATGAATCGCTCGAGCATTTGTTGCGGATAGATGAGCTTTTGAAGTCGGTGAGCCGCAGCGGCCCGTCTACAAATACGCTTGCTGAAATCGCAAGCATTCTTAAAACTGACGAAAGCGGGAGCATTGCCGTGCTTCCGCATATTTTCCCGGACGGGGATGCAATCGGATCCTGCGCTGCGCTTTGTCTTGCGTTAAAGCAGATGGGCAAGCATCCGGAGCTTGTCGTAGCGGAAAAAGTTGCTGGGAATATTTCGTTTATGCTCGACGGGTTGGATGTTCGCAATATGGCAGATGAGCCGGATGCAGAGGATATAGGTTACGATCTTGTAATATCTCTTGATACAAGCTCGATAGAGCAGCTAAGAGATCGGCGAAATATCTTTGATTCCGCCGGACGGACGATTTCGATAGATCACCACGGAACAAATGTAGGTTTTGCCGATGTAGTATATGTGGATGTATGTGCAAGTGCGACCGGCGAAATCATTTATGATCTGCTGATCGAAATGGGTGTTGAAATAACTCCTGATATGGCGGGTTGCCTCTACACTGCCATAATTTCCGATACCGGAACTTTTAAGCATCTAAACACAACTGCAAAGACCTTTAGAACAGCGGCGGCGCTGCGCGATTGCGGGTTCGATTTTCAGAGAATCAATAATTTTGTGCATAAAAACGTTCCGATGCGAAAGGCGAGGCTGCTTCAGGAGGCGTTGAGCAAGCTCGAAATACTCGGTTCGGGCAGGATTGCCGTATCTAATGCAATAGGAACCGATCTCGCCGAGGATTCCGGCGATTTTGACGGGATTTCCGACTACATACTTTCGCTTGAAGGCATAGAGGCTTCTGCTTTTGCGAGGAGTCTTGGCGGAGATGAAATAAAATTTTCACTGCGCTCGAAGAATGATGTGGATGTTTCAAAGATAGCTGAATCTATGGGCGGCGGCGGGCATATGCGCGCTGCGGGCTTTGTCACAAAAATACCGTATGATGAGGCTGTAGCAAAAATTATTGAAATGGCGGAGAAGCAATTATAAAAATGATTGCGGAGAAGGTGGAAAAGTGCGGGGTCATACCCGTGTACAAGCCCGCCGGAATTACTTCGCACGATGTTGTTGCGAAGATTCGCCGGCTGCTCGGAATACAGAGGGTAGGGCATAGCGGTACACTTGATCCAATGGTGACTGGCGTGCTTCCTGTTTTGATAGGGCAGGCGACGAGGCTTTCGGATTATTTTATGGGTCTCCCAAAGAAATATGCGGCTGTCGCTGCGCTTGGATCTGCCACAGATACGCAGGATGCGTGCGGCAGTGTGGTTGCTGCGGCAGATTATGCTCATGTCACAAAAGAAGATATCGAGCGATGCTTTTTGGATTTCAGCGGAGATATTTTTCAGATTCCTCCCGATTATTCCGCTGTAAAAATCGGAGGAAAAAAACTGCTCGAATATGCTGTCTCAGGGAAGACCGCGCCTGCCAAAAAGGCTCGGAGGGTTACGGTGTACAGTCTGCGTTTGCTTGATTTTTCAGATGATTTGAGTTTTGAAGTCGAATGCTCAAAGGGCACATATATAAGAACTCTTTGTCATGATATGGGAATTGCCCTCGGAACATATGCGCATCTTAAAAATCTTGTCAGAGTCAGTTCTGGCGGCTTTTCTGCGGAAGAAGCTGTCCTGCTCGAAGATGTCGGGGAGGAATCTTTAATCGATATCGGAGATGCTGCGCGCAGGATATGGAATATCGGCATTATCAATATTGACGGTTTGAGCAGCGATATCAGCAAGCGTCTAAAAAATGGCGTTAAGTTTGATTTGAGCAGGTACGGCGATGTCGAGAGCGCACGTGTACGGGCTGCGCGAGCTGGATATGACGCCGGCCGTTTTGCAATTTCGGATGAATATCTGGTGTATTGCGGCAATAGGCTTGTTGGAATAGCGGATAGTGATTTCCGAATATCAAAGCTCATAGGGTATGGAGCGTGAAACAGTGAAGGTTTTTAACAGTGTGGATGAAATATCGGTAGAACGCGACTGTTCTTTGGCAATAGGCACATTTGACGGGATGCATATTGGCCATATGAAGGTGCTCGGCAAGATGAGCGAGCGCGCGAAACAGCAGGGGCTTGCTACGTTTGTTTATACCTTTAGAAATAATCCAACAGCATTTTTAAGGGGACTCGATACGCCGTCACTGATAATGGATGCCGCGGAAAAACTATCGGTGCTTGGGGATTTGGGCATTGACTATGTTGCGCTTGTGGAATTTGATAATGCTCAGGTCAAATATGATGCAGAGGCTTTTGTGCATGATGTGATGCTTGGCAGAATTTCTGCAAAACACGTGACTGTTGGGCATGATTTTAAGTTTGGACACGGAGCGGCGTCAAATGCAAGGGCGCTTGAAGCATACGGCGTTAAGTACGGCTTTGGAGTAAGCATCGTAGAGCCGGTGCTTTTCAGGGATATCCGCGTATCCTCCACAAAGATCAGAGATTTTCTGAGAGAAGGGCAGGTAGAACGGGCGTCTGAACTTTTGGGAAGAAATCACTTTATTATTGGAAAGGTAGAAGCGGGCAATGCGATAGGGAGGAATATCGGTGTTCCTACGCTCAATATATATTCAAAAGCAATACCGCTTATGAAGCGCGGCGTTTATTTTACAAAATGTACAATAGACGACGGAAAGGAGTTCAGTTCAATAACAAATGTCGGGGTCAAGCCTACGATATCGCAGTTTCAAGGCGAGGTTCCGCCCGTCGCAGAGACGCATATTCTGGGATACTTCGGCGATTTGTATGGAAGTACCGTCAGGATCGAATTTATGAAGTGGCATAGAGATGAGCGACTGTTCGGTTCAATGATGGAGCTTTCGGAGGCAATACACAGGGATATCGTAACTGCAAGAATATTTTTTAGCGAAAAATCTCTATAAATTCGCAAATATAAATATTTTGTAAAGATGTGAATTATGTATATGGACTTGACTTTGTGTGATTGTTATGTTATCCTTGCGGGGCATGAGCTTGGATGTGCGTGTATAGCATTTCTCGGCCATAGCCATAAGGAGTGAATATGATTACAAAAGAAAAAAAGACCGCTGTCATCGAGAAATTCAGGACGCACGACACTGATACAGGCAGCGCGGAGGTTCAGATTGCAGTGCTCACAGCAAGAATCAACGAGCTTAACGAGCATCTCAGCGTGCACAAAAAGGATCACCACACAAGGAGAGGGCTTCTGAAGATGGTAGGCCGCAGAAGGAATCTGCTCGCATACCTCAGAGATAAGGATCTCGAAAAGTACAGAGCGCTCATTGCGGAGCTCGGTCTCAGAAAGTAATCTGAATCGGGGTTTATTATGAGAATATCGGCATAGTCGTAAGGTGCGGCTGTGCCGTTTTTTCTGCAGCATATTTTGCGAGGTGGAATTTTTTTAGAAAAACAGGTATAATTATTTGGTTAAGATTGGAGGAATATGAGAGAAGTAAAAAGATTTGAAACCACCCTTGCCGGCAGGCAGTTAGTGGTCGAAACAGGTAAGTTTGCAAATTTGGCAAATGGCGCTGCAACAGTGAGATATGGCGATACTGTAGTGCTTGTAACCGCTACCGCTACGCGAAAGCCCAAGGCAGGGGCGGATTTTTTCCCGCTGTCGGTCGAATTTGAAGAAAAACTGTATTCTGTCGGAAAGATTCCCGGCGGATTTATAAAGAGAGAAGGTCGTCCTTCGGAGCGAGCAGTTCTTACAGCGCGACTTATTGACAGACCAATCAGACCGCTGTTTCCGGACGGTTTGAAAAATGAAGTGCAGGTTATTGCAACTGTGCTCTCTGTTGACCAAGATGCGAGCCCTGATACAGTCGCTATGAACGGCGCTTCGATAGCGCTTGCGATTTCCGATATTCCTTTTGACGGTCCGGCGTGTGCCGTAACGGTGGGATATGTAGACGGCGAGTATGTCATAAATCCAACAACCGAGCAAAAGGAAAAATCGCGGCTTCATCTTGTCGTATCAGGTACGGAGGATGCTGTCGTAATGGTGGAATCCGGATCAGACATACTTACCGAGGACGAGGTGCTCGGAGCGATTATGTTTGGTCACGAGGAAATAAAAAGGCTCTGCCGTTTTGTTCTCGATATTAAGGCAGAGATAGGGCTGCCTAAGTTTGATTTTTCCGTGGAGGAACGCGATTATTCGGCTCCTGAGGCATTCCTGAGAAGCAGGATAAGGGAAGCGCTGTGCGTAAAGGATAAGCACGAGCGCGGAATTGCGCTCGACGATCTTCAGGATGCGATGATGCTCGAATTTGGAGATTCCTATGCCGGAGATGAACAGGGACTTGCCGAGCTCTTTAAATCTGTGGAAAAAGACGTAATGCGAAAGATGATAATCAACGAAGGCATTCGCGTAGACGGCAGAGGCGTCAAGGACATCAGGCCGATAGAGTGCGAGGTTGGTCTGCTTCCTATGACACATGGTTCGGGCATGTTCAGAAGGGGGCTTACTCAGGCGCTTACAATAACTACGCTCGGAGCCTTGGGAGAATCGCAGAAATTGGACGGTCTCGATCTGCTTGAGGATTCCAAAAGGTATATTCATCACTATAATTTCCCGCCGTTTGCAGTCGGCGAGGTCGGTCCTTCAAGGGTCAACAGGCGTGCGGTAGGACACGGTGCGCTTGGCGAGAGGGCTTTGCTGCCGGTGATTCCAAATGAAATCGACTTCCCTTATACGATCAGGTTGGTGTCAGAGGTGCTTACATGCAATGGCTCCAGTTCGCAGGCGAGCATATGCGGTTCATCGCTTTCGCTTATGGATGCCGGGGTTCCGATAAAGGCGCCTGTTGCCGGTATTGCGATGGGTCTGATTGAGGAAGACGGCAAGTTTGCCATTCTCAGCGATATACAGGGCATCGAAGATGCGCTTGGCGATATGGATTTCAAGGTTGCAGGTACAAAGGATGGTATTACTGCGCTTCAGATGGATATTAAAGTAGATGGTCTAAGCGAGGATTTGCTCAGATCGGCGCTTGCACAGGCAAAAGAGGGCAGACTGCACATTTTGGAAGAGATGAACAAGGTTATGAGCGAACCTCGCACAGAGCTTTCTCCTAAGGCGCCGCGTGTATTCAAAATTCAGATACACCCGGACAAGATCAGAGAGGTTATCGGCGTCGGAGGCAAGGTTATACAGAAAATTACAGGTACTCACGGCGTAAAAATCGATATCGAAGATACGGGGCTCGTGCTGATAACTGCTCCGGACGCAGCTTCCGGCGAAGGCGCGCTCAATGACATAAAGGCGATTGTAATGGATCCAGAGGTAGGACAGGTGTTCAGGGGCAGGGTTACAAGGCTGCTTAAATTTGGGGCATTTGTCGATATCGGATTCGGTAAGGAAGGACTTTGCCATATCTCTCAGATAGATACTAAGCGCGTTGCAAAGATAGAGGATGCAGTAAATATTGGCGATGAAATCGAAGTCAAGATAATCGAGATAGACGATCAGGGCAGGATCAATCTTTCGAGAAAGGCGCTTCTGTAATGGTAAGGCTCAAAATTATAAATAAATCCGGAAATCCGCTGCCTAAGTACCAAACCGCCGGCGCTTCGGGCATGGATCTGCTCTCGTCAAACGAGGAGGACATTGTCCTCGCTCCGCTGGCGAGAGCGCTCGTTCCGACTTCACTTTATATTGAAATTCCCGAGGGTTATGAGGGACAGATCAGAGCAAGAAGCGGTCTTTCAATAAAGCATGGTATTACTTTGATAAATGCTGTCGGAACGATCGATTCGGATTATAGAGGTGAATTGCGAATTCCTGTGGTAAATATTTCCAACGAGGAATACACAATAAAAAAAGGCGAGAGGGTAGCGCAGCTTGTGATTGCCAGGTATGAACGCGCCGAGCTCATAGAAGTGGAAGAATTGGAGCTGAGTGAAAGAGGCAGTGGGGGATTTGGTTCGACAGGAAAATAACAAGGGTTCCGGATTTGACGCGGGATTGGTGCTTGCGGTAGTCGCGGCTCTGCTTTCTGCGGCGATGTTTGTTGTAGTTGCTTTTGACGTCGTAGGCTGGCTTTCGATGTTTTTCAGGGGGATACTTGGCTACACGGCTTATGTTCTCCCTGTGTTTGTGTTTTTTATATCGATGATTTGGATTTTTGGGCGTGATAGCAAAAAAGAGAATATTTTTTCTCTGCTGCTGTTCTTGCTGGCGTTTATGCTTGTAAATTCAGCGGTTTATAATCAACCCGAGGATTTATCGTGGTTCGAAAGCGGGGTATATCTTAATTCCGGCGGTGCAGTCGGTGAGTTTGTCACTGTGCTGCTGTCTCTCGGGCTGGGCTCAGGGTTTGCGCTGGGGCTTGCATTTTTGCTTTCTTTGCTTGCGGTTGTTGCAAGCGTAACTCCGGGAGCGCTGGGTTTATTAAATTCCGGTTATGAAAATAGGCAGGAGCGCAATATTGTAACCATGCTTGCAGATTATAACGATTATGGCAAAAAAAGGGTTAGAGACCGCGCGCTCAGGGAGACGGAAATTTCCGGCAACAGCATTGATATTGCTGAATTTGAAGGTATTGCCGCGCCTGCAAAGGATACGGTGCCAATGTCCAAATTTAAGATCTCGGGTTTTATGCGCGGCGCTGATTCAGAAAAGAATTTTGCGGGTGGTGCGCGGCATTTTCGCGATGCGGATGCTGATGGTGTCGAGAAAGCCTCCGGCTCTAAAAATGCGCGTATAGAAGGCGCAGAAGATGATTACTCAAAAATAAAGAAGGCTGAAAATCTGGCGATGACGCGGCATGCGAATGATGGAGGCAAACACAGCGTAAATAATTCGCAGAATGCGCAAGGCGAGAAAAGCGCAGAAAATGTGCGAGACGGCGGGGACCACCGATCCGGTAATGAATTATTCGAGCACAGCGGCAAAAGCGCTTTGGTTGCTCAAGGCTCCGGAGGGCATGGCGACGAGCGCGCTGCCGGAGGTCCTGCGCCTAAGCAGGTACAGCGCAGACAAAAGCAGAGATTTAATCTGCCGCCCGCACAGCTTTTAGATATGCCTGTGAAGTCGCGGGTCGATAATTCCAAGTTTATCGAAGCGGTAATAGCGAAGCTTCACGGTGTGTTTAAAAGCTTCGGAGTGGATGCAAGAGTTGCCGCATACGAAGAAGGTCCGACAATAACGATGTTTGAGGTCGAGCTTGGCAATGGTGTAAAGATTGCAAAGCTTCAGAATTTATCTGACGATATTGCGCTTAGTCTTGCAGTGCCTCATGTGAGGATTGCTCCTGTCGACGGAAAGAGCAATGTCGGCATAGAAGTGCCAAATGGAGAGACGAGGATGGTGACAATGAGGGAGGTCACCGATACTGCAGAATTTTCGGGGAAAAAATCGCCTCTCAGCGTGGCACTTGGTCTTGATATAAGCGGCAAACCGGTTATAGGCGATCTTGCAACAATGCCGCACTTGCTGGTTGCAGGCTCTACCGGCTCCGGTAAGTCTGTATGCATAAATTCGATGATACTTAGCATACTGCTCGGCGCGACTCCGGATGAGGTCAGATTTATAATGATAGATCCGAAGCAGGTGGAACTGAGTAATTACAATGATGTGCCTCATCTTTTAATGCCTGTGGTTACTGACGCGAGGCTTGCCGCCTCTGCGCTTAACTGGGCTGTTCAGGAGATGGAGAGAAGATATAATCTGATGTTTGAAAAAAAGGTGAGAAATCACAAAGGCTATAATGAAAAGTGCGATCCTTCCGAAAGGCTTCCTTTGATTGTGATTATTGTTGATGAGCTTGCGGATCTGATGATGGTTGCTGCCAAGCAGGTGGAGGAGTATATTTGCAGAATCGCTCAGAAGGCGCGTGCTGCGGGCATGCATCTTGTAGTAGCCACTCAGAGGCCGTCTGTGGATGTAATTACCGGTCTTATAAAGGCGAATATCCCTTCTCGAATCGCTTTTTCTGTTTCGTCTCAGGTGGATTCACGCACTATTCTTGACGCATCAGGCGCAGAGAACTTGCTCGGAAAGGGCGATATGCTCTATCATCCGGCGGTGTTTTCGAGGCCGAAAAGAGTTCAGGGAGTGTTTGTTTCCAATAAGGAAATAGAAAATGTCATTGCATTTATTGAAAGGCAGAATTTTACAGCAGAAAGGGTAGTGCTTGGAAATGTTCAGAATGCTGCAGCTGACGGAACTGGTGATGACGAGTATCTCGAAGAAGCCATAAGGTTTGTTCGAGAACAGAGAAAGGCTTCTGCGTCAATGCTGCAGAGAAAATTTTCAATAGGATATAATCGCGCCGCGAGGCTCATCGATATTATGGAGGATATGGGAATTATCGGCGCACAGCATGGCAGCAAGCCGCGTGAGGTATATTAGTGAAGAGATATATTCACATAGAGAGTCTTGGCTGTGCCAAAAATACCGTAGATACGGAAAATGTGCTCGGGCTTCTTGACGATTTGTACAGCTATTCCAATACGCCGGACAGGGCGGATATTTTGATTGTGAATACGTGTTCGTTTATTCACGACGCCGAGGATGAATCCTATGATGTCATACGCGAGTTTTGCGAGTATAAAAAACGCAGCGAAGGTAAGAGAAGGCAGAAAAAGGTCGTGGTTATGGGATGTCTTGCCCAGTCGGCGACCGAAGAGCTGCTTAGTGAATTTGATATTGATGCAGTCGTTGGAACCGGTTCTTTTTTCAGAATGCCTGAAGTGCTCAAAAGGCTGGAAAACGGCGAGCGCGGAATAGTTATTAAAGACAGCGTCGATATTGAAATCCCTGAACTGCCTCGCATTGTAACTACGCCGCCGCATTACGCATACTTAAAAATTGCCGAGGGGTGCGACAACAGGTGTACATATTGTCTGATCCCAAGCCTGAGAGGCTGCTACAGGTCGAGATCCATTGACGACATCGTCAGGGAGGCGGAGCTGCTGCGCGTAAAAGAACTGATTTTGATTGCGCAGGATACTTCGCGTTATGGCGTGGATTTATGCGGAAAACCGATGCTGATCGAGCTGCTTGAAAGACTGAATGATATTCAGGGCGTCAAATGGATAAGATTGCATTATTTGTACCCGGATCTTTTGAGTGATGAGCTCGTGGATAAAATGTTCGAATTAGAAAAAGTTGTAAAATATTTTGACATACCTATGCAGCATATTTCGGATAAAATCTTAAGATTGATGAACAGAAAAACATCTCGTGATGATATTGCGAGGGTAATTAAAAAAATACGCGACGAAGAGTGCAGAACCGGAAAAATTGCGGCGATACGAACTACATTTATTGTTGGATTTCCCGGAGAGGATGAAAAAGATTTTGCGCAGCTCAGGGATTTTGTCGCTGATAACAGAATAGACAGACTTGGCGTTTTCACATATTCGGATATGCCGGCTGTCCCTGCCAATAAACTCCCTAACAAGGTCGATGCGAATGTGGCAGAAGAGCGCCGTAATGAGTTAATGGAGATGCAGCTTGGGCGGTCTGCAGAAATTATGGAAAAGTTTGTTGGCAGCGTTATTGATGTGGTGATCGACGAATATATCGAAGAGGAGTCGCTCTATGTCTGCCGTTCAAGCCTTGACACTCCTGAGGTCGACGGCGAGGTGTACGTGTATTCTGACGATGCGCACAGGGTCGGGAGCTTGTTGAAGGCAAAGGTGGTCGACAGTGCAGATTATGATTTAATAGGAGAGTTTGTATGAATATAGCTAATAAACTCACGGTGCTAAGAATAATAATGATTCCTTTTGTAGTCGGGTTTCTTTTGGCAGGATATTCCGCAGTGGCCCTTGTTATTTTTGTGGCGGCATCACTGACGGATCTGCTTGATGGTTATCTCGCGCGAAAACTTGGAATTATAACAAATTTCGGCAAATTTATGGATCCTGTTGCGGATAAGCTGCTCGTGCTCTCGACATTGATGTGTTTTGTCGAGCTCGGATGGATTTCTTCGGTTGTAGTGATAATTATTTTTTCGAGAGAGCTTATTATCAGTATTTTCAGAGCTATTGCCGCTTCGGAAAATGTGGTTATTTCGGCTGGCTATCTCGGCAAGGTCAAAACTACGGTCCAGTTTGTGATGACCATGCTGATTTTTGTAAGGTTTAGCGGAATCTGGATGGATTTGCTGGTTTGGGGATGCGCTATTTTGACGATAGTTTCCGGGTGTGAATATATTTACAAAAACAGGAAGGTGATTTCTGATCTATGAAGGCGGCAATAATAAGTATTGGAACAGAGATTTTATTTGGCGATACGGTAAATACAAACGCAGCGTTTTTGGGAAAATTTTTGGCTCATCTCCAAATACATACGATGAGAATGGAGGTGGTCGGGGATAATGAGGACCGAATTCGCAGTACATTTGAGCGCATCCGCGGCGAACATGATTTGATTATTTTTACGGGCGGGCTTGGGCCAACGGTCGACGATATAACAAAGGAGGCTGTGTGCAGGGCGATGGGAGTTGAGCTGTTTCCTGACAGTGATTCAATGGCTCGGCTTCTCAGCAGAATGGGACCGGGCATGACAGAGAATAATTTTAAGCAGGTGTACTTTCCGAAGGATGCCGTTATTCTGCGAAATACTGTCGGCACAGCGCCGGGTATGTATTATGATGCCGGAGATTACAAGGTAGTGCTTCTGCCGGGGCCGCCGAGCGAATTGATTCCAATGTGTGAAAATGAGCTATATCCTATATTGCAGCAGCAGGTGAATACAACTTTATACTCTACATACCTGCATGTTTATGGCATAGGCGAATCAAAGCTTGAGGATATGCTGCAGAGCGTTCTTAAAAATCAGAGAACAGTGACGATCGGTACATATATGGACGCAGACAAGGTCACGTTAAGGTTGAGCTCATCCGATCCAAATAAGAGGCGAAGATATCTTAACGAATGCGAAGCAAAGATCCGCAAGATTTTGAAGGATTATATCATTACGGTAGACGAGATGCGCATAGAGTCGCTGCTTGTGGATACGCTCAGAGAGGCGAAATTGAAGCTTTGTGTAGCCGAGAGCTGTACCGGAGGAATGCTCGCAGCAAAGATAACTTCCGTGCCGGGGGCTTCGGATGTTTTTGATTGCGGCATTGTGACATATACCGACAATTTCAAACAGAAATTTTTAGGTGTTGACCCGAACTCTATCAGACTGCATACGGCTGTGAGCGAGCAGGTGAGTTTTCAGATGGCAAAGGGCATGGGTATTTCTAATGGTGCGGATATTACATGCTCGATAACCGGATACGCCGGCAGCAAGGTTCAGCTCGAGCATTCCAAACAAAAGAGGCGCGGAACGATTTATCTTGAGGAAGTGCTTCAGAAGGAAGAGGAAAAGAAAATTCCGGTAGGGCAGGTTTTTATTACGGTTTGGAGCAGGCGCAGCGGCTCAGAAACCAAAGAATTCAAATTTAACGGCAATCGCGAGCAGATACGCCGTTCGGCTGTGAAGCAGGCGCTTATAATGCTGACCGAAAAGGCTATCTTGATGAATAATCAAAAAATTCGATAGAATTCTAATTATGCTTGACACACGAACTAATGTTCGATAATATTGAAGATAAAGAACAGATGTTCTTGTAGAAGAAAGTATTGACAAATATCCTAAAATATGGTATTTTGCTACTGGGGGTAAAATGGAAGAAAAAAGGAAAAATTTGGAGCAGGCGCTCGCGCAGATTGAAAAAGCTCATGGCAAGGGTGCGATCATGCGCCTTGGCGACGAGAATGCCATTGCGGCTGTCGAAGCTCATCCGACGGGCTGCATTGATTTAGATATCGCACTTGGAATAGGAGGGCTCCCAAAGGGCAGGATCGTCGAAATTTTCGGGCCTGAATCATCTGGAAAAACAACAGTGACCCTGCATATGATAGCAGAAATACAAAAAAGGGGAGGGATTGCGGCGTTTATTGACGCTGAGCATGCTCTTGACCCTGCATATGCAAAAAATATCGGTGTCGACATTGACGAACTGATAGTGTCGCAGCCTGACAACGGCGAACAGGCGCTTGATATTACAGAGGGATTGGTTCGCTCTAATGCGGTGGATATCGTTGTTATTGACTCTGTTGCCGCGCTTGTTCCAAAAGCGGAGCTTCTTGGGGATATGGGCGAGTCGCATATGGGGCTGCAGGCGAGGCTTATGTCGCAGGCGCTCAGAAAACTTACCGCTATTATCAGCCGCAGCAATTGTGTCGTAGTATTTATTAACCAGCTCAGAATGAAGATTGGAGCCGTTTATGGGAATCCGGAGACTACAACAGGCGGCAATGCCCTTAAATTTTATGCTTCCGTAAGAATCGATGTCAGAAAGGGCGAAGCTATAAAAAAAGATGGCGAGATAGTTGGAAATAAGACTAAAATCAAAATCGTTAAGAATAAGGTAGCGCCGCCGTTTAAATCCGTCGAATTTGATATTATGTATGGCACCGGTATTTCAAGGATAGGAAGTATCATTGATGCGGCTGCCGAGGCGGGAATACTAAAGAAATCAGGTTCCTGGTATGCTTATGAAGATAACAAGATAGGCAATGGCAGAGAAAATGTTAAAGAATTTTTGACAGAAAATACCGGACTGCTTGAAGAATTAGAAAAGAAAGTAAGGGAACACTACGGTTTGGCAATTTAATATTTTTTTTACAAATTCCCTGCGCCTTATTGACCTGGTAATAAAGATGTAATATAATTATCGTGGTCGTTTGCGACAAAATTTATGTCGCTGTGGCAAATTAACTATTCGAGGAAATGATGGAAATAGAAAAAATTATACTTGCCGTAGTGATTACCGCAACTGTTGCACTTGTGGTAGGAGTCCTGATAGGATATTTTACCAGAAAAAAAACTGCCGAAAAGGCGATAATAAGTGCTGAATTTAAGGCAAAAGAAATTTTGGCGAAGGCAGAAAGGGATGCGGAATCAACTAAGAAGGAAAGGCTTGTAGAGGCAAAGGAAGAAGTCCTGCAAATCCGCAAAGAAGTTGACAGGGAATCTAAAGAGCGCAGGAATGAGCTGCAGAAGCTTGAGCGTAGAAACTTACAGAAGGAAGAGGCTCTCGACAAAAAAACTCAGGTTATTGAAGAAAAAGAGGAAAAACTTAACAGTAAATTGAAGGCTCTCGAACAGAAAGAGTCGCAAATTGAGGAGATTAAGAACAAGCAGGAACTGGAATTAGAGCGAATCGCAGGATTGTCTTCAGATGAAGCTAAAGAATTATTGATGGCGGATGCGCAGAGAGAAGTTGAGCACGACCTTGTAATCATGATCAAAAATATGGAGAGCAAGGCGCGCGAAGAAGCGCAGAACTCTGCCAAAGAAATACTCGCTACGGCCGTGCAGAGGTATGCGGGAGAATTTGTTTCGGAAAGTACGGTGTCAATAGTTAACCTGCCTAATGACGAAATGAAGGGTAGGATAATCGGGCGTGAAGGTCGAAATATTAGAACGCTCGAGACATTGACCGGAGTAGATGTCATTATTGACGATACTCCCGAGGCGGTTATACTGTCTTCGTTTGATCCGGTCAGGAGAGAAATTGCAAGATTGACTTTAGAAAAGCTTGTTTCCGATGGGCGTATTCATCCCGCCAGAATTGAGGACATGGTTGAGAAATCTAAAAAAGAGGTTGACCAGATAATCAAGACTGAGGGCGAAAATGCACTGTTTGATGTCGGAATTCACAATGTTCATCCTGAGCTTGTAAAGGTTCTTGGCCGATTGAAGTATAGGACGAGCTTTGGTCAGAATGTGCTGAAGCATTCGGTAGAGGTTGCACACTTGGCAGGAATGCTTGCATCTGAGCTTGGTGCAGATGTAAAGGTGGCAAAGCGAGCAGGATTGTTCCACGATATTGGAAAAGCGATTGATCAGGATAACGAGGGTACTCATATTGAGTTGGGAATACAGATACTCAAAAAGTACAAAGAATCAAAAGCCGTTATAAATGGTATGATGTCGCATCACGGCGACTGCGAACACGCAAGTATTGAAGCGATTGTAGTTACTGCTGCGGATGCTTTGTCTGCGGCAAGACCCGGTGCAAGGCGAGAAAATCTCGACGCATACATAAAGAGGCTTGAAGATCTCGAAAATATTGCGAATGCCTATGATGCAGTTGAAAAATCGTTTGCAATACAAGCGGGCAGAGAGATAAGGATCGTTGTAACTCCTGAAAAAATTAACGACGACGAAATGTTCCTGCTCGCACGTGATATAGCTAAGAATATTGAAGAGCAGCTGCAGTACCCTGGTAACATTAAGGTACACATGGTCAGAGAGTCGCGTGTCATAGATTACGCAAAGTAATCATGGTGGGATATTTAAGGGGCTTTCATCTGAAGCCCCTTTGTTTTATAAGAGGAGCAGGGGTTTGAGCAAGGGTAGCGGGATTTATCAAAATCCGCTGGTTGAAAGATATGCAAGCGCAGCAATGCTAAAAATTTTTTCGTCAGATGAAAAGTTTTCTACTTGGCGCAGACTTTGGCTGGCTTTGGCAAAGGCGGAACAAGCACTGGGGCTGGATATTTCTGACGGGCAGATTGCAGAATTGGCTGCGAATATCGATAATATCGACTATGAATTAGCGGCAAAATACGAAAAGAAGCTTCGTCATGACGTGATGGCGCATGTTCATACTTTGGGTGATATCTGCCCGCTTGCGAGGCCTATAATACATCTTGGTGCTACATCGGCTTATGTAGGAGATAATACAGATATAATCGTCATGAAAAAGGCGCTTGTTCTCGTGCGGGAAAAACTCGCCGCTCTTGTAATCAAGATGAGTAATCTTGCCGAAAAGTATAGAAATTTGCCGACGCTGGGTTTTACGCATATGCAGCCTGCTCAGTTGACTACCGTGGGAAAGAGGATCGCGCTGTGGACATATGATCTTGCAATGGATCTGGAAAATCTCGAAGAATTTGAAAACAGGCTGAAGCTGAGGGGAGCAAAGGGAACTACCGGCACGCAGGCATCATTTATGGAACTTTTTAATGGAGATGAAGAAAAAGTTAAAAAGCTTGATTTGCTCGTTGCCGAACAGCTTGGATTTAATTCGACTTATGCGGTGGTAGGGCAGACAACTTCAAGAAAAATTGATGCCGACTGTGTAAACAGGCTTGCTTTGCTTGCAGATTCACTACATAAGATGACTAACGATTTAAGGTTACTTCAATCTCTCAAAGAAGTTGAGGAACCTTTTGAGAGCACTCAGATAGGGTCTTCCGCTATGGCGTACAAGCGAAATCCAATGCGTTCAGAGCGCATTGCTTCGCTTTCAAAGTATGTTATATCTTTGTCAAGCAGTCCGCATTTAGTAGCTGCTACGCAATGGTTTGAGCGGACTCTTGATGATTCGGCAAATAAAAGACTGACAATTCCGGAAGCATTTCTTGCGATCGATGCTTCTTTGGAAATTGCGATAAACGTCTTTTCGGAACTCAAAGTATACGAAAAGGTTATAAGAGCGCATATAGTGAGGGAACTGCCGTTTATGATCACCGAGAATATTATTATGAACGCGGTCAAGAAGGGAAGAGACAGGCAAGAGCTACACGAAAGAATCAGAGTTCATTCTATGGTAGCAGCAAAACGAGTAAAAGAAGACGGACTCGACAACAATCTTATTGAGCTTATCGCCTCCGATGACTATTTTGGCATAAGCAAGTGTGAGCTCGACCAAATGATGAATCCGGACTTGTATACCGGAAGGGCGGGGAATCAGGTGACGGATTTTATCAGAGAAATTATTGAACCGATAAGAGCTCGATATGGCAAAATTGAGATAGAAAAGTATGAGATGAAGGTCTAAAATGAATCATTCAGTTAATTTTATAACAAAAACCGCCGTGGTTGCGAGTATATATGCTGTAATAACTTGGGCGTTTTATTTTGTGGGATATAATGCGGTTCAGTTTAGAGTGTCCGAGATAATGGTGCTGCTCGCCTTTTTGGATAAGCGTTATTCGTATGGTCTTGTGCTTGGATGCGCCATTGCCAATTTAACGAGTCCGTATGGAATTGCCGATGTAATTATTGGATCTCTCGCTTCGTTATTTGTTGTTGTTATGATCTCAATAACCCGAAAGTTACTTGGCTTTAACAAATTTGCGCTATATACAGCTTCTCTGTGGGCAACAATCAGTGCAGCTATCATAGCTTATGGTATAGTTTTTATTTTTGGGGCTCCTGAGGGTTTCTTGTTTTGGACAGTCATGGTCGCGATTGGAGAGTTTGTGGTGGTTACAGTAGTAGGTGCGCCGATATTTGCTTGGATTATTTCGAAAGAAAGTGTGTTAAAGAAGTTTACTTTTGATAGTTTGGTTGAGTAGCAACTATTCCTTAAATGTATGTTTTGATGAAGAATAGAAAAATTATTTCTCACTATTATAAGTATACAACAAAATAAAAAACAAATCAAGTTAAATCTTTGTAATATCCGATAAGCTTATCTATAAGAAGAATGCGATTAACACAGTAAGAAAGCTCTTTTATTTTGCGGTTTTTAATTAAAAAATCGATATACTCTCCTGCACAATGAAAACCCATTTTTAAGTCAAGAATAATGTTTTTTAAGCAATTGTAATCATTTTCGGGTTTAGATAAAACTTCATCAACATTAAAATTATGACACCGAAGATCGGACAAAAGATACTGAGGCTTTTCTGGATTATCCATATGACAAAAGTACCTGACCATACCCACCACAGAATGACACACAAAAGGCACAGTGCCCGATAAGCAGCCGAAAATTTCGGAAACTTGTTCCGAGCTTTTAAGGGTGTCATAAAGTACAAGCACATGGTAATGCGGCTTATATTCGTACTCGTCAGTAGGCTCGGACTGATGCAGAGGGGATACGACATATGCATAAGAATGCAAACTCAAATATTTAAGCATTTCATCATACGAAAAACCGCAGCTATCGGGATATACTAAAAAAACCCAGTTATAAGCCCTTTTTTTCATAGAAACCTCCCATTAAAAAACTAATAGAATCGGCAAGAGCGCATACATCAGGAGCAGGATTTTGACGTGTGTACTTTCCGACAAGGAAAAGATGCTTGTCAGAAAAATTATAGCCAGTAAAAGAGCCGGCGGGAACTTCAACAGTAAAAGTCTTACCGTTAAGGGAGTTAAAGTACACAAAACACGCCATTCCAGAAGTAGTATACGCATTGACTTCAGTGACAGTCTTACGCAAAGACTTGTAGTCAATAAAATCATACTTTTCACCAAAAAAAATTTTTTTGAAAAAACTCATTTTAACCTCCATTTGTTTCATTTTTGTTATGATTACAGATTACGCCCGCTTGTCGTAGTAGCGGGCGGATTCGAATTTACACCCACCCACCCGTTCGTGTCCCGGTGCTTTGGTTTCTCGAAGCTTCAACCACATCACCGGGACACGAAGAATCAGAGAATCTGCTACAACTGTTATACATTTTAGCATACTTTGAACGGAAAATGAAAAATTCAGAATCGATTTTTTCGAAAACACCGCACCAATACTCAATGGCAATAAAAAGTTGTAGACGGAAAAGAGAAAGAAGTAAGCCGAATTTAAAATTGTTCACTTTCCTATGCCTAACTTCATACTCTGCCATGCAACGAACCTGTGCATCTATAAGCTTATCGTATTGAGTAACAAGAATGACATCATATCCCCAGTGCCTATGCTGACTGAAAAAATCAAGCCAGACTTTTCTATGCTCTTTGTTTTCTTGTGTTTTTAGCTTCATAACAACAGGACTGAAAAGCATTTGTGCTTCATCTATAACTAAAAGAGTCTGGCTTTCCCTGCCGCGTTCATGATGCAAAAAAGCATGACTATATAGAAAAGACGGAGTAACAGAGGAATTTTCCAAGTAGAAAATGCGTGAGGCATAGGAGCGCAAAGAACCAGAAATATCAAGAGGAATATTCGTAACTACAAGCGATTTACTATATCTAAGCTTTTTATATATAATTTTCATAACATGAAGCGATTTTCCGCTACCAGGTGTGCCAGTAAACAACTTTAACATAAAACCTCACTTTATAACTTTGACAAAACGCAAAATTTGCATTATCAGATAGTAGGCAAGAACAGCAGAAACCCAGATAGCAAAAATGGAAACAATTTCGCCAACAGGGAAAATCCAATTTAGATATCCGAGTAAATTTGTATCAAGATTTAATTTTGAAAATACGGACTTAAAAGGACTATCTGGAAGAAATGAGATAACAGCCGTAAAAATGCTTTTAAGAACCTCTATGATTGCATTGAAAATTCCTCTCATTGTAAAACTCCTTTAGTTAAAAGAATGAGTTTGTATACTACGAAGCATAAAATAAAAGAGCGTACAACTAAAACAAACGGTTCAAAAACCGCAAAATCAATATTTACGATATACCCATTTATATCTACAGAAAAGAAAGGCGTTTTGGGAGTAGATACAAAAAGAGTAAACAAAGAATATAAATCACGAGGTAAGCAAAAAGGAAATTTGTCAAGAATGGAAATGTGTGGAGACTTGAAATCAGAATACGTAGAACTTATAAAGCCTGTGGCTACAGTAGCCAGCGCGTCCACTTTCGGAATGACTTTATCCCAAAAAGAAACACCTGTCGTGGAGCCTGTCGTAGAGCCTGTCGTGGAGCCTGTTTGTGTCCAAGCTGAAGAATTGGAATTCACGCCCAGATGAGATGCCGAACCCCAATTTATAACATCAGGCTCGTTCACATCACGTTCAAGCAAACGTGAGTATGTATCACGAGCAATAGGAACAGAAATAGTCGAAGCATTTGCAAGTATTTGTTCTAAAGTAGGATTTATAACAACGCCTGCATCCCAATCATTTTCTAATACCCAGTCTAAAGCTGGATTTTTAACTGTAGGGAAGTAAGCAGGAACTACAGGAAAATTCCATTCGCGCTCCATGGCTTTGTTGATTACTTCATCATGGTAAAGAATGCGCTCGTTAGCAAGTGCTACACAAGACAAGAAAATGTCCGCAGTATCCGAGGAAAAAGAAAGTGTTTCAGTTGCGAGAAAAGCATCGCGAGCAGCAGCATTTTTAAATGCATATATGAAATATTCAATCTGTAACTCGCGTTTGTACCCTTGCGGGAATCCGTTCGAATATTCAAGAGTACGGATAAAGTTGTTAACAGTAACGCAAGGGAGCCCGTTAGAAGTACTAGGAGTAAGAGTGCGCCACCTTTTAAGCAGCTTTGAGTAAATATAATAACTGTGATCTGTAAATAAAAGAACACCTGAAGAATCAAAAAATGAGTTTTCAATCAGAAACTTGGTATCAACATTCCTAACATTTCCTGAAAAAGGTCTGCGAACAAGAACTGAAGAAGTGATTTTTCTTGAAAATTGCAGTGTATTGCCAGATAAGGAGGGAAAAACATTGTCAAAAAGAGGAACAACGACTTCGCGACCGTCAATGGCGGAGTTTCCATGCCACCTGTTAAAAAGGTCAAAAGGTGAATCGGTAGGAAAGTAAAGTACACCCTCTATGAGTTTGCCGCCAACGCC
>JBHAZV010000013.1:0-18774 GCA_041781135.1 Acidaminobacteraceae bacterium
ATGAATGCAGGTTACGATGTATTAAAAAATAGAAGAAGTATCAGAAGGTTCAGATCGGACGATGTGCCGCGTGAGCTTATTGAAAAAGTAGTTGAAGCCGGTTTGTATGCTCCAAGCGCAATGGGTACTCAGCATACTGTGATCGTTGTGGTGACTGACCGTGGGCTAAGGGATGAATTATCAAAGAGAAATGCCGAGATAGCAGGTATCGAGGACGGCAGAGATCCTTTTTACGGCGCGCCGGCAGTGCTTGTGGTGCTTACAAAGAGCGACTGGCAGAATAAGGTTTATGACGGCAGTCTTGTGATGGGCAACCTAATGAATGCCGCACATGCGCTCGGTCTTGGGAGCTGTTGGATACACAGGGCAAAGCAGGAGTTCGAAACAGAGTGGGGCAGACAGCTGCTCCGCTCGCTTGGCGTTTCCGGCGAATATGAGGGCATTGGTCATTGCGTACTCGGTTATGTGGATGGCGACCTGCCACAGCCTGCTCCGCGCAAGGAAGGCAGGGTGTTCTATGCCGATTGTCTGTTCGGCGGTCGAGCAGCGGCAGAGCGTGGCGAGTCGGTCAGAACAAGCGGCGAAATAAACAGCTCTGCAGCGAATTCGGGATAGAAAGTGTGGACGAAAGCCTGCTTGTGATAAAGGAATATCGTGACTATGCTGTCGTGCTCAAAGAGCTTGGTTGTCCGGTAGGCGCCGTTTTGACGGCAACGAAAAATCAAAGCGCGTCTGCGAAAAATGCGGAGAAGAACCTCGAAATAATGAAAAATAAAAAGATAATGCGCGAAACCGATTTGTACGCGCCTGTCCGTGATTGGCTCGAAGGGCTGGGTTTTCGGGTGCAGGGCGAGGTGTGCGGCACTGATGTCCTCGGTGTCGCGCCTTTTTGCGCTGAGCGGGTGCTCGTGAGCGGCGATAGTTTCTGCGATAGCGCGGCTGTATGCGGCGAGAATGTTCCTGTGTGCGGTGAGCGCTCTGGTGCGGGTCTGGCGGCGGAATACACCGCCCTTGCAGTGGAACTGAAATTGAGGCTTAATATAGAACTGCTGGCGCAGGCTGCGGAGCGCCTCGGATATGCAGATATCGTTTATATCGCTGTTCCGGAGAGCGAGAAGAAACGCGCGTATCTTGTGCGAAATTTGTGTTCTCGGCTCGGTATTGGAATACTTTTAGTGCAGGAGCGCGGCGTAAAAGAATTTTTGGCTGTAAACCGGCGCGCCGCCGCAAGAAGGAACAAAGCGAAATCCCGCATTCTAAACGAATTTTTTGCGCGTAAGCTTGCGGTTAACAGCGGCGGTACAAATAAAAAGAAAATGACTGCATATCGCGAAGAAGCGCTCACCATCGCATTTTACATTGAAAGAACGGGCGAGACGAGCGCCAAAATTCTCCGCGGACTCGGCGTGGATAATCCCCGAAAGTATCTCTACGATAATTATTACGGATGGTTTGTCTCCGTTAGCAGGGGCGTCTATGGATTATCGGAAGCGGGTCGCTCCGCGGTTGCCGAATATTCGGCATACAGAGAGCAGCTGGACGCTCTGTGATATTTGCAGCGGCTCGATATGAACAAAAATTTTTGTTGAAATAAAAAAATTAATATTCCCCCCGCCTTAGCGCAGAAAAATTTCAAACAATATAAAAACTTAGTCCTTAAATATGATACAATAGAGAAGATGAGGTTTATTTGCCGCATCCGTATTTTGCGTGCGCAGGCAGGTAAGCCATGGAATCCGGGAGAATGTTATGTTTAAGAGAAAAATGAGGCTTGGGGATATCCTGATAGCCGAGGGGTTAATAACAAATGAACAGCTTGTAACCGCGCTCGCCGAGCAGAAGCGCAGCGGCGGCAGGCTGGGAGATACACTTATAAATCTCGGTATTATCTCCGAGGATACATTATTTTCGGTGCTCGGAGATCAGTTTGGCATACCGTATATAGACCTTGCTGCAATGTATGTCGACCCGAAGATACCGAAAATTATTACAGAGAGCCTTGCAAAAAAACATCGCCTGATACCTATCAGCCTCGAAGGCAATATGCTGACGATAGCGATGGAAGATCCGCTCGATATGATAGCGCAGGACGACGTCAGGCTTGTTACCGGAATGGAGGTCAGCGCCGTTCTTGCGCCGCGCCGCGACATTACCGCTGCAATAAATCGCTACTACGACACCTCGGAGCAGGCAAAGAGGGCGATAGACGAATTCCATGCCCAAAAGTCCGATTTCAAGCAGGAGGAAAAGGAAGAAGACGCCGGAGTCGCAAATGCGCCGATAGTCAGGCTTGTAAATACTATTATACTTCAGGCGTATAAATCAAAGGCTTCGGATATCCATATAGAACCGTACGAAAACTACCTCAGAGTTCGAATCAGAATAGACGGCGAGCTCCGCGAGCTTATGAGCCAGGATATGTCGATGCACCCCGCGATAGTGACCAGGATCAAAATTATGGGCAAGCTCAATATCTCTGAAAAACGCGTACCTCAGGACGGCAGGGTCGAAACAAATATAGACGGAAATTCCATAGATATGCGTATTTCTGTGTTACCAACAGTTTATGGCGAAAAAATCGTAATAAGGCTGCTCGACAGAGACGGCCTTGCGCTCCGAAAGGATCAGCTCGGTTTTTCGGAGTCGAACCTCGAAAAACTCAATAAAATGCTGCTTGTTCCGGAGGGGATAGTGCTTGTGACCGGTCCGACCGGCAGCGGAAAGACGACCACCCTTTACACCATCCTCAAAGAGCTCAACACTCCTATCAAGAACATAATAACAGTCGAGGATCCTGTCGAATACAGGCTTGACGGAATAAATCAGGTGCAGGTAAATGTCAAGGCCGGGATGACTTTTCCCTCGGCGCTGCGCTCCATACTGAGGCAGGACCCGGACATAGTGATGGTCGGCGAGATACGCGACGGCGAAACCGCCGAGATTGCCGTAAGAGCGGCGATTACGGGCCACGTGGTGCTTTCGACCATACATACAAACGATACTGTCTCTACTATCGCAAGGTTAGTTGATATGGACGTACCGGGCTACCTTGTAGCCTCGGCGCTTGTAGGCGTTATAGCGCAGAGGCTCGTCAGGAGAATCTGCCCTAAATGCGGCGAAACCCACGAGGCTTCGCATCTGGAAAAATCCTACCTCGGAATACCGGATGCAGAGAGCGTCACGGTCAAAAAAGGCCGAGGCTGCAATTTTTGCAATGGTTCCGGCTACAAGGGCAGGGTGGCGATACACGAGGTGCTGCTCGTAAGCAAGCGCATAAAGGAGCTTATTTCCAAAAACGCTGCGGAAGCCCAATTGTGGGAGGCGGCAGAGGAGGAGGGACTCACGACTCTCAATCATAATTGCCGCGAGCTTGTGCTGGGCGGCGTCACCACGGTCGAAGAACTCGTCAGGGTCGCGTATACATTTGGATAGAATGCACTGTCGCCGGCGCTTTGCGGCGCTTGACATCATAAATTTCAGTAAAGGGAGGAAGCATGGGAATAGAAGCTCTTATAAGAACAGCTATTGAAAAAGGCGCATCGGACATACATATAACCGTCGCTTCGCCGCCGCTGCTGCGAATCAACGGCAGGATACACAGACTCGGCGAAGAAAGGATAATGCCGGAACAGGCGGATGCGCTTGCGCGCGAGGTAGTGCGCGACGAAAAGCTCTGGGCAAAGTTCCTTGAGCACGGCGAGCTGGACGTATCATATTCGCAGCAGGGTCTCGGCAGGTTCAGGGTGAATGTGTACAAGCAGCGCGGGAGCGCCTGTATGGCTCTCAGAGTTGTCAGTCTTAAAATCCCTACCATAGACGAACTCAAGCTCCCGCCGATATTAAAAACTATTGCATCTAAGCGCAGGGGGCTTGTGCTGGTGACAGGCCCTACCGGAAGCGGAAAATCCACGACCCTTGCCGCAATGATAGACTACATAAACAAGAATCGCGACGAACATATAATTACAATAGAAGATCCTATCGAGTTTTTGCACAAGCACGACAAAAGCGTTGTTAACCAGCGCGAAGTCGGCGGAGACACACTTAGCTTTGCGAATGCGCTCAGGGCTGCGCTGAGGCAGGATCCGGACATTATACTTGTAGGCGAGATGCGCGACCTCGAAACCATCTCCACCGCAATTACCGCCGCAGAGACGGGGCATCTTGTGTTCTCCACTCTGCATACTATCGGCGCAGCGAGCACTGTGGACAGAATTATAGATGTTTTTCCGCCGCATCAGCAGCAGCAGATAAAAATACAGATGTCCAATGTGCTCGAAGCGGTAATATCGCAGCAGCTTATGCCTACAGCCGAAGGAAATTCGCGGGTCGCCGCATTTGAGGTAATGACCGCCACCGGAGCTGTGCGCAATCTTATCCGCGAGGGCAAATCTCATCAGCTGAACACCGTAATTCAGACATCGCAGGCAATGGGCATGGAGCTTATGGATAACTCGCTGAAAAAACTCTATCTTACCGGGGTGATCAACCAAGAAACGCTCAAAAAGTTTGCTGTCGATTATGAAACCCTTTCCAGGCAGCTTGGCACAGTCAGATAATTTAGTTAAATTCGCCTGGTTTGCTGTAATTTACTAAAAAAGGAGGTGGCGGTTTGTTAAGCGCCGAATACTTGGAATTGGCATCTGTAAGCTATGCGATGGCGCAGTATGTTCAGCCTCTCTTCGAATCCGGCGAGATTTGTTTGACTATTCCGAAAAAGCCGAAAAGCTATAAACAAAAATATTATACTGTTGCGGGAGGTCGCAGCACACGGTGATTACAATAGCTTAACTATATTACAAAATCAAAACCTTTCCACTGCAAGGTTTGCAGCGGACATCCGAGCTGAAATGCAGTAGGACCAATGGATTATCGGTCGGGGGGGGTAGCGGCTGTATATTGAAAAATTTTAATTTTAGGCTTGCATTTGCGGCTTGCGTGCGATATAATCATAGTACAAAAGGGAAGGGTATGGCTAATTTCAAGACAAAAGAGATAGACAGCAGCGGCAGACTGGTCGCAGGAACATATCAGGCAGACAGCATCGAAGCTGTGCGCGGTATGGTCAGGGACAAGGGCAACAGTCCGGTCAAGGTCGAGGAAGTTGCCGAGGCCAAGAGCATGGAGATCGTCCTCTTTGCGGCAAAGCCTAAACCAAAGGCGCTCGCAATGTTTTGCAAGCAGATGCATACGATGCTTCACGCAGGAATGCCGCTCCTCACATCGCTCGACGTGCTCGGGGCGCAGGTGACCGACAAGAAGTTTGCATCCGTGATAAAGGATATGTCGCTCAGAGTACAAAAGGGAGATTCGCTCAGCGATGCGATGAAAGCGCAGGGAAGCTATTTTCCGAGCATCCTCGTCAGCATGGTTACATCGGGCGAGCTCACGGGTAATCTCGACGGCGTAATGGACAGGATGTCAAATCACTTTACAAAGGAAAATAAAATCAACAGCAAGGTGAAAGCGGCGTCCACATACCCGGTCATACTTGGCGCAGTGGCGCTTGCGGCGGTGGTGTACCTCCTGACAAATGTCATACCGACCTTCGTCGGGATATTCGAAAGCTCGGGCGCGGAGCTGCCGGGCATAACGAAATTTGTAATAAACCTTTCGTCCTCTATAGCCGAAAAATGGTATATATACCTCGGGGTAGTTACTGCGATAGTGGTCGGTTACAAGGCATTCGTCGGAACGAAGGGCGGCAGGCTGGCGGTTGACAAGCTCAAACTGAGCATACCCGCTATAAAGGGGCCGCTGACGCAGATAATCACATCACGCTTTACGAGGACCCTCTCGACACTGCTCAGCGCGGGCATACCGCTGCTGACATGCATAGAGACCGCCGGAAGCGTTTCGGGCAATAAATATGTGCAGCAGAAATTGGAGGAAGTAGGCGAGGACATCAGAAAGGGCGTGCAGCTTGCACCTCTCCTCGGCAAGACGGAGGTATTTCCGCCGATGATGGTTTCTATGGTAGGCATAGGCGAGGAATCCGGCGCATTGGAGGAACTTCTTGAAAAGACGGCGGATTACTACGATTCCGAGGTTGACGACGCCATAACCCAGCTCATGGGAGTGCTTGAGCCGGTACTCATCTTGGTAGTTGGCGGTATGGTAGGCGTCATCATCATAGCGATGCTGCTCCCTATGATGACTCTAATAAACACAGTACAAGGGTGATAGGGCTAAAAGCCATCACATAATAATCTTAGGAGGCATGAAAATGCAGAAATTAACAAACAAAAAAAGAAAAGGTTTCACACTTGTTGAAATCATCATCGTCGTCATCATCATCGGTATCCTTGCGGCGCTCATCGTACCAAGGTTCACAGATGCGACAAGCCAGGCGAAAAAGTCCGCAGCTTTAGCTGAACACAGGACTGTGGTGGGCGAGGTGCTCACAAAGATTGCAGCCGCTACAGGAACTGCTCTTGATGCAGCTACTATTAAGAACCAGTTTACTGCGACGCTCCAGAATGGTACAACTGTAGAAGTAGTTGGTACTACACAGGTTTTGAAAGTCACAACTACAATTCCTGGCGGACTTGAATCTACCGAACAAATTTCACAGACGGATGCAGCTACTAAAGGCGGTTCAGCTGACACTGCTACACAAAAAGTTACTTACCTGAAAGTTAAGTAAGACCACGAAACAAATTAATATTACAAACAAGGCTCGGCGAGGCTGAGCTTTGTTTGTATAAATATACGGGTGAAACTCCCCCGGACTGTGCATATCCGAACTCCTTTGGTTTGGATAGCGGCGGTTTATCTCCGGTCGGTGCCGTGTATTTATGCAAGCAGGGCATGAGCAAGCAGGGTATGAGCAAGCACCGTGTATTTATGCAAGCAGGGTATGAGCGAGCAAGGCATGAGCGAATGAGCGGTTCGGGAAGCGTCGCGAGGCTGCCTGTGCGTGCGAAAATGCCGCACCGGCGGCGCGGTATTTGCACCGTGAAGCTGAAATGCGGCACGGCGGGAGGTGGACATGGATTTATTAAGAAAAATTAAGAAAAACATAAGGGATCAGAGAGGCGCGGCGATGATATGGGTTCTGATAGTGTTCATGGTCGTCTCGATCGCCTCTATGACGATCATTTCGATCCAGCACGCTGATATAAGGGAAATAATGCAGCTCGAAAATCATCTTTCGGCATACTACGCCTCTCTGGGAGGAATGGAGCTTGGGCTTGCGGCGCTTATGAGCAGTTATAACGGCGGAACGCTGTTCAGCCACTTGGTTACGAACAGTGTGGTCAATAGTAATCTTGCGGATCACGCAAATACGAGCTATGTACATAGGTATTACCAGACTCCGGACGGGATCTCGGCGTTTACGGCGATTCCGCCGGCCAATGCGGCAGTTTCGGTGGAGGTTCGCATTTACAGGTATCCTGATTCCGACAAATGGATAGTCGTCGAGTCGGTGGGCACAGATCTTTCAAGCGGCGAATCTGCGACAAATTACCTCAGGGTAAATGCCGCAAACAATAAGGAAGTGCGCAGGGACGGCAGGTCTCTTGCCGATCTGTAGCAACAGAGGATCTTTGTAAAAGGAGGTTTTTATGAAGAAGAGAGTTGGATATACTTTAGCTGAGGTCATTATAGTGGCAGTGCTGCTAGGACTTGTCATTTCTGTTAGTATTGGGATGCTCGTTACATCGCTTGCCGGCCAGAAGGCGTCCTATGCGGAATACGATCTCCAGAGCAACCTCCGAATAGCCGGAATGCGGCTTACAAATGTCATAAATGAGTCTACAGCTGTATTCACCATAACCGAAGAAGACTTTGTGTTCGACGCTGAAAAACCTTCGAACTCAACGCTTTCTGCGGAGTGGGATTACTATGGGATACTGGTCGAAAAAGATGAAAATGGCAAGACGCTCAGAGATAAGAACGGGAATCTGATGGGCAGCAAGCTCGTAAAATATGAGTGGGTGCCTGCAAGCGGCGGCTCGGGCGGGAACCACAGGATGGTGTTGCTTGCGGACTCCGGCGATAATGCCAAGTTCAGTTTGAATTTCTTCAAGCCCTACAACGAGGATACAGGCGAGGCGCGGGGGCAGAAATTCATCGGTTTTAATGTCTGTCTTGTAAATAACGACGGCAAAGGCGAGCCTCTATATGCAATCAGCTCTGAGCTCGAGGCGAAGAACGCCAATCAGGTGGTATTTAGAAATACAGATTATCAGAAGGCAGTTGCAATAGCGGTCAGGTCTATATCAAACATAGAAATAGATGTTAATAAGCAGGAGCATGTGACATTTGTACACATGGTTTTTGACGTATCCGGTTCGATGAACTTTAATATAGCTGGTACTAATACTTCTAATAACGCTGATAAGCGTATTACAAAGCTAAAAAATGCTGCAGCTGCTATTATTGATAAATTTGCAGCGACGCCGGGTGTGGAGCTTGTGCTTTATACATTTAGCACGAGTGCAAATTACGAAAAAAGTCATAATATAGGTGGCAGCAACAAAATTTTTTATTCGCATCCGGTATTTAAAAATATTGCAGGTTGGGCTGCTGTTGATTTGAATGGAACGCCGGTCTTGGATTTTGCTGCGGCAAAAACACTTGTGAATGAATTAAGTGCAGTGGGAGGTACAAATATCGCCGATGCATTCAGGAGGGTCTATCATAAAATTAGATTCATTAACACTACCTACAAGGAAAAGTATTACAAGAATGCAACGCTGCATCACTATGTAATTTTCTTGATGGATGGACAGCCCACAATGATTTGTATGTATCAGAAAAATACAGATGATAATCCGGAAGTGTATTATTGCAGATTTATTAAAAACGATTCAAATTATATTCTTAATGAATCCGACGGATATGGTGGAATGGTTTGGGATAAGGATTTTTCTGAATTTGTTTACAGAAGACCACAGGGAAATGGAAGTGGAAATTTTCAGCTTCTGTATGGTACATATGGCAGCGGAATCAAAAATTCATATGCGCAGAGAGAAGCCATGGTTATATATCCGGAGCTGCTCGACGATTCCAAGCCTAACAAGAAATTATTTAACAATTCTTCTGTTGTGCAAAAATTATGCGTCGAAAAAATATACTACATAGGCTTTAGCGCAAATGAAGCGGACAATGCAATAATAGAAACTATCGCCAAGAACAGCGGATTAAAAAAGATAAAAGGCAGCGACAAATATACAAATGGTGATGTTTTCCTGTTTAGCGAGCTTGGAAGTAATTCAGAGCTTTACGATGTGTTTCAGAGTATCGCCGAGGATGTGCTCAAATCCAAGTGGATAATCGAGGGTCCTGGCAGCAAGTAGGGGGGTGTAAAATGAAAAGAAAGGGATTTACGCTCGTAGAGGTGCTTATCGCCATGATGGTTCTGGCGATGGTTTCCGTTGTGTTTCTGGGTATGTTTTCGGGAGCATACAGCCTTCAGATGAGGGAAAAGGGTATAACTCAAAAAACGTTTTCGCTTCAGGAAAAAATAGAGCAGGAAATTGAGAGCAAAAAGAAGGAAGTTTTCGAATATGTAAATATACCGGCTTATAACGGCGGGGTATTCGGATTAAATAATTTTAATGTCGGTGCATACGCTGTGGCAGTGCCCGGAGAAAACCACGATTTTTATACAATTATCGCAAAAACCAATAACACAAGCTTTGCCGAGGTTGTTCCGCAGATAAGCAGTTTAGACTTGAAGTACAAATTCGGTGCTTCAGACATTATTCAAAGATACGCGTACATACCGACAAAAGACGAAGATAAAATGAGCGTGACGATTTCTCCGATGCTTGGCACGACTACAGATCTTCAGCACTACATGGTTTATTGGTATGCGTCCAATCCGTGGTTTGCAATCCCGAATGTCGATAATATTTTCAAGGTCAACAATGCCCAGGTTTTTCCGTATTTTCCGGACGATTATGAGTTGGTGCATCAGCAGATGCATTCGCTGAAAAGTTCCGAGATAAATCTTCCGGTGAAGCTTGAGCTTGGCGCAAGCGAACTGAAAAAGCTCGGAGGAAGGCATATTGTCGTATCGGCAGTTCCTGTAACAAAGCTTGCGCTGTTTGGAAAAGAAAAGCATACAGATCCGATTTTTCTCCACAGCGTGGAAAAAACCGATGATCTTCTGCTTCATTTTGACGCTTCGGTGGTAGATAAGTCCAATATTCAGGGCGTAAATCCGCGCAAGGTCATGAATCCGTATTCATTCTACAGAGCAGGCAGTAGTATCGAATTTACATTTTCAGGTTCTAATCCGACATTATATGCCGGATATGAGCTTGAGGGCGCTTCCGATTCGATAACATATTCGGGGTACGGTGTCAAGCTAAGAGCGGATTCTAAAATCAACATAACAAACAAAAGCGGAGATACAGCGACAATGTTTGTTATTGCACATACTGCGAGTGATGCCGATTTGACGGGCATTTTTACAAGTGCGCACGAGACAAGTGTGCAAGAGATTGCGCCTTCAAAGAATTACAAAATATATACAAGACTTTTGCCAAAAAATGAAAAAATCGAAATCGGTGTAAAATCCGGTGTGATCGAAGCTAATCTGCCAAGTGTTCTGGGCATACTTGTCTATAAGGGCAATAAAGGCGATTTTATTAATGGCATCGATGCGGCTGTTGCGGGCAATTTTCAGAACAACGGAAGTCATGCTTATAATATCAAAAGGCTGCTCGATGTAAACGACGAGACGATTGGCAGTTATGCGCTGCCTAATACTGTGACTGCAGTGCTTGCTGATGGTCGCCACAGGCAGGTTCCTGTGCAGTGGGGCACCTGGAAGGATTCTTTAAATAATGAGGTCAGCGCGGAGCAGCTTAAGAAGGAGCTGTGGAATTTTACAGATTCTTCTAAGACATTTACAAATATCTGCACTTATTCGCAGCTTGAGAGCGGCGAGCCGCTGACCGCAAAGCTCACGCTCACCGTAAATCCTTGTCCTGTTAACGTTGCGATCACTCCAGATCCGGCGGCGGCGCCTGGAATGATTGTCGGCACCGAGCTCGAATACGGTTTTGTTGCAACTTTTGGTTCTGCAGACAAACCGCTGACCCCGCCTGATAGGTTTAAGCTTAAGTTTAGTTTGGCTAATGCGAATTCTGCGCAGATCACCGGCGGCATCAATACAGCAAATATTGCCGGAAGCATAAGCGGCGGTACGATAAAAGTAATGGGCAAAGGTCAGGCGTCGAATAATAATACGATAATTGTCGATTTGGTCGAAGTGAATTCGGCGGGCGAATATATTGTAAAAAAACAGAATATTTGCACAAAGCAGTTCAAGGTTTACAGTCTTGCCGATGCGCTTCAGATAGCGCTGTCTCCAAAGGATCAGGTTCCTAAAATTTTAATCGGTGGCGAGTGTAAGTATGAGTACGAAATTACGCCGAGAATATCAGGACTCAAAGTGCCTGACGGCTTGAGCGTAGAGCTTGGTATTGTCGAAGGGGCGGTGGCGAAATTCAAAGAGAACAATGGCACGGTACTGAGAAAGCAGCAACCGAGCGGCAGTTTTGACGTAGTCGGCTTCAGCAAAGGCAGAACCGATATAAAGGCTGCGATAACTGGTGTAAATATTTCGCCTGCTCAAAATAATTTGGAAGTGATCAGTATGTCGGATATACCTAATTTGGTGCTCTGGCTTGATGCAAAGGAGAATAACATTACAAATTTTGAAACATATAATAATACATACATTACAAAATGGAAGGATATTTCGGGGAAGAACAATCATTTTACAGCCTACTATTATCCGGCACATATCGGCGGCGGCGGGGTGTCGTTTGATGGAAACATTCAGTATTTTAGCAGAAAAGGACTCAGCGATATAAACTATGGCAGAGAAAAGGCAAATTTAAGAAATTCTACTGTGTTTGTCGTTTCCGTAAGTTCTAATAATGGAAAGGGAACGATATATTCGCAGGCGCGAACAAACAAAAATCATGCGACATTCCAGCTGGCGATAAATTCGGCTTCAAAAACTCTCAGTGCAAGCAGCGGTGAAAGTTTAGATTTTGCAAGTATTAGAGGCGATACATTCGCGGGTATGGCAGCTAATAAAGTCATTTCAGTAGTCAGTACAGAGGGAATCGGATCTAATCTTTATGCGAATGTGTCATTGTACAATGCAGCTTCGGTGGTTTCATCCGAACGTGAATGGGTAAAAGCAAAGCTATTCGGTCACGAAGATGCTGATTTTACAATAGGAATGGCGCAGCAAAGCAATAAAAAATATGAGTATTTCCAAGGGACAATCTACGAAGTGATCGTGTTTAACAGAAAACTTAGCGATGACGAAATTGCAATGATTGTGCAATATCTGCGCGCAAAGTGGCTGAATAATTAGGGGTGGTTTTTGAAAGATGAGGTCGTCGTATCAAAGATTATCAGAATACAATAAAACATAACGAAAACAGAAAACGTACAAATGAATGCCTGCGCGGGGTATGCGGCGAACGCTTATGCATATGCAAAGGCAGCATATAAGCAAAAAAAGTTTATTATACAAACCAAACTGGGGGTTTTCTTGGCTAAGAAGAAGGAGATGATTTCGCTTGATATCGGAAGCAGCGCCATCAAGGGCGTGTACGGCTGGGTCAAGGACGGAAGTATCAGGGTATTGAGGACTGCGATTGTCGATATGCCTAAGGGTTGCTATCAGGGCGGCATCATAAGCGACAAATACGAGTTTGAGCGCGCTCTTGGCAGCGTTATCGAAAAATTGCAGGCGAGGACAAAGGATGTTGCTGTCGCTTTTGAGAGCAGCGAGATTATTAAGCGAGAACTTGTTGTTCCGAGGGCAGCGCCGGAGGATATCGCGGATCTTGTCTCGTACGAGATCACAAACTACCTGCCTATCGACATCGCAAATTATGTGATGCAGCACAAGGTAGTGAAGACCTTGGAGGACGGAAGGCTCGAAGTGCGCGTTTTTGCGGTGCCGCATAACATTGCGAGCGGGCTGTTTGACGCGATAAAGAATATCGGCTGCAATCCTTACAAAATGGAGCTCAGCACAAACGGGCTTCAGCAGATTTTCGAGGGAGAGTTCGAAAACACTGCGGTAGTGGACATCGGTGCGGGTCACACCAATGTGGTGATTTTTGAGAATGGCTTGTTTGAGTTTAACAGGCTTGTGAGCGTTGGGCTCAGAATGTTCGAGGCTCCTTTGGAAAGGCTGAGGAGCTCTAATTCCGATACCTTGACGAGTCTTCTTCGCGAGCATGATGTCGCGCAGATTTGGAGCGATTATCGTTTTGGTGATTTGGCTTCTCGGGAAATGACGGACGAGAAGCGCGTGGCTGTCGAAGAAATTGTAGTTGCTATGGACTATCTGCTCGACGAGGTCGACAAGGTGGTGCAGTTCCATCTTAAGCGTGATTCAGAGCGCCGCATAGATTCTGTCAGGATCAGCGGCGGGGGAAGTCTGCTTGGCGGCATGGCTGCGGCAATAGAGAAAAAGCTCTCTATACCTGCTTCGCTTCTGACTATTCCGAATGTAGGCGACATAGAGGAGGTGCAGGATTTTGTAAATGCTATTACGATTATGCCGGGCGATATGAACTTCTTTGCTCCGTTTGTCAAGGAGAAGCCTAAGACTGATTCGAGACGTCTGCTTGCGACTATTGCTGTGGTGCTTGCGGTTTTCGGCATTGTGTACCTGACGGCGGATGTTATGCTTCGGGAGAATGCCTTAAGAACGGAGATCGCCGCGCTCGATGCCCAGATAAACGATGTGGCACTAAATGCGGCAATAGAGCGTGTGGATGAAAAGCAGGCGTTGCTTGACAGAATGCAGAACACACTGGAGGTTCTGCGCGCTGCAGATATCGCGCACCGGCTTCGAAATACCGTTAGCGATGAATTGATAGATCTTATCAATGCGCAGATACCGGACAAGGTGTTTTTGAGCGATATTAGTATCAGCTCCGACAGCGTACAGCTCAGCGGAACTTCTCATGACCATAATAATATTTCTCAGTTTGTCTACAATCTCAGAAAGACGGGGCGTTTTTCGGAGATTGATTTGGGCAATATTTCGGAGGACACATACGGCTACAGCTTCTCGGTGAATCTGCTGCTTGTGCCCGCTGTGGAGGAGGTAACAGATGAAAATAGATAAAAAGACGATGGTGCAGCTCGTCGTGCTGTTTGCGCTTTTGATCGGCGCGGCGTACTATTTTCTCTATTATGCGCCTGCTAATGAGAGGATTGCCGCGCTCGGCGCCGACAAGGCAGTTAAAGAAGACGAGCTGATGCAGAAGCAGATGAAGGTTGCAGTTGAGACGGATCTCGACAACCGGATTTTGGAGGCTTCGGACTACATCGAGAAGATAGGCGGCGTGATTTTTGTGGATGTCAAGCCGGAGGACGCGCTTAGAATTGCCGGAAAGCTCAATAAGGGCGGCAGGATTGTGTTCGACAGCGTGAACACGAGCCAGATTTCGGATGCCGAGGCGCAGTCGTTTGAAATACAGCAGCAGCTTAGCTTTACTGCGGATTATTACGATGTTATGGAATATATGAGGTCGGTGCGAAAGTTTGACAAGCGCATCGCTATAAGCTCGGGCAGTTTTTCGCTCTTGGAATATGACGACCTCGAGGCAGGAGCGGAAGGTGCTGCAGCTGATGCCGATAGCGCGGCAGCCGGTGACACTGCTGGCGAGTCGGCGGAAAGTGAGTCCGAGGGTACTTCCAGCGCTGACGGAGGCGGCACAGAAGGCGGCGAAAATGGCGGCACAGAAGGAGAAAGCAGCGAGGGCGGCACAGAGGGCGAAGACGGTTCTGAAGCAGAGGGTACAGAGAAAGGTTTGTCGGCTTCTCGCGAAAAATCATATAAGCTGGTTGTAAATCTTGTACTAAATTACCGTTCGCTTCCGATGCTTGAGCAGTTCGGCAATCGCGATGAACAGCTGATAAAGGACATCAAATCTAAGCGCGAGCTTGCAAAGGGACCTTTCAGCAAGTATGCGGACTATATTGCAGCATTGCAGCTTGAAAAAGAAAGGCAGAGTGCTGCAAACACGACAGAGGCGATTACGTTTACTTTTAATAATGTGGAGAATGACGGCAGTGCTGACGGTGGTTACGAGAGTTATAATCCTCGCTCCGTTGTAAATGGGTTCGATGATAATGCGTTCTTCTTTGTTGCCAGTGACCCTGACACTAAGGGCAGTGTGACTCGCTCTCTTATTAGAAAGAATGGCAGCCATTCTGCAAATCTTCTGTTTGATTTTATCACCGCTAAGGAATCGAATGTTGTAAGCGTTGTTTTTGAAAAAGAACAGCGGCTCGATGTGCAGCCTGCCAATATCTATATGCAGGTGTATGCCTTTGAATCTTCTAACCATAGAATAGGAATGGTGCTGCTCGACTCTGCCGGCAGGGAGTTCAAGGTGACTCTTGCCGAAGCGGTGGATTGGGTTGAATGGAACGAGATAAGCGCGCCGCTGCCGGAGGGCATAACATATCCGTGTGTCGTGCAGAGGATTTTTGTTGAGGGTGTCGGTTATGGACAGAAGACTACAGGCAGATATATATTCGACCAGCTGGAAGTCGATTATCCGCAGCCGAATTTTGAATATTAGCAGAGTGAACAGGAAGTGAACAGGAGATAAATATGAATAAAATTAAATATCTGATATTTGCGATTGTGGCGGCTCTCTTGCTTTTCGGAGTCAGCGGCGTATATGCCGAAACAACAACCACTACAACGACATCTACTGCGACTACTACTGCCGGGCCAAAAACTCCGGAGGAGCAGGGCAAGGATGATGGCAAGGCGGCGGGCGAAGCGGACGGCGCTGTCGCCGGCGCAGAGGATAGGTATAATGGCCTAAAGAGCAACTATAGAAGCAGGCTGCTTAAGGACAGCGAGATAACCGGCCGTTTTAGGCTCGATCTTGATTCGGCGACTTACAGAGTGCATTTTGTAAGCGCTTACAGACAGGGTTTTAAGGATGGTTATGAAAGGGCGTTTAGAGATACTAATCTCAGTATCGTGCAGAGCGACGAGGGCAGCGCTGCGGGGGAATCGCTTGGAATGGCTGCAGGCGCGCTTGCCGCAATGGACGATTATATCAGAAATCTCGACAATAACGCCAACAGGGCGTACACTCGCTATATAAACGAAAAGTCGCTCAGCGACCGCTTCCATCTTTCAAAGGATAACAAGGATTACGCAAGGATATTCAGCAGCGGCTTTGAGAAGGGGTTTAAGGAGGCGTATACCTCTGCCTATCGTACGAGGGTTGTGGAGTTCGAGGTCGAGAATGCCAATACTTATGAAATTTCGGGCGCGGGCGAGGTGGTTTCGCGTACATGGCCTGTTTATGACGTATCTGCTGGCGGTGTCGCATCACGTCCGAATTTGGAGTGTACTGTCGATATCCAGCCGGGTACTTTGTATGCACCGACATATATAAATGTCAGTGGTGAGCAGTATACTTTCAATTATAAAAATTATTTATACACTCCTGTTTCTTCTGTGTTTAATGTAAAACTCTGGAGCAACGGCACGAGCGTGATTTTGCGCAAGCCGATTGTAATGCGTTTTAATGTGGTGGGCTCGGAAAAGGCGGGGATTTACCAGTGGAACGGTTATAAGTGGAACTATTTGCCTACTGTCGTCAGTGATGAAGGAATCAGTACTGTAATACCTGCCGGACATTACAGCGGCGGGCGTTATGCGATATTTATAGACGAAAAGGCTAAGCCGTTTTCAGACACAGCATTTAGTTGGGCACGCGATGAGATTAACGCTTTTAAGAGGCGTGGCTACATAGATTGGGGCGATAATTTCCAACCTGACGCGGAGATTACCAGGGGCGAAATCGCGAAGATTTTGTTCAAAATGCTGTATATTAAGCACGGCATGGGCGGCTTGTCGTATAATGCCCTGGATCGCGCGAGTTTCGGAGATGCCGCGACTGCTATCGACTTTGTGCTTTCTCATGGTTTTATGACGCTCAGCGGGGGCAAATTTAATGCCGGTGCAAAGTTTAAATATGACTATGCTCAGTATCTGTGCTGGAATGTCAATGGCTTTATTGTGCAGTGGAAGGATGTGGCGGATAAGATAATGCAGGAGCGTTTTTATCGCAGTGCGGGGCTTGCAAACAAAAATAAAAATATGACTCGCGCCGAGGCTGTGTACTTCTTGTATCATTATTTCGACAAGTAGTGTGGCGTGCGTGCGGTTGTTGTTCAGTTCTACGGATGTGCGAGCAGCACAAAGCAGCTATGGTTGCTGCTCTGTACTTCGGATGGGCAGGCAGTGCAAAGGCATCTGGAAGCTGCATAGGGTGGGCACGGTTATAGTAGCGTAGGTATAGTCAAGGCTGTATCGATATTATGACAAACGGCATACAGCGCAAGGCTGCCGCGGTTGCTGCGCTTTGCTTCGGATGGGCAGGCAGTGCCGAAGCTTCTATAGTTGCTGCACTGTTTGGCGGTTGCTGCACTTTGCTTCGGATGGGCAGGCATTGGTATTGCTATTGTTGTTTCTGCTTTGTCGCGTTGGAGATTGCGTGCGTGCGGCGCAGGAAAGTGCTATTATTGGTTTAAAGCGCTTCGGAACTCGTTTTCCGGGCGCTTTATGATTTCAGTGTGCTTCATTGAAAGAGCAGCAGCATTTTACGAAACGCTGCTAAAAAGACATTCGGAACATAGAGCAGCAAAAATATCCGGAACAAAGTGGCGCGAAAAAGCGCGTGATAAATTTGCGCTTAGTAAAAGCTGCAGTGGTGCATATAAACAGCGGTGAATGTGGGTCGCTATGGGTTTTATTGCTTATTTTTATCTACCTAAGACCCGACACGCGGAACATGGTTTTGTCTGCGGGTTTCGTTGCTTATTTTTACCTATTTGTTACCTGACCGCGGAACATAGTTTCATCTGCGGGTTTCGTCTGTAATGATGTATAATAAAATTAAGAGGTGAAATATGATTTCTATAATATTTTTTCTGGCAGTCCTGCTCGTTGTGGCTGTAATAGACTATTTGACAAAGAGCATTTATGACATCGTGCTGATAATTGGCGCAATTGTGTGTTTTCCTCTTCTATACTTTTTGGATGGCAGGAGCATACTGAGCATAGTATATGGCGTACTCTGGGGCTTTGGAAGCTATGGACTGATATATGTTGCGGCTCGCCTAATCTATGGGACAGAAGCCTTCGGGCAGGGCGATGTGCTTTTTAATGCTTTTATTTCGGGATTTCTTGGATTTGTTCCCGCCGTTATATCGTCATTTTTGACATTTTTTGTTGCGCTGCTTATGCTCATCGCAGGGTGGATCTGGAAGAGAAAAATTGATCGTAACGCCGAGATACCTCTTGCTCCCGCGATGTCTGTAAGTGCAGCAATATGCGTGTTCTATTCCGATGTATTGCTCGATTTTATAATGAATCTTTATGCATAGGAGTTTGGCGCGAGCAACGGCTTTAACCAAACGAAAATTCGCCGCGAGATCAAAATTAGCAAAATTTCGCCGCGAGCCTCAAATGAGCAATTTTCGCCGCGAGCCTCAAATGAGCAATTTTCGCCGCGACAACCGCTTTGCGAGGCGCGTGGCAAACTTGCGGTATTACACTAAATTATAAATTTCGGCAAGAATGAGCCGATTCACCCAAGTATGGCATGCGCGAAAAAAACAATATATTGCTTGCTATTATTTAGCGCGCTACTGCACAAGCATCTTGCGAAAAGCCGCTATTTCAGGTATAATCATCACAGAAAAGGACAGAAGTTTATTCCATAAATTTCCTGG
>JBHAZV010000014.1:0-26404 GCA_041781135.1 Acidaminobacteraceae bacterium
GAATATCCGCTCACTAAGGACGTTATAGAAAAGTCGTGCGCAGAAGCGGGGCTTAATTTTGAAGTAGAACCTATGGATCTTCAGACTCTCGGCAGTTCGGAAGACGGTGTCTTAAAAAGCGGTTTTTACCTGAATAACAAAGCAGGCGAACAGTGGGGAATCCTTTCGGGCAAAAAATCCGGCGACAGAATCATTCATATGGCTTTTCCGCTAATGAGTGAAGGAATAATCACAGCCATCAAAATAGAAGAAAGCTCCAAGGCTTTTGAGCTTGCATCGGCTCTATTTGGAGGATTCGCAAGTAAGGATGAGCTGTACGACAAATTTTTGACAGAGTATAAATCGAAAACAAATATAACACCTGACAGCAGTACGATTGTTTCCAAGAATTTGGAAACATATGTCTGGAGCGCTAAAATTTCAAATATTCAGTGCGAAATCGCGCTTCTTAAAAATCAGGACACCGGCGAGGTATACTTGTTTAAAATCCTGATAACGACAAACAAAGGTGTATTTTTTGACTGACTCCGGATTATAAAGCGTCCTGCATATACGGCGCACCGTGCACTCGGATGCGCCGTTTTTAGAGTAACTGCTGATTAACTTGCAACTTATAAATAAAATCCAAATATTTCAAAAATACTACTTGACATATAGTCACACAAATAGTAGTATACTTGGGTGTAGGCCGTGGTGGCGGAATTGGTAGACGCACAGGACTTAAAATCCTGCGGTGGCGACACCATACCGGTTCGATCCCGGTCCTCGGCACCACATACGGCGGCGTAGCTTAGTTGGTTAGAGCGTTCGGTTCATACCCGGAAGGTCGGTGGTTCGAATCCACTCGCCGCTACCATTCTTTTATTATCCAGAAAACAAAGCATATATTGGGGATTCGCCAAGCGGTAAGGCACCGGACTTTGACTCCGTTATTCACAGGTTCAAATCCTGTATCCCCAGCCATTTTTTGTCGCAAAGCAGCAAAAAACAAATTACATAAAAACCTGCCCGAAAATAAAGTATAATAGATTCGGGAATAAATTCATGAGAATAAACAAATATTTAGCAGAAAAAGGATTTTGCTCCAGACGCGAAGCGGACAGGCTTATATCCGAAGGAAGAGTGAGAATCGGAAATAAAATCGCGGTCCTGGGAGACACAGTCACGCAAGGGAGCAAAGTGACAATCGACGGCAAACCCGTCGGAACATCGCCTGCAAAATGTTACCTCGCCTTTAACAAGCCGACAGGCGTCGTATGCACCACGGACACGCGCGTTAAAGGCAACATCATATCGTTCATAGGCTACCCGGAGCGAATCTTCCCTATCGGCAGACTCGACAAGGATTCCGAAGGACTCATATTGCTCACAAACGACGGCGATATAGTCAACAAAGTGCTGCGCGCAGAAAACGAACACCAGAAAGAATACCGCGTCAAGCTGAGCTCATCAGTCAGCGACGAGCAACTTTCAAAACTCCTCAGCGGCGTAACAATATACAACCCGGAAAAGGACGAAAATGTCGAAGTAAAGGCAAAAACCGTCGAGCGCCTCGGCTCGGACGAAGCGAGCATCGTGCTCACACAGGGGCTTAACAGGCAGGTAAGGAGGATGTTCGAAGCCGTCGGCGCGCATGTGATTCGGCTGTGCAGAGTCAGAATCATGCATATAAAGCTTGGCAGACTAAAATCCGGATACTATCGCGAGCTGTCCGAAGCGGAGATCGCCGGACTTAAAAAATAATACAAAAATAATGCAAACAGGGAGAGAAAAATGAAATTTAACAAGCAGCATTTGGCGGATCTGTCGCTGATATTTGTCGCTATACTTTGGGGGGGCGGTTTTATTGCGGTCAAAGACGCTCTCGATACACTGACTCCTATGTACCTGATGGCATTTAGGATGACCGTCGCGGCCATCACTTTCCTTTTCCTGTTTCCAAAGCTGCGAGGGCTGTCGTGGCAGGATGTCAGGTATAGCCTTGTCGTGGCGTCTATGCTGTATCTCGGATTTGCATTTCAAACCGTGGGGCTGCAATTTACTGATGTTTCCAAGCAGGGGTTCCTGACTGCAACATATGTCGTGATCGTTCCACTGCTGTACTGGCTATTCTACAAAAAACTGCCCGAACGCAAAGTATTCGCAGGCTGTGTGCTCGTACTGGTAGGAATCGGTCTTGTCAGCCTCTCCGAAAACTTCTCGCTTGGTATCGGCGATTCTCTGACCCTCGTCTGCGCAGTGTTCTTTGCAGTCCACATCATTGCAACCGCAAAGGCGCTCGAAAAAGTCGATCCGTTCAAGCTTGCATTTTTACAATTTGCAATAGCTGCACTGCTGTTCGGAGCGACCGCGGCAGTAACAGAACCTTTCCCTGTGGGCACTACGGTCAGAACATGGGGGGCAATAATATACGGAGGCGTTGTGGCAACATTTGTATGCTTCCTGGTACAGACAATAGCCCAAAAGTATACCACACCGTCCAAAACCTCGCTATTCCTGAGTCTCGAATCCGTCTTTGCTGCCATTTTCGGAGTAATGCTGCTCGGCGAGGAACTGACCCTGCGCAAGCTCGTCGGTTTTGCGCTGATTTTCGCCTCGATACTGCTGATAGAGCTTGATATACCTGTTTTTCAGAACAAGGCTATGACAAAAAAATAAGCACCGGAAAACGGGCGGAGCGAGCGGGCAGATTCACAGCGCCGATTCTTGGCAGGATTTCAAGTGCGAGTTTACAAATTTTTATAATTAGCAAATAAAAACGCCCCCTTCACGGCTATGCCCAGGAGGGGCGTTTTTTAATATTATGCCCGATTATTTTTCTGCATTATTTCTAATATGGATTTGTCCATACTGTTTTTAGTGCTGTCTGCAAAATAGCCCAAATTTTCGATGGAATCCTCCGCTTCTCTGCCGATAATGCCGTTGCCGCAGCCGACAACTATATCGTTCATCGCAAGAGTAGACGAAACTATCGCGGCCGAAACGGAAGTAGCGAGTTTCAAGGCACAGCCGACCTTTGCGCCGTCACATATCATTCCGGAGGTGTTTGCGATCATGTTTTGAATCGCACCCTCTATCTGCTTTGCATCGCCGCCCTTAAGCCAACAAATTGCAGCAGCCGCGCCCGATCCTGCCGAAAGTGCGCATCCGCAAAGAGCAGACAGCCTGCCAATTTTTTGCTTAATAATCGAATTTGTCAAATGCGAAATTGCTATCGCCCTGCACATTTTCTCGTCGTCTACGCCATTTTTCCTGCAAAAAACAGCCACAGGAATAATAGATGTCAGCCCGTTGTTGCCGCTGCCGCTGGAACTCATGACGGGAAGCGGCGCACCGTCCATTCTGGCATCCGCCGCCGCCGCAGTCAGTATCATCGCGTTCTTTGCAAAACAGTCGGAAAACTCGTATGATTCTTGCAGTTTCTTACCGACCATAAGCCCACAGTCATTCTCAAGACCATACTCCGCCATTGCGATATTCATTGTGGCGCCGTCCTTCAAAAACCGAATATCCTCGTACGGCAATGTCTCCACTCCATGCAAAATTTCCGAAAGCGAGTAGCCATCAAGATTATTTTCGCTCTTGCACTCAAAAGTTTCGTTACTTTCGAACAATACTCCGTCCTGGTTTTCCACATGTGTGAACCTGTCGTGTTTTCCGACGATTACCGCTGCGCCCCACTTTTCGTCGCAGCCGCCCTCGACATGCGCTTCTACAAACACCGTGTTTTCAGCTTTTATAGCCGCCGCCTCAATAATCCCCGATTCGACAAGACGAACAGCGCGTTCAGTACACTCGTCGGTCACATTAGAAAACACCGTCAGCCCGTCCGCACTGTTGCAAGCGACAGCCCCAAGCGCCGCAGCCACATATATGCCGGAGAGCTTCGTCCCAGGTATCCCAACACCCATAGCATTTTTATAAATATTGCTGCTCAGATTTACTCTGATGCTGGATATTTGATCAACTTCAAGCCCTGATGCCTCCCGCGCCCTTGCTACGGCAAGCGCTATCGCCACCGGTTCCGTGCAGCCGATAGCGGGCTTTACCTCCGACTTAAGTGTTTTCAAAATAGATTCTCTTAGCATATTCCTATTCCCCTGATTTTAAGCGATTATCCATGTAACGCGCCGCTAAATACACATTTCCGCAACCGAGAGTGATTATCATATCGCCATCTCCTGCAAGCGACATTGCAAGCTCCGAAGCATTTTCCAGAGTGTCGGCGTAATATGCGCTCTCCCCGCGTTTCAAAAGCAAGTCCACAAGATCGCGAGAATGTATATCTCCGGGATCTGCCTCACGACCGCCCAGTATATCTGAAACTACCACAATATCCGCCTCGTTAAAGCACTCGCCGAACTCCGCTAATAGTTCCTTTGTGCGCGAATAGGTGTACGGCTGGAAAAACGCGACAACCCTGCCGCCCGAAACCGCGCGTGCGGTGTTCAGCGCATGGCGTATTTCGTTCGGGTGATGCGCAAAGTCGTCCACCACTGTGATTCCGCGATGCGTTCCGTATATCTGGAAGCGGCGGTCTGCATGACCGAAAGTTTCGAGGCGTTCCCTTATGTAGTCGGCGAGGGCGTTGTGCTGTGCAAAGGCGCTGTGCTGACCTGCGCTGTGCCGATCCAAATCGCTGTGCTGACCTGCGCTGTGTAAACCAGCGCAAAGCTCCGGGTGGTCGCTTAACATCTCGAAGCACACTGCAAAAGCCGCCGCCGCGTTTGCCCAGTTTATAAAGCCTGCCGCGCCGAGCTCCACATGAGCTAAATGCTCTCCGCCGCGCGCTATATCAAACCGCGCTTTGGCGTCATGAGTGCGTTCAAGCCTCGATACTGTGTACGAAACCTGCGCATCTGCCCCCACCTGCAAACCAACAGAAACAAGCCGACCGCCAAACCCACGCACCGCGGAGGCAGCGTTATCGTCATCGGCATTGTAAACCACTGCGCAGCTGCACCCGGAGGCAAACTTTCTGAAAGAGCGCACGATCGCGTCCATGCCGCTAAAATAATCGAGATGATCTTCATCGAGATTAAGCACTACGCCGTATGCCGGCTGAAGCTGCAAAAACGTGTCCTTAAATTCACACGCCTCGTGCACAAAGACATCGCTGACCCCTATCATAACATTGCTGTGATTGTCGCGGAGCAGCCCCCCCACGAGCACTGTCGGATCGCAGATATCCGCAAGTATATGCGCAACCATGGAAGTAGTGGTCGTCTTTCCGTGCGCGCCCGACACCGCAATGCTGAGCGGATACTCGCGCATCAGCGCGCCTAAAAACTCCGCGCGCGAGACAACCCTTATACCAAGCTCTTTTGCCCTCACTATCTCAGGTATATCCTCCGTAACAGCCGCCGTATATATAAGCACTTCCTGATCGGAAATATTAGACGCCGAATGACCCCTAAACACCTTCACGCCGAGCGCTTCGACATCCGCGCAATTATCGTTGTACGAAGTATCAGAACCGGTGCAGCTATAACCCCGATACACAAGTATTTTAGCTATCGCCGACATAGAGATGCCGCCGACGCCCACAATATGAATCTTTTTTACGCCGCGGAGCAACCCTGCACCAATATTGTCCGCACCGCAGCCACAAAACGCAGTGCAATCTGCAGCGCGACCTCCCAAATACGCCCCAGCGCTGCGCGCGCCGTGATTTTCTCCGACACCGCATTTGATGCTGTCGCCGCATTCGGCGCTATTTTTGAAGGAACTGCTTCCCTCCTGCATATTTTTACATCCCATAATTATTTAACTCTTTCAAACCTCAGATCGCCCATAGTAAAGCTGTTCCACTCTGCGTCAAATTCGATGTTATACACCTTTCCGTTCTCTTCTACATATACGATAAAAGTCGATTCATCGGATTGCTCAATTCTGCCTTCAAATTCCATAGCTCCAGAACCATAGTACGCCGTATAAATTCCGCCTGCTATTTCGGCGCTCGCTGTACCTTCTTCGCCCCAAAGCCTGTACTGTCCTTCGATTTTGCTAATTGCCGATTCGGTGTTTTCGCCATTTGATACTCCGCCGCCAATCTCGCCCACTTCGCCGATAAGCTTTATCTTTTTAACTCCTTCGACCTCAAAATCCAGGTACCCGCTTCCATCAGCCAGCTTCGGCACATTGTCGGCAAGTACTTCAAACTGTTTGCCGTCGCCCATAAAATCTGAATACACTATAATACAGCGCTCCTCGTCATCCGGATTTTTGACTATCATCCTCTGATAATAGCCATAATCTCCATCGACGATATAGCTCGCCGGAACAAAACTCGCAAAATCATGGCCGGCGAAGTCACCGAGCAGCACCGCCGCCGGTCTTTTGCCGAGCAAAGATATATACCACAGCTTGGTTTCATATTCATTCGAGCCGCCGACAGGCTTTCTGGTCACATACACATAATTATCGTTCTGAACAGGATATTCAAAACTCACATTTCCGAGCGGAAACACCTGCATACCCTCAGAATATACTACCGCCCACAGTTCCCCGTCTCTCCTGATTTCTATTCCTCGCGATCCGGACGAATAACCCTGTAATTCTATTTTTATGCCAAGCTTTTCGCTCTCTAATTTGACATCATTCCACGAAAGCTTCTCGCCTCCCGGCTTTGCAAACTGATAAAAAACGCCGCCCTCGTAAAACCCGGTTTCGCCGACCGCTTCGCCGCCGCTTGTAGTAATTTCTGCTGTCTGAGTAGTTTCGGTGCTTCCGGCTGCAGTCGTCTCCGTCGCCGCCTCGGATGAGGTCGTCGTTGTGGTTGATGTAGGTTCAGTCACTACAACTACCGGAGGATTTTCTGACCCACCGCCTCCAAAACAGCCGCCAAGAATCCCACAACACACCAGCACCAGGGCGATTGTTACATAATTTTTATATGTCATGTTTTTACTCATTCCCTTCTCCGCCTCAGCTGTTTATTCCGATATCGACCGCTATTTCGGCCGCATCAGTAACAGCCTGATAGTATGAATCAAACAAATCGTCGCTCTGCAGCTCGAGCATTTCCGCATACCTGTTCACAGTTTCAAAATCGCCGCCCTCATATGCCTTTACAAGACGCAAAAGCTCGCTAAGCTCGCCTCGCTCCTCCACGAGCGCTCCGACTACCTCTTCAGGCAGCACGACATCACGCAGCGCTTCTTCGAGAGTCACATCAGAAAGCGCCTCAATTACCGAAAACAGTCCAACGGTAAACGCCTCGTATCGCAAGCTTCTCATTGCCGTACCTATGACCAGCTGCTCCATAAACAGCGAACGCATCAGCGAAAGCTTAATAAGCTCGCTCGGCTTGTGTTTTGCGACATCCGACAGCATAAGCACATTTATCCAGCGCTCAACCTCACGAAGCCCCAAAAACGCAAGTGCATGCTTTATGGTCTTCATATCGCTGTGATCCTCGCGCTTGCTGCGCCTGCTCATCATGCGCATCAACTTGTAGTTGAGATCCACATTGTGCCTGATAAGCTCTGCTATTTTGGAAAATGAAGGTTCCTCACCGCGAAGCTCCTTGAGTATCCTCATGTACACAGTAGAGGTGTTTTTGAAACTCTCGCTTCTCTGTTCCACAATACTCGGCTTTGCAAAGAAAAATCCCTGGAACAAGTCAAAACCGGCATTCTTCGCCTGTTCATACTGCTCTATGGTCTCTATGCGCTGCGCCAGAGGATAAATATTTCGTCTTTTGTACTCGTTTATAATAAACTGTACTCTTCCCCAATCCTCATCATCACGGATAGTTATCTTGACTATATCCACCAAATCGGCAATCAGTTCTATTTCGTCATAAGTCCTGTCGTTGACCGCGACCCTGAACCCCTCCGATTTAAGCTCTCTAAGCCGTTTTGCAAGTCTTTCTGTAGGAATAATCTCTTTCCCAAGTTCAATTACGACGGTATTCGCTTCGAAAATTCCGGCTATATCTATTTCGAGCACGCTCGCGTCGAAATTAACAAAAGCCATTTTACCTTCAACCAAATCTGAAAGTCCGCTCTCATAAAGCGTAGTCAGCACCGCCGCCGTAGCCTTACCTGCAACGCCGTCATTGCCTTCGAACCTCTGCGAATACTTATCCCCCCTGAATAATAATTCGTACCCGTAGACATTCGTATCCTTTCTGAAAATAGGCTGTCGCGCTATGTACATATTCCCTCCACAATATATCTGCGATAAACTATTTAATGTTTTTTACGCTTGTTACAATATCTAAAGTTCCATTCCCCTGCAAATCGCGAATCTCCTGTTTCTGAAGCACCAACTGATCTACCATTACCTTGTCCTTATCCGCTGCAGCAACAACCATACGCACTTCCTTTCCGCTTACGGTTATATTCTCTATTCCTATGCCCGGCACCTCAAAGCTGAGCAGACTCACCACGCGAGGATCGATAAGTTCGCTAAACACGATTACAATTGTTCTTTTTGCCGCATCATAATAGACATTCTCGTTTCCGTTCACAATTTCGACAGTTGGACCTATCTTGTCAGTTACATTCACAGCTGCAGTATTTGCAAACTTTTCGCCGTACTTGTTCACGCTGTTCCCTGCGACCGTCCTCACAGTCACAGGAGAAGCGAGCGACGAACTGAATCTGATAAAGATACTTGTATTTCCACCCTCGACCTCTGCACTAAGTTCTCCAAAAACTCTCTTTCCTGCCGCCTCGATTACTATGTCCGTGTGGTCAATATCAAAAGCTTCGTCATTTATAGTCAGTTTTACAAGATCGGAAGCCACAAGCTCCGCCTGAGATATCCTCATACCGTTCGGCTGCGTAACCACAACAGTATTTACAATGCTTTCGGTCAGATTGCCTGCGGCGTCTGCAACCCTTGCGATCAACAAATTCATGCTGCCGAGCTCATTCAAAGTAAAGTCCATACCACCGGCAATCTTGCCCGGATAAATAATTTCGAGCTCATCTCCCGAAAGGTTTGGTTTTAACTCTAAGCGCGAGGCATCCAGCTTATCAAACGCAACCTTGCCAAACATGATATTTTCCGGATCCAGCACGCCATTTTTACCTTCGAGCATCATCGGCTCGTCAAATTTTATGCGTACAACCTGGCGCACCTTGCCCTGATCGTATATCTTTGCACTCCATTTTGCGCTGTTCGGCGGCATAACATCGCCTACAGCAAAATCAAAAAATGTAGAGCCGTCATTTCCGGACAGGTCAAACAATTCTCCGATTTCCAAGCGATAATCGCCGAGCATATTCTCGGAAGTATTTATGACTATGGTGTAATTAGCGGAATCGTAGTTAACCGAACTGATTATATTACTCTTGTTTACTTCGCCGTTTTCAAAAAAAGTCAGCTTGTAATTTGACCTCGCAAGCAGCTTGGTTCCTGTAGTTTTTAGCGGTTCATTAAATTTAATCTTAAGCTGATTTTGCTTTTCGGCGACAACCCCGTTCTGTGCGTACGGCGTTTCGGAATCCGAAGGAACAACCACATCATAGTTAAAAGCGCTGCTCGGCGAACCGCTGTAATCCGTCATTGCTCCGGCTTTAACCGTAATTGTCGTGCGGCCGACAGGCATATAATTCTTGGTAAACTTGATTTTCAGTATATCGCCGTCAAGCTCGGCGCCGCCATCAGAAATCCTGTTATTTCCGGACATAAACATCGAAGCATCCGACCTCACAGAGGACATGCCCTTGCTCAGCTTAAACACTACCTCTACAGGACTTACGGAAATTACCGAATCCACAGTTAGCTGGGTTGTATCGACTGCCATATTCACAACCTGTTTATCGGTTATAAGCACATGCCCGTACAAATCCCTTATGCTCTTCTGCGGCTGAACGGACAGCGCGCCCTTAAATGCAGTGTTGAGCTCGATAATAGCAGCCGAGCCGTTTTCCATCAGCTTTACACTCTTAACATTTACAGGCTTGTCAAACACGAAATCGCCTCTGACGAGTTCTCCATTCCTGCTGTATACCGGCTCGCTGAAAACTATTTTAATGGCGCGAGTTCCGAGCGAAGTCATAGAAATTACGCTCGGCGGAACATTGTCCTGCACAGTGATCTCGCCAAATCCGCTCTTTTCAAGCGCTCCTTCGCCTACCATCCCGACATTCACCCTCTCAAGCGTCAGGGTTGAACCGGTCTTTAGCGCGCTTTCAAATACCACGCTTATTTTTTTCTCCGAAGAATTATACGCTACAGACTTTATTTTTAACTCTGTCTTGCCGTCCTCCAAGAACATATAATTAGCGCTGTCCTGCGCAGCTGCCGCATTGAGATCCTCGCTTACAAAAATATCGACGTTTATGAGAGAAGGTATGTCTACCTTGACTATGTCCGCCTGCTTAGGTTTTAGTTTGCCGAGTATTTCTCCAAGCGATCGAGTTTCGCCTTTTGGCGTCTTGTTAACCGCCGCCCACAATGCGTCGAACGCCTCGCCTCTCTTGATTTCCAGCGAATTTACAGCATACACTTTGACGCCGAGCCTTCCGAGATCGGCGACCGATGTAGACCATGAATCATAATATCCGAGAGCTTCCAGAAGCATTTTAGCCCACATCTGCACCGAAACATAGTCATTAGGTCTAAAAAGCCCGTCGGAATATCCGTTTACCCATCCCCGGCTGTTCGCATACCTTACATACGGAGCGAACCAATCTCCATCACTGACATCGGAAAATTTGTTCGGTCCCGCCCCCTTAAAATTTTTGGCAGCCTCTATTTCTCCATGAATTTCTGCAAGCAGCACGCACGCTTCCGAGCGCTTCAGCAGGCGCTCCACCATCAGATCCCCGTCAGTGCCGCCCTTTATAAAACCAAATTCTTTTAGCTTATCCGCTCCTGGGTAAGTGCCGTACGCGTAATTCCCAGCCGGCAAAATCCCGAAAATAAGCGCAAATACTAACAAAACCGCAATTACATTTCTGATACCGAATTTCATAATACCTCCTGTCTATCTCCAACCTTATTATTTTTCTTAATTTCCCCTGATATGTAGTAATGATGCTTATCCAAATACATTCTCGCCTCGGCGCTCCTGAATATATCGTCTCCATGATTAGCTTCCGTGCTGAACGCGCATCCCACCGAAACAGCGAGCGGATATTCGCCAAGCTGAATCTGCTCACAGCCGCTCTTTATACTGCTGATTATTTCCTCAACTACATCCTTTGAAGCACCCGGAGCGAGCACTGCAAATTCGTCGCCGCTGAGCCTGTATACATTGTAATCTCTGCACTCTCTGCCAAGCAGCCTGCCTATCTCCATAAGATACCTGTCGCCGACATCGTGGCCTTCCGTATCGTTGATTACTTTCAGATGGTTCATATCGACGAACATCAGAGCAAAATCGTCGCCTTCCTCCAGCATTTTTTTGTACTGGAGATTAAAAGCCCTGCGATTGCCCAAACCTGTCAGCGGATCCTGCAGCGAAATGGAAGCAAGCATCTCCATCCTTGCGAGCACCTCGTCATTTTTCCTCGAATTAATTATTGCAAGCGAAATAAACGACGCTATTTCTTTTATTACCTCAAATTCAAATTCGTCAAAAGAAGCCTTGTTATAGTCTTGAATGGTGAGCAGCCCCAAAATTTCGCCGCCATATCTAAGCGGACAGAAAATCGCCGATTCTACATACTTTCCGCTCGAATTCCTGCGGCTGTTGGAATCGCGCACACGACCGTCCTTGTCAAAATCATCCTGACTTATGTACTTAAAAAACTCTTTCTTCTCGCGAACCATCAGATCGACATCGGAATTTATGCAGTATGTTATCACATAACTCGGATCGCTGAGCGGAAGATAGTACGGAAGTTCCATTCTATCCCCACCCTCTTTGACGACAGCGTGGCGCACCACCGCATTATCGCCCTCGACAAGCGCAAGGCAAATCGTATTATATTTTAAGAATTTGTCACACTCATGCGCGACAACCTCCAAAATCTGCTCCACATTGTGAGTCGCCGCCAGACTCGAACCAACCTGCCGAACCAACTCGTTATTCTTTGTCATCTTGTCGAGCAGGCGATTCTTTATAGTGAGCTCCTCGTTCATTTTAGCCAGCCTTGCCTCAAACTCCTTGAGATCCTCTCGCATCATATCCACTTCCACACGAGGATGGCGTATCAAGCTCTTCATCCATCTGGAATAAGATTCAGTCAGCCGCCGCGATTCGTGGTATGCGGCATTAAAATCCCCTCTGACCCGCATCGCATCTATCTTTCCGCGCAATACCTCTATCATGAATATATCTTCCTGATCGCCCCGAACAGTCTGCTCTATATCATCAAACACCGCCATCGCTTCATCCAGCCTGCCGAGCTCAACGAGCGCCTTTGCCCTGTTGCCCAGCACTATCAGCACATTTGCAACACGTTTAGTGTCATAATGCTTCAGATAAAATTCATATGCCATATCAAGCTGTTCGAGCGCTTCATCATACCTCTTCCCCGTCATCAGCGCGTGGGCGGAATTATTGTAGTAGTCTCCCGCTAACTTGGGATGCCCGACCTCCTTGACCATCGCTTCGGTGTTTATCCTAAGCTTGTCTGACTCCGCCTGCATTCCCTCGTAAGAATAAGTAACTATGGAGACAAGTATCGAAAAAAGCACTATGTAGCTGTCGGAGATCTCTACGCCTATGTCATAAGCGCGCCTTGTAAGCTTGCGCGACTCAGCAAAATTTCTTATCTCCCTGTAGTTCATCGAACAATAAATACACGCATACGCCTCTCCCACGAGGTCTCCAAGCGCCTTGTATTTTTCGGTAGCTTTGATATACATCTCTATGGATTCATGATTTTTGCCGTTAGCAAAATACACCCTGCCCATAAGGTAGTTTTCGTCGGCAGACTGCAGCGTAAGTTCGTCAACAGCGGGCAGCAAAGACATTTTGTGCTTGGCAGCGCCACCCTTCATGCGGTTCATATCATAATTATCTACAATCTCGCGCAAATACTTACTTCTCATCGCGTCACCCAATATCCTGCCCAATATCCTGATAGTATTTGCTCTTATCCATGTACATGCGCTCCTCTGCTTTTACAAGAGCCGCCTTAGGACTGATCCCGCGCATCCGCAGCGAACACCCCGCCGCGACAGATACCGGGTACTCTTTTATCCTTATCTTTTCGCACTGCCGCTTTATCTGTTCGGCGGCATCGCAGGCGACATCCATATTTGCTTCCTCGGTTATGACCACAAATTCATCTCCGCTCAGCCTGAATTTTCTGAACTTTTTATCGAGAGAATTCATTACTGTGGCAATCGCTCTCAGGTACCTGTCGCCATAGAAATGCCCAAGACTGTCGTTGATTTTTTTGAGATGGTTCATGTCGAGATAAATAATTGCGTATTCGCTATCCGCGCTTGTTAATTTATTGACATAAATATCGTATGCGCGCCTGTTTTCGAGCCCGGTGAGCTCATCTATAAGGATTATCCCCTCCAGTTTTCTGGCATTGCCGTCGAGCGTTTCATTCTGAACAGCATTGTTTATAGCAATCGACAAAAATGAAGAAAGCGCCTTCATCGTGCTGAACAAAAGCGAAGAATATTTGTAGGGCTCGAAGTTTCTTATTCCGATTATGCCTGTCGTCCTGCCGTCGTACATAAGCCGCACCAGCATCGTCGACTGCCCGAATGTGCCGTCCTCGGCTCGCATCATCGCGGCGTAATAATCATCTGTGACATAGTCCCTTATCTCGCGCACATGCCCAAACTTCAAATCGACGCCATTGCGGATCGCATACGAAAACATATAATCCTCGCTCTCGATCGGAATCTTATGGTTTATAAGCGGCGAAATCTCTGTTTTGCTTCGGTCAAACTTTACAACTATGTAATCGCCCTCGACTATACCTATCGTCAGCCAATCAAAATCCACTATTTCTGAAATGCCCTTAGCAAAATTTTCAAAGACCTCATCCACCTTCCTGACGGATGTGAGCGCATACCCTATTTTTCTGACAATGGTCTGACTTGCCGCAAGCTCTTCTAAAAGCCTGTTTTTCTCGAGCAGCTCGCCGTTTTTGACCATCAGCTCATCCTGCGAAATCTCGACCGCCAGTTTAAGCGATTCATATTCATCCTCCGGATTTCGAAGCCTGTCGTCCATCCTTTCGGCATACAGATTAAAATACTCCTCGTGCTTGATAAACGCCATTTCGTTTTCGCCGATCTGATGATAAATCTCAGCTTGAAATTTTTTGCTCTTCATTATGGACTGATGCATTCCGAAGCCGTCCGCCAGCTTTTCTACTTCCGCAAGTATTCTGAGCGCTTCTATTGTTTCACCTTTTTTAGCGAGGAAAGAAGCCTTTACCATCTGCGCGTTCATGGAGTTTACGCTCTCCACGCCTTCATAGTGATTTAAGTACGACTGATATGCAAGCTCCGCAAACTTCAGCGCAAGATCGTAATTCTGCTCCCTTTCGTAAATAAAACTCAGCGCGCTGTAGTAATTCGCATAAACCTTCAGCAGATTGACAGGACCTCCGGCAAAACTCGTAAGCTGCGCTATGACCGCGCTGCCTTCCCCGTGCATGCCGGCAAAATGCAGATTTGCAGCTTCCACCATCAATGCGTTTGCTTTCAGGAAAGTATTGCCAAGTCTGGAAGAGCACACCCGTGCGATCTCCGCGCATTCCGCCGCCTTATCCAAATCTCCGACCCTGCCTGCGCTGAGCGCGCACATAACACTTGCGACCACCCGGCCGATCATCTCGTCATTTTCAAAGTATATCTCATCTGCCTGCTCGAAATAGTCTATGCCGTCGAGATACTCTCCATCGTTAAAAGACCTGTACCCTAAAACGAGGTATTTATCGCCCTCGGTTACAGTTCCGGGAACAGTTCTTACGGCAATATAATGCTGAAATATTGCATCGCCGTCGAGATCTATTTTTTTCAAAAGATCGCGCATGTATTGCTTTCTCATAGACCCTCTTATCACGGTGCCTTCACCGCAAAACTCCCGGCAGACAGCTGATTTTTGAAACCATCGAGTATCATTCTGCCGTCGATGTACAGCATTGTCTCGGTCTGCGGCACCACCTTTGACCCCGGCACAGTGGCGTCATAAAACCATAGATAGACCCTCTCGACATAGTCGGTTCGCTCTACAGATTTGTCGTTGTAATTTGATGTCGCTGTAATCCGAATAGGTTTATTGGTATTATCGCCCAAATAAAAGCGATTCGGCTCGATGCCTGTGACCCTGCGGCTAAATATCAATTCGATATACTCGCGCCGCTGCTCCCCTATCCTCACTTCCGGCGCAGTCAATTCGGGCGCATACACCCTTTCGTGGTATGTACGCGCACTGCTGTTGCCGACAAGGTCCTTAAAATATGAGGTTTCTACGCCATAGGTTCGGCCTTCGATAAAAGTTGTATTCACACTATAGGTCAATCTATCGGTTCCGATCCCGGAAACTCCGTCCGAGGATATCCCAATTATTGCATTTTTTAATTTTAGCTGTATATTTCCAGTTTTTGAGACAGGTTCGTCAAACACAAGCGTCAGCGCTCTTTCGCCGGCAAACTCTATTCCCAAAAAGTTAGGCGCAGTCTTATCAGATATAGTTATGCGCTCCGAATATGAAATTTCGGAATCCTTTGCCCAAAGTGGCTTAATACCGCTGATCTCAAGCTGCGCCTCCATCTCGCTGAACAAAAGAGTAGGGATAAAGTACGCCCCGTTGCGAACAGTCCTCACCGAACTGAATTCGACGCCTTTCTCGGCCGCGGTTCCATCCTTACCAATGCGCTTCAGAACAATGCTGCTCGGCGAAACCGTCGACGGATCGATAGCCTTATTAAACTCCACATATATGTAGCCGTAATTGTCGCTTCTGACGGATGTCACCGCAAAAGGCGCGGTGGCGTCACGGAGTCTGCCTGTCACTTCGCCAAGCACTTCGCCGCTCTTCATAATAGGCATGCTCACCACATGCCAAAGCGCATCGAATACATTGCTTCTCGTGAGCACCCTTGCATTGCTGAGTTCCACGCCAAGACTGCGCATAAACGCCACACCGCCGCCCCATTCGACATCGGTGTATCCGAGCACTCTAAGCACCGCCGCGCTGAGCTGCTCGCCTCCTACATAGCCTCCCGGATTGAACATTCCGCCCATTCCGACCATCCAGCCCTTGTCCTGACAAAATGCTACATAGCTTCGCGCCCAGCTTGAAATCCTGCGCGCATCAGGATAATTCGGCTGTTTGGCATACGCTGCCGCTTCACTTCGCATTCCGTGAAGCTCACAAAGTATTATCGCCAGCTGCTCGCGCGTCAGATAAGAATTCAGCATCAAATCGCCGCCTGTGCCGCCGGTTATAAAACCGTAGCTTTTAAGCAGCTCTCCGCCCTTTCCCGGCGCCCACGCCGCCTCGCCCGAAGGGTCGGCGCAGCAAATTCCCGATAAAAGAAAGGCTATAACAATAAATACAATCGTCAATCTGCGCATATTGATTAATTATACCATCTTTTTAAGACAATTACACCCCGACATCGACTTCGACGCATCGCCCTGCACCGTGCAGCAGGCAAAGATACGCACCTCGCACCGAAGCGCCGTAATTCTGTCTTAGCACACGCGCATACCTGCTTAGCTGCTCTCTGTAACGCAGCCTTATCGACTCTACATCTTCGTCGCAATTAAATATGTCGGTTTTGTAATCGATAAGCACAATCCCGCCGTCAGCCTCCACAAAGAACAGGTCTATCACACCCTGGTCCTTACCGCGCTCGCCAAAGCTGACATACTCCGTCTCTTTGTAAATCTTTTTTGCCTTGGCGGCTCTGAGCGCGATATCGGATTTAAGAAAATTGTCGACGCTGGCATTGTCGCTGTATTTTTGGGAAAATCTGCCGTCTGCGGCATTTTTTTCGCCTCGCAAAAAGGCTTCGCCTGCATCAAAAAGCAGCCGCGAAAAATCGAAAAGTTCAAGCTCCCTATGCCTTTCGCGTCCGTATTCGAGCGCATAATTTCTCTCTAAAAAATCCGCAGTGCGCGCCCGCAAAAAATTCGGGTCAGCTACGGTGCGAGAATAATCCGAACCGCCTGACGCGCCGTTGTCTGCCGCGCCAAAGTCCGCAATTCCCGTGTCCGGCGCTTTGTCAGCAAAATCGCCGGAAACATCGCCGAATTTTCCGACAAGCACGGCTGCCGCGCCGGTGATTGTCGTACCCAAGCCTGCTGATCCATCCGTGAAAGCATCGGAAATATCACCAATTTTGTCAACAGCAGCGGTTGCAGCGCCTTCATCCGTGTTCGCCGCCGAATTCAAAGCCGAATCGACCCCTGCTGCAGCGCCTATGCCCACGCCGAGGCGCGCCCTGCCTCCGAATACTGCGCTTTGTCCAATATCCGCTCCATAGTCGTACGGCTCAGGCACGACGCTGAATCCCGACGACAAAAATTTATAGTAAGAATCGCTGTTCTTTACGTCATTGTCCGCAATAAGCGTAAGCGTATCCTTCGCCCTTGTAAATGCTACGTACAGCAGCCGCATGCTTTCTTCCGCCTCGACAGCGTCGCTGACTTTGCGTATGATATTATATATTGAATTCTTCCCGCTTATCGCAAAGCCGAATTTCGAGGCAAAAGCCAAATCTTGAGTACCGCCGCCGCCTTTTTTCTGGAGATTCGCGCAAAAAACATGCGGAAAACCCATTCCTTTTGAATTGTGCATAGTCATCAGCTTAACGGTATTGGAATCCTCTGCAAGTGCATTCTTAGTCTTGATATTTGCATTTCTCAGCATTTCTACATACTCTGCAATCGTTGTTCCGACAACAAGCTCTGATACCCTTGCGGCGAAGTTTGCAAGACTTTCTCTGCCGAGTCTGTCAAAGAACTCGCGCCGCTCATAAAGTTTCCAGATAAACTCCGGAGGTGACATATATTGCGAGCAGCCCCTGAGCCATCTCATCGCTTCGAGAGTAGCAGATATGCGCCTCCTTAGTTCTCCTCCGACGGCAGCGGTATTAGCCTCAGCACGCGCATAAGCGTCAGCTCCGACATTATTAGCCTCAGCACGCGCATAAGCGTCAGCTACTACGTCTGCCGCAGCGTCCATATAAAAATCAGCCCCTATATCTGCCGCAGCAGCATCAGCCACAGCGCCTTCCGTGCCGGGGTTGACGCCCGAAGCCGCAACCGACATGCATAGCGCATAAAAGCTTTGACCGCGCTTTCTAAATCCGGACAGCTCGGCAAAATCGTCAAGCTCCATATAAAAGAAAGGAGAGGTCGCCGCCGCCACAAAATCGGCATCGCAGCACGGATTGAATATCCCTCTGAGAACCGCAAGTACCAGATTTATTTCAGGAATATCCGAATAGCTGCCTTCGGTCTGCACGGCAAGCGGGATTCCGTAACGCGCAAAAACTCGCTGATATGGTATTGCCACATTCGGGAGACTTCTGAACAGAATTGCAAAATCTCCATATTTTGCACCGGATTCCACCTTTTTCGCTATTTCGCGAGCGACAATTTCGGCTTGCCGCTCATCCTTTGAAATTCCAAAATCCTGTGCCGATTCTGTCGTAAAAAACCTGACAGCCCCGCCATGCGGCTTTGAACCATAGGTTTTTGAACCACGATCCGAACCATAACCCAAACCATGATCTGAACCATGATCCGAACCACGATCCGAACTATGCTGCTCCGAGCCTGCGGAACTCCCGGATTTTCCCAAAGACAAAGTTTTTCTGCCGCTGACGAGATCCGCTCCCTTGTAAAGCTCCGGCATACCTTTACGAAAAACTTCGTTTACATAGTCAAGCACCGGCTGTACGGTTCGATAGTTGGAATTCAGCGGTATTTTGACGCTTTCATGCCGCGCCGCGTTCTCGCCGCCTTCTTCACCAACTTCTTCACCAACTTCTTCGACGGAACTGATGATTTGCTCATCGAACCCAGCTCCGGGGGTTCGGCCTGCAATTAAATCGGCGGAGCAATCCGGCAGCACGGCATTATCAAGCTGCTCTTTGAAAATACTCGGATCTGCATTTCTGAACGCATATATGCACTGCTTTACATCTCCAACCCGGAAAAGATGCGCCCCTCGCGACGCGAGCCGCTCTACTATCATGTTCTGCACAGCGCTCGTGTCCTGATTTTCGTCTACAAAAATATACTTGAGCCTTCCGGTGACAATGTCAAACACCTCTCTCATATCAGGGTTGGTAAGCATTGCAAAAGCGATATGCTCCTGATCCGAAAAATCTATCGCCCCCTCCTTCCGCTTAAGCTCCTGAAATCGCCGCTTTGTCATTTTTGCAAGCGATATCAGCGCGTCTGCATATTCCGATAACTGCGCAAGCTGAATATCTCGGCTGCCCTCTATATTCAGCAGCTCCTTTCGAACATCGCCAAGCTGCTTATTAATTTTTTTTAAGTCTTCCGCCAGTGCGTCTGTCGTCTCGTAATTCTGTCCGTGCAGCTGCAAATTAATTTGAATGCCCTTTGCGTTTTTCAGAAGCGACGGGTGCACAATTCTTTTTTCTGCCAATTCCTGCTGCGACACATCCGCTGATTTCGAATCAACAGCGCCGCAAATTGCGTCAAAAGTGCGGCGCACAGCTACAAGCGCCAAAAGCGCGCGCTTCTCGGCTTCGTCTATATGTTCGTCATATTTCTGAATCTGCTTGGAAAGCGCGCCGCCCAAATCGGCGTCACGATTTCGAAGAGCCTGAACCGCATCTCTATACCGCGCCACAAGGGAATAGATTTCATTTTCGTAATATCCGAGAGCGCAAATTGCCGCCGCGCGAAGATTTTCGACATTTCGAGGCGAATAGAGATTTGAATTTTCAAGTTTTTTTTCAAAATCGACGTCGTTTTCGGCAAATGTTATCAGCTCTAAAACATTTTTTTTGAGCTTGTTTGCCGCTCCGGGCTTATCCCAGTATCTATAACCGGCCGCAACCTGCGACTCGCCGCCAGGCATATCATCAATCACCTCATCCCACGCCTTGCTTAACAAAGCATCTCGCTCAAATTCGGAAAGCACGCGCGCATCAGGGTCAAAATACAAAGCGGCGTCAGTCACACTTTTTTTAGCTAAAACGCTGCTTTCAGCCGAAGCAACACCTTTAGACGGAGCAGAGCTTTCAGTCAGAGCGACGGTTTCGGTCAGAGCGGCGCCTTCAGTCGGAGCAGTGCCAGATGCCTCACTGACTGCAGCAGTCGCGCCTCCGTCCAGCAAATGATGAAATTCGCGCATAATGTCGTAACAAAACGCATGAAAAGTCTGTATATGAGCTCTGTCGACTGCCGCCGCCTGCTCCAGCAGGTATTCGCGAATTCCGGCGTCAAGCGACAAATCCTTGGCGCGCGTCCTCAGCTTGCTCTCTATCCTGCCTTTCATCTCTTCTGTCGCGGCGCTTGTAAAGGTCAGCACCAAAAAAACTTTCGATTCCCGAGCGCCCGGTCTGCGCTCCTTGCTCGATTATTCTGACTATGCGCCGAGTCATAACCTCTGTCTTGCCGGTTCCTGCGCCTGCCGCCACAAGTATCCTGTCGTGATTGCAAAAAACCGCGCTTCTCTGGTTTTTGTCCAAATTACCCATTGCTTTCAATGCCTCCGCCTCGGCACATCGCCTTATAATTGCAGTAAACACAGTGGTTACCCGGCTGTACCTCAAATCTGCGGTCCGCAATCTCGGCAGCCACCGAATGAATTATCATTTGCGAAAAATCAAAAATTATTCCACTCTCAACCGCACCGTATTCCTTTATGATATTCCCAAACGCCGCAGTTCCAATCGCTTTGAGATATTCGCGCAGAGGGGCTTTTCCAAAAATTTGTTCTTCCGCTTCCCTAACAGTCGCTTCGTAAATCTCTTTTTGAGCGGACTTCGCGTTGGCATCGGAAAGCATCTTATCATCGTCGCAAACTGTATTCTCATAGCCACTATACCTGCACATAGCCGCAGCCGCATCATCATCATCCAGCGATACGCCGTTAAGCCGATAACTCTTAAAATGTTCAACCGCTTCCGAAGCGACGCCGGCATACGAAACGCCGCCCGCAGCCGCTATATCCTCCGCCTCTAAATCGACACCCGCAGCCGCAATATCCGATACACCCTCCGCCATCTCGCATCCATCCCCAGCGCCGGATACGTCCACGCCGGATAAGCCCAAGCCATATTCATCTGAACCGAATGAGCCTGAACCGGATTCATTTGAGCCGGATTCACCCTTACCCGATACGCCTGCCGACACTTTATTGTGACGCCGATCATCGGAATTAAAAATGTACATCCCTGCGCAAACCCTGTCAGGAGCGGTCTTTCCAAGCGCATACATATAAAGCATCAGCTGAGTGTACTCAAGCTCAAAAAATTTTTTAACGCCGATCTGTTCTTTCCCGGTTTTATAATCGATCAATCTATAATACTTGCCTGAGGCGCTAAAATCCATCCGATCCGCCTTTCCCGAAAAATCTATTATGATCTTCTTGCCGTTCTCCGCAGTCAAAACCTCTGTAAATGCAATTATCTGCTCGCTCTGCACCAAATCGTACTTACCCATTGCAAGCTGATATTCAAGCGCCTTGATATACATTGTGACCGCGTCCTCAAAGCGTTTGCGGTACATAGCCGAACTTATGCCGACCCTCGAAGCTGATGCGAGCAGTCCGCGCACGCGCTCTCTTATCGCGCTGTCCATTTTTTCGATCTCGTCAGCTAAATGCGCAACCGAAAAGCACGCGTCGCCCTCGGCGACTAAATTCGCGGCCGAAAAGCGCGCCTCACCCTCTGCGGTTTCTGCATTACAAGCGCCGGAACTCGCCTTATTGCCAAAAACTTCCGCCTTATTGCTAAGGACTTCCGAACCGTTCGTCCAATACTTTTTCGCATACTTGTCCAGCACATAATGCGTAATATTGCCTGCCTCAAGGCTGTTCAGCTCACTTACTTCGAGTGTGCCTATTCCAAGCAGCCTGTGCAGCATGTATTTATAAGGACAATTCAAATATTCGTCTATTCCGCTGGAGCTGAGCGATATCCGCAGAAAATTCTGTTCTCTACCGGAATCGTCATCCACAGAAACGAATCCGCCCTTTGCAGAAGCAAGACTGCCTTTCACAAAAGCAAAACCACAGTCTACAGCAGCAAGACCACCGCCCGCAGAGGCAAGACCACCGTCCGCAACAGCCAGCGCAGAATCAGATGATTTTATTGATCTGCCGCGAACGAGCAAACGCCGTGCTCCGTCCGGCGACAACCGGACCGGCTCTAAAAATTTTTTGTAATATTCGGCATCGCGCCGCGGCTTTCCCTCCGGGTCCGCTGTCGGAAATCTCAACCCGGCCTTGCCCGCAAGCAACTCGGCGGCCGCCGATATTTCCCCTAAAATCACTGATTTAGAAGCGTCCGGATAAGTAATAATCAGCTTATTCTGCGGCGCAATGAGCAAAGCATATATCTGATACGCCTCGCGCTCCGCATCTTCAAACGCCTTAAAACGCCGCACCCTGCCCGAACCCAGCAATGTATTCTGTTCGTCAAGGCTCAAAACCTTTGTTCTTGCCGAAATATTTGGAAGCTCTCCACGCACCGCACCAACCAAAACTACATACTTGGCGCGCTGCGCCCTGACCCTGCCGAGCGGCGCTATCGTCACATATTCCGTATGGCTTGGAATCCGCGCAACCGAAACCTTGCTCATATGCGCAATTATAAGCGAACGTATTCTCGAAAATGGCGCACGGCGCACCTGCTCAACTCCGGCAAGTTCGCTGAGCTGCCTGAGCGTTTCAATAAATGCGTTCCAGATGCGCGCGCCAAACTCCATCTCGAACGATGTCTCGCCGCTGAGTCTGCCGAGTTTGTAACTGTGCTGCTCACAGCGCGACATCACGCTGCCGCCGCCCGGAACAAGCGGTTTTGTAAGGACCGCATAAAGCTCCCGAACAAATTCGCCTATCTCCACTTCTTCGCCGCGAAAAATATGTCTTAGGTTCAATTCAGCTAACATACTCCTAAGTCGGTCGTGCAGACCGCCGTCAAAACCCATATAATCGCCTGCGCCGTCAGCCGAAAATTCCGTATCGCGCGCATCCAAAGCCGGAAAAAAATTTACGCCGCTAACCGCGGCTTTGCGTTCACGCTCCGCCTCAGAACCAGCCTGCAAAGCTGCCGCAAAAAGCGAAAACCTTTTTTCTGTTATGTCGAGCAGCAATCTGTAATTCTCTGCCTCTGTAAGCGGCAGCAGCTCCGTCCTGAGCATTTTCAAAACTGCTTCACGGCTCGGAGATACGCTGTATTCAAGCAGCGCGTCCACAAAGCTTTTTAGAGGATTTTGAGGAAAAGTCCTGTCAGAATCGATAAAATACGGTATATCATAAATTCCCATTGCATATTCTATCAGACCGAGGTAGCTTTCTAACTTCGGACAGACAATGGTTATCTCCGAAAGCTGTGCGCCCGCCGCAAGCAGCCTGTGAATCCTTGAAGCGGCAAAAACCATTTCTGCTTTGCGGCTCTCCGCCTCGTAGACCTCTAAAAAGGAGCTGTCGTATTTTATCGTGCCGCCGGATTCACTCATGCTGTCTTTCAGTATTTCCGCAAGCCCCCCGGCATCCTGCGCAAATATCGCCTCTGCGATTTTGCGGCCCTTTCCCTCGCCGCATTCATCAGAATCCGCCTCCACCGCCGCAATGCCGCTCGGCAGCTCGTCCATCAGGCGCTTCGTATATGCAAAGACCCTCCTGCCCTCTGCATAATGCAGCGTCATTTCGACACCAGCGGAAAATTCAAGCAAAGCCCTGAAAAGTAGCTGTTCGCTGTCCGTAAAATGCGTGTACTTTGCTATAAAAAACCTTGTTCCGATCACTATCGCGCTGTGCTGAGCCAGCTCTGCCGCCCTAACCATAAGGTTCTCGTCGCCGACATACTTGCCCGCCGTTATCTCTCTGTACGCCTCGTAGATAACATTTATGTCCGCTACCTTATCTGCGAGCGTTTCATTGTCGATGCCGGAGGTGTCGATGGGCTGAGTCATTTCTGAAAGAATCGAATCAAGCTCCTCGATAAAACCGCGCTTATTGCGGTTTCTGGAAAAAGCCCTTAGCTTCCGCCTTTTAGAATCCATTGCGGCGGAGATAAACATCTGCCTTCCAAGGGCAGTAATAGGAACAATGTCTTCATGGGCCGCGACCCGCTTGGCAAGACCTGTTAGGCTCATGACCGAAACATGGAGCAGTACGCCGCCGAATTTTTCGCCGAGCAGCTGCTCCATTTCGAGCTTGTACTGGTCGGGCACTATCACAATGGTTTTCTGCTCTTCCTTTTTAATTTTCTCCGCATCTATAAAATTCAGAATATTGGGCTCGCAAGCTCCGTATATCAATCTGTTTCGCAAAATAGCGCTCCTTTGAATCAAATTCTCCTACATAAAAATAATACCATTTTATGCTGTAAAACCTATCTGTTTTATCAGCAGAAAAACTTTGTTCTTTGCAGCAAAACTGCTTCTATAATTTAATATTCAACTGTTTCATCATATAATACAAATTTTGAACTTTTACACCAAAGCAGCCGGCAACATCAGGGATTTTAGCCCTCTTACTCTGACTGTTTGCGTTTAGTCCCTTGTTTGGAGTTTCAAATGTTATTATTGTATAGTTATATACTGATGCTGCCGCAATAAGCCACGCATCAGCGACTGATTTTTTTGCCCATTCGTTCAGCGCTGTATCTTTATAACAAGGATTTTCCTGCACATGATGCAAAACCTCACTGTACCGAGATATTATGGGCTGCTTACGGCGATCTATAATTTTTGAAATACCAACGGTGTCAAGCCAATCTGAAAGGGCATCCTTATTCGTGTAAATTTCGTCCTTTACCACATCTAAGATTGCTATACGACCGGATTTTATATGTATCCCCATTTGCGACCAAAATCTTGGAGCTAACTCGCATGAGTAAAACAGCTTATAAGGTGTTATAAAGGAGTTGGCGTCTATAAGAAAAATCTCACTATTCATCCAAGAAAGCCCCCTGTTTTTTTGCTATTTCCGCAAAAGTTCTGCGATTTGTGTTTGTAAGCCGAAAAGCGTCAGAATAAAGGGTTTTACCCTCTTTTACACTTTCGAGCAGCATTTCAAAAAAACGTTTATCTATTCTACTGACTGCTGTACGATAGTAATCTCCGCCCTTATGCTTCTTACGCCGAGCATTATATTGTTCCGCGGCATCCTTTGCGATTTTTTCATACAGCAAATTATCAATAAATTTGTTATCTAATGCTTTTCTGGCAATGACTGTAATACCGCATCTGAAAAATTTTGCCAAAGCCTGTATTCTACACTCTGCCTCCGCGCCATGGTACTCTGTTTCCCACTTTTTAATAAACAGCGCTTGCGGCGCTATTATTTCGGCAGCTACGGCATTACAAATTACCTCGGTTTTTTTAATCTTTTTTTCTGTGCCATAACGGTCATTAAACAGGCTGTTTTCGCCAATGCAAATATGCGCGAATTCGTGCAGCAAAGAAAACAACCTGCCGTTAACAGAGTCGTTGGAATTGATAAATATTAGCGGAGCGAATTCATCAATCAAAGTGAACGCTCTAAATTCGTTTATATCCAGAGGTCTGCGGGTATTATTTCCTACAATTCCGCTCATCATAACAATAACGCCAGAATTACTTATAACCGAACGCATTAAACGGAAATATTCCTCAGTAGTTTGGGATTTGCTAAACCAACCATCAGATATACGCAATATTTTTCTTACAGAATCGGCAAACATCTGCACATTCTCTTGTCGCTTAAGGGCGCCAACAAAAGATATCGCAGAATTACTTTCAGAAATCAAGTGTTCTCTCGCCCATTCCTGCACAAGCTCCATATTATGGATAATTTCAACAAGATTTCGGCTCGGATTTTCAAGCGCGGCGCTGTCAACAGTTCTATAATCCACGAGGGAAAGATTTTCTGTAGGCGGAGTTTGCAAAAAGAAGTACCCAAAAGGTACTCCGGTTGCTTTGCTCGCATTTTCAATCTGATTGAAAGTAGGTGTTTTTTTCCCGGCACGCCAGAGCTTAAGATTGCTGCTTACATTATTTGGCAAAGAATCGATCTGAACATTTGCCATAAGCCAATCAATAATTTCGTTAGAAATATTCACCTTGACTTGCATCACATCACCTCCTCCTGTGCTTGTTGAAGGGCATTTCTAAGGCCTGTTCCACCAAAATTATACTTTACTTTTATAACAAAATCAACTTAACAGCTTGTTTGACAGCTTGTACTCACATCGCTGCCGGTTTTCGCTAACCAGTTCGCTATCGATGGCAACTCTAATGCTGAAAACCTTAAGCACTTCGGCTTCATCTCCGGTGGTACCGGCGGTGACCTCATGCTCGATAAAACTCTTACCAGAGC
>JBHAZV010000015.1:0-63291 GCA_041781135.1 Acidaminobacteraceae bacterium
CTTTTTAGATTTAGCCCTCCTAAACTGACTGCAAGCGCGCCGTCTGAACAAACCTCAGCATCTACGCCGATTTGCGGCTTAGCACCTCCGCGCTCATGACAATACTTTTCGGCATCTGCGCCGGTATTCAAATTAATACCGAAATCCAGGCTCGCATCCAAATCGGAGCGCGCACTGCCGCACGAACACTTTCCGGCGCCAAGTACCACTTCCGATGCTCTGAACATAGGGCCATCGGCGCATACTCTCGCATATTTTTCTGCGCGATTAGTCTCTCTCGTACATCCGAGACAAGCTCCGACGCCACAGGCAAAATGCGCCTCCGTCAGAAGCTGCGCATCATACCCACGTTCTAAAAACATTCGGCCCAGCGCGTCCAGCATAACCTCCGGACCACATGCGAATACCTCATCATAATGGTTTTGCAAAAGCAGAGTCTCCACAAGCGGTCCAACCATTCCGCGAGAACAGTTCACTCCCATAAATTCGTATGAATCCAAGTTAATTTCCAAATCCTCGGTTGCAATATGCGTCGCCATCTCTGTCAGATATGGAATGTCTCTAAAACCCTCTACAAAATCTATAATCGACTCGGGATTAAGCTTTCGGAGTTCTCTGACGAGAGGCTGAAGAGGCGCAACGCCTATACCACCGCCGACCACAAGAAACCTGCCGCCCTTGCCGACCTCAAATCCCCTGCCGAGCGGTCCAAAACATTCTACTGCGTCGCCTATACATCTTGAAGCAATCTCGTGTGTGCCGCTGCCCTGAACCCTTATGGCAAGTTCGATATAACCTTCTCCGCTGCCGCAAAGCGAAATAGGTCTTCTAAGGTATTCGTTACGCGGAAGCAGCTGAAAAAAGCAGCCGGGATATGAATCGCCATCCCATTTGAGGCGAAGCCTAACTACGTCGCCCTCGCCGAGTTCTTCTCCGCGCTTAAGAAGCACTTCTCTTTCAATTATTTTGCACTCTTTGCTTATTTTTTTTGCGTTCATCTGCCTATTGTCCTGATATCGTCGCGCGCCTTGATTGCCGCTCTGCGCATTGCGTCAGCATAACCTGCTCCTTCGTCTTTTGCATAGATAATCCCACGAGAGGAATTTATATATGCGCCCAGGCCCTGAGCATCAAAGGCAGCAGCAATATCAGCAGCGGTTCCGCCCTGAGCTCCGTAGCCAGGTACAAGAAACGGGGTGCACTCCATCTTTGACCTCAGTGTAGCCAGTTCGCCGGGATAGGTCGCCCCTACAACCGCGCCAACCTGCGAATAACCATATTTGCCTGTCCTTGCACGGGCAGCCTCATTGACCCTCACGCCCAATATTTCATATATTTTTTTTCCGCCAACTTCAAGATCCTGTAATTCTGAACTCGATTGATTGGAAGTTTTTACCAATATAAAAATCCCCTTATCGCGCTCATCGACCAATTTCAAAAATTCGTTTATGCAATCGCTACCGAGATAGGGATTTACGGTGACAAAATCAGCAGAAAGACTTGAATCTCCCAAAAATGCCCTCGCGTACGCAGCCGAAGTCGAACCTATGTCGCCTCGCTTTGCATCTGCAATTACGAAAAAACCTTTTAATTTTGCATACCGCACAATTTCGGCATACGCACCGACGCCTGCAGCCCCAAACGCCTCAAAGTACGCAAGCTGCGGCTTTACAATGCAGGAAATGCCTTCTACCGCGTCTATGACAGACTGACCAAAGCTAACAAACGCGCTCGCAAAGGCGGTTTCGGTTTCTCCGTATTTTTTTAGCGCCGCGCTCCGTACATCTTCGGGAAGTTTTTCAAATACCGGGTCGATACCGACTATAAGGCAGGAGTCAAGCTCCCTGCATTTCTCAATAACTTTATCTATCAGCAATACTTTCTCCCCCCTGACGGTACACGACTTTGCCGCGCTTAATCGTGCAGACGACTTCGCCCACATATGTGCGTCCGTTAAACGGCGTATTCTTTCCCTTTGATACAAATTTGGCAGAATCGATTACTACCTCTGCATTCGGGTCGACCAGCACAAGATCTGCAAGGCATCCCTCGCGAAGTATTCCGCGATCGCCAAGCCCCAGTATTTTTGCAGGATTTTCGCACATAAGCTCTACAAGCCTCGTGTAGCTAAATCCGTTATTTTTGACAAGCTCTGTGTGAACCACGCTGAATGCTGTCTCTTCTCCGCTGATGCCCATGGTCGCCTTATTAAACTCGCGTTCCTTACTCTCTTTCTCGTGAGGCGCGTGATCCGTAGAAATGCAGCTGAGCGTACCGTCTCTTAGCGCCTCTATCACAGCGAGCCTGTCTGATAATTCGCGTATAGGCGGATTGACCTTGCTGATAGGATCCGCCGGGTCGACCACGCTTAAATCCAGCGCGATATGATGAGGCGTCGCCTCTCCTGTGACATTTTTGCCGGCAGCTCTCCCCGCCCGTATTGCCTCTATTGCGCCCGAAGTGCTGACATGACACACATGGAGATGAGCCCCGGCAGTCAGAAGCTTGATGTCGCGCTCTACGATATTGTTCTCTGCCTGGGGCGGAGAGCTTGCCCCGCCAAGTTTAGATGTGATTTCATGATCCTCGGAATGAGTCATTACAGGAATCCCGAGCCGCGCAGAGCTTGCGTATGCGGCAAGCATGTAATCCGGATTCATAGTAGTGCGGCCATCATCGGAAATAGCTGCTGCACCTGCAGCTACAAGCGCAGCATGGTCTGCAAGCTCGATTCCGGCTATATCCTTTGTTATCGCGCCGCACGGCAGCACATCGACAACCGCGTCGCGCCTTATTATTTCGGAAAGTTCATTCAAAACCTCTGCACTGTGAAGCGCAGGTTTGGTGTTAGGCATACACACGACGGTGGTAAACCCTCCCCTGGCAGAAGCCCTCGAACCGGTGTAAACAGTTTCTTTCTCTGTAAATCCCGGCTCGCGAAAATGCACATGCAAATCGATGAACCCCGGAAACAGCATAAACCCTGCCGCGTCTATAATATCCGCGTCGCACGAAAAAACCGCGGAACTATCCGTCGAACTGCATTTTTCAATTTTTTTAATATTACCATCGTCGCCGACGAGCAAATTTATGCATTCGTCAAGCCCTGCCGCGCCGGAAACAGCGCGTGCATTCTTTATCCAAAGCATTGCGCCTCCAAAACCAATAATTTGCAGATGTCGCTTTCGCTGACTCTTAATAATGCCCTCTGTCAGGCACTATACAAATAAACCTCATCTTTTTGTCCGCAGATTTATTTATATACTGGTGCAGCTGATTGGACGGAACATAGGCATAGCCTCCCTCAGGAAATGGGTGCTCTTCTCCGTTCATAAACAGCACGCCGTCGCCATCGAGGCAGTAGTTTATGTGAGGCCAGTCGTGAGAATGTCTCGGAGAATAACCTCCGGGTTCAAGCTCCACAACCCTCATTACATATCCTTCCCAACCCTCCTTAGGCGAAATAAGCGCCTTCATAAATGCACCTTTCGCTTCCGGTGATGACGAAATTACCGCTTCTATATCCTTAATATGTCCTACCATGTGTACCTCCTATACGATTATACCAAAAATACGCGAAAGCTGGTTGTAAAATAAAATGGTGGTGATTTCAAATAATTTGCAGCTATCTTCCAAATGACAATATATAGTATCCTTCGTCAGAGATAATTATATAGCGTTTATCCGACCTGTTCTTGTACTTATGCGCCGGGATTTTACCAGCACTTTCGCTCACAATGTATTTTTCCGAAAGCTCCTGCGCCGACATCACCGAAATATCCCCGATGACCTCTGTCCGATAATCCGCCGCCTTTTGAGCATAATCTGCGATATCTTCTGCACCCACCTCTGCGCCGTGTTTTGCAAAATGATATTCCAAAGAATTCAGTACTGTATCAAAAGTGCCCTTGCTCCAGACCTCTGTAAGCTGCGACAATTCCGGCTCGGACACCGCGGAAATCATAGATTCGGTTGCCGCAGCCGATGTGCCGTTTTCATATATCACCACCTCTTTCGGGGCAAAAATATCCGAACCGAACACGGATGCACAGATCACTACAATTATCAGCCAGAATAGTTTTGAAAATATTTTCTTTATATCCATACTACGCCATTCTCCCACAGAATCATCGTTCTATCCACAGAATCATCTGTCCATATTATAACACTAATACCATACTTTGGCAAATTGTCGACGGATACTACAATAAACATTGATAACAGCGCCTTGCTGTGATAGTATTTTAGTTAGATGAGAGAATGTGAATGAGAGAATATATATGATACAACACACTAACGCTAAAAACATCGGATTAAAAATAATAACGCACCCAAAATTGCGATGCTTGCTCGTGTTGTTTATGCTGGTTTTCTGCACTCACACCTTCACCAACCAATTTGCACCTGTATACGCCGACCCGGAGGGAGAAAATCAAAGCAGCGAACAGAGCAGCGGACAGAGCAGCGAACAGAGCGACACTACAAACTTTCAAATACTACCTGAACCAAAAATCAACGCCAAAAATTACATACTTGTACTCAGAAATTCGGATCAGGTGCTTTGTGAAAAAAACGCCGACGAATTGGTATATCCGGCTTCTACAACAAAAATAATGACTGCGCTTGTAGTGCTCGAAAATGTAAAAGATCTCGATGTAGTAATATCCGTGGATGAAGAATCCCCATTTGTCGAAGGCTCAATAGTATTTTTAGATGTGGCGGAAGAAATCTCAATCCGCGACCTGCTTCATGCAATGCTTATCGCATCCGGCAATGACGCCGCTTCTGCACTTGCCATACATGTGGGAGGCAGCATAGAAGGCTTTGTCGAGATAATGAACAAAAAAGCTACGGAGCTCGGCTGCAAACAGACTCACTTTGTAAATCCGCACGGTCTCCACGACAAGGAACATTACACAACCGCGCGCGACATGTATATTATCGCAAGAGCTGCAATGGAGAACGAAATTTTCAGTGAAATAGTTTCAAAAGCGGAATACACTATCGCACCTACAAATAAGCAGCCGGAAACGAGGTATCTGTATAGCACAAATGCGCTGCTGTTTGGCGGCACGGGGTCGTACGACCTCATAGAGGATGTCTATGGAGATACTGTACAGACTATGTTCGAATATGCAACCGGAATAAAAACCGGCTACACCGAGGAGGCCGGGCGCTGTCTGGTATCTTCCGCGCAGGATGAACATCACACAGTCTTTGCGGTAGTTATGAATTCAGACGACATGATTTTCCAGGACAGCCGCAAACTCTTGGAATACGGGCTTTTTGGCTTTCAGAGCATCGATGTGTTAAAAGCGGGCGATCCTGTTGCAAAAATCGACCTCAACGATGCGCAGGAAACCGTCGTTCAGCTGGTAACGATGGCTCCGCTGACATCAATGCTCATAGACGAGCCTAAACCCGGCGAAGTAGAATTCAGGACCACATTGGACAAAAAACTTACGCTTCCCATACGCGCCGGAGAGAGGCTCGGCGTCGTAGACGCATACATAGGCGACAGACACATCGGTTCAGTAGGCATCGCATCAAATGCCGATTTTTTCGGGCGCGACCTGCTCGACGATGTCGTAGACAAACACGCTAAGCCGTTCAGCATAGACATCTGGTGGTTCGTAATCAGAATAACGGCGATATGTATAGTTTTTGTGGCTGTCACGATCACCGCATACTTCGTAGGTCTGCATCCCAACTCGCCTAAAAGAAAAAGGTTCAAATAAAAACAACTCCAAATTAAACAAATAATGGAAAATCAGCAGATATTTAACTCCCCAAAAAACAGCCCTGCAAAATAAATTCATCTGCAAGGCTGTTTCTTTAGACCAATAATATCGGCGTTCTAAAATACATATCGGGCCGCTGAAATCAGCACCGTAACGCCGCAAAAAAATATTAAAATTTGTTAGTAAAACGCTACAAAGACGCTATAAACTCAATTTCCACCACTGCGCCAAGCGGAAGCGCCGCCACCTGAAACGCCGAACGCGCCGGCTTGTGATCGGAAAAATACTCGGCGTAAACCTCGTTCATTGCAGCAAAATCAGCCATATTAGAAAGAAATACAGTGGTCTTCATAACATTTGAAAGATCGGCTCCCGCCTCGCGAAGTATTGCCCTGCCGTTTTCTATACACTGCCTTGTTGCAGCCTTAACATCTGTAAGAAGCGCTCCGTCCTTTATAGGGAGCTGCCCCGAAACAAATACCAAATTGCCGTTTGACACCGCATGAGAGTAAGGCCCCACAGCAGCAGGCGCCTTATCTGAAAAAATCATCTCTATCATAAATCCTCCTGACGTTCATTATACACTATGTCTGCACGTTTTTTCCACTGACGATCGATTCAAACATTTTAGCATTATTAGGATGAAATTCCCCCCGTATAAGCGCTTCGTTAAACGGCTGCCACGCCAATATAGCCGCATCCAAAGAATAACGCAGCGCGGCGCGAACTTCGTGCTGACCCGCAAAAGGTCTGCGGGTGGGCTCTGTAATATCTGCAACATAGACAATTTTTGCAAGCTGCGACATTTGTCCGCTGCCGTATGTATGCCAACGCACCGCGTCAAGCACTGCGGCATCATCGACAAGCCCGCTCTCCAAAAGCATTCCGGCAGCTATTTCTCCGTGCGCAAGCCCCGGTTTTTCGGCAAAACACGAATGCCATTCTATGCCGTATTTTTCTATATATTTTCGGGCGTCATCATCGGAGATTTCTTTGCAGTAGTCGTGAATCAATCCGGCAAGCTCCGCTTTTTCGTGATCCTCGCCGAAAATATGCGCAAGCCTCCTCGCCTCGGCTGCAACTTCGAGGGAATGTAAAAATCTAACGGAACTCATCCTGTTTTTTGTGAGCTCGAACATTTTTTCATAAAGCGGATGCCTGCTGAGGTACAGCGCTTTAGCGGCTATATAGTCCTCGACTTCGCGCGGCACGAGGTAGCGAATACTTTCACCAGCGGCTACCCTTCGCCGAATTTCGCTTGAAGATACTGCAATAAGCGGCGTTTCTACGAGTTCGATCTTAAATCCGTATTTCTGCGCTAAAAAATCTGTTTTTTGAACCAAGCCGCTATGTGAGACGCCGTGCCGTCCAGCGCCGATAAAAACGACTTCTTTTGCCAATTCTTCAAAGTTATGCCAAGTGTCGAGACCTGTTAAAGCGTCCGCTCCTGTAACAAAAAAGAATTCGTCGTCCGGATGCCTGTGTTTCAGCGCGCGCACGGTGTCTACGGTATAGCTGTAGCCGGATCGGCAAATTTCGATATCTAAAACTTCAAAATTTGCATTTTCGCGCACTGCGAGTTCCACCATTTCGCACCTCTCTGCCGCGCTGGCGTACACTCTGCCGATTTTGTGGGGAGGCGTGCCGCTTGGAACAAAAAAAACCTTGTCTAAAGAGTACCTCTGCCTTACTTCCTCGGCAAGTATCAGGTGTCCGATGTGAATCGGACTGAATGTGCCGCCCATTATCCCGTACTTCATTTTACTTTTTTCTGCGCCTCTTTGCGCTGCTTATTCGCTATTGCGCGCCTGTTGTCCGCGCCGGGAATTTCGAGCATCGGATTAGTCCTGCTCTGCCTATATATCAGCAATTTTCTGCCTATAAGCTGAATAAACTCGGCGTCGCTCCTGTCAATAATCTCCTGCGCAGACTCTGCAAGCGGCTCGGCGAAGCTCTCCAAAAAAGATATTTTTACAAGTTCGTGATCTTCGAGCAGTTGATTCAGATCATTCAAGTAATTCTCCGTAATCCCGTCCTTACCTACCTGCGAAAGCGGCTTTAAATTATGACCGAGGCTTTTTAGGTAACTTCTCTGTTTTCCTGTCATAACTCCTCCTATTCGTAATACTCAAATTCATATCCCATGATGCGCACGGTGTCACCATCGCTGACGCCCATCTCGCGAAGCCTGTCAAAAACTCCTATGCGGCGCAGCGAATTTTGGAAATGCCTGATAGATTCGACATCTTCGAGGTCCGCCGAAAAAAGCAGCCTTTCGAGCTTGTCGCCGTCCGCGCAGTAAATATCTCCGTCCATATAGTATTCGATTTCCTGCTCCGGCGCTTGTTTGCGCTCATATATATCCGCATCTTCATATATCGGTTCATAGGGCGCAGAATCCAGAATTTCTACTATTCGGGCGACAAGCTTTTCTACGCCCTCACCTGTGACGCCAGATATCGGAAAAACTTCAAAGCCCTGCTCCGTCAGCTCCTGCACAAAATCTCTATACACCTGCTCATCCTGAACAATATCTATTTTGCCCGCCGCGACAAGCTGCTTTTTGTTTGCCAATTTTTCGCTGTAATTCCTGACTTCATCGTTTATTATGCGAAAATCATCGAGCGGATTTCTGCCCTCTGTTCCCGATACGTCGACTATGTGTACAAGCAGGCGCGTTCGCTCGATATGCCTGAGAAAATCCAGCCCAAGTCCCGCTCCGTCGCTCGCACCCTCTATAAGCCCAGGAATATCGGCTATGATAAATTCCTTGTTTTTATAAGGTCTGCAGACGCCAAGATTAGGCGAAAGCGTAGTAAAATGATAGTTGGCGATTTTGGCGTTAGAGTTTGTAGTACGCGAAAGCAAGGTGGATTTGCCGACATTAGGAAATCCCATTAATCCGACATCGGCTATCAGCTTCAGTTCAAGCACTACGCTGTATTCTTCGCCCTTTGTGCCCATCTTGGCAAATGTCGGCGCCTGTCTCGTAGGCGTGGCAAAATGCTGATTTCCCTTGCCGCCCTTGCCGCCTTTTGCAATCAGCGCACTTTCGCCCTTTCTTTTCAAGTCCGCCATTATTTTTCCGCTATTCGCTTCAAATACAAGAGTTCCGACAGGTACAGGAATAATCAGGTCATCCGCGGATTTACCGGTCTTATTGCGCTTGCCGCCGCCTTCGCCGTCCGCCGCCCTGTACTTTGTCTGATATCTGAAATCCATAAGCGTACTGACTCTATCGTCGGCTACAAGGAATATGCTTCCGCCGTCGCCGCCGTCGCCGCCGTCAGGTCCTCCGTTTGGAACATATTTTTCCCTTCTGAAGCTTACCCTGCCATTGCCGCCATTGCCGGCTCTAACTTCTATCTTAGCCTTATCTACAAACATTATTACCTCGAAAAAAAGGGCGCCTGCCGGCACCCTCATATGCTTAAGCCTGTGCTACTATGCTTACCTGCTTGCGCATTTTGTCCTTGCGTTCAAACTTCACCACTCCATCGATGAGCGCGAAGAGCGTATCATCTCCGCCCTTGCCCACATTCTTTCCGGGGTGGATCTTTGTGCCGCGCTGTCTGATTATTATGCTGCCTGCCGGTACAAACTGACCGTCGGCTGTTTTTACTCCAAGCCTTTTTGCATTTGAATCACGACCGTTCTTAGATGAACCTACACCCTTTTTACTCGCAAAAAGCTCGAGATTATAATTTAGAATCCTCATAACTCCTCCTGATTACTACGACCGACTCCGGATATGTCCGCGCCAGTCCTTCCATACCTGTTCTGAAATAACCCATGAGCGCGTCGCTTTTTTCATTTGCGCTCTCTCCAAGGTCGATGTGCAAAAAACCATCATATATCTCGATGTCTATTTTATCATCGGGTATTCCTGCTACGAGCTCTATCGATTCCACAAGAGCACTTGCAAGACACGATGCGCCCGCGCAGACTATCTCGCTGTTCGGTGCCGCGTGACCCTCCATGGTCACAATCGTATTCCCGACTATTTCACACACAATCATGCTATTATTTCTTCAATCTTTACTTTTGTATAAGGCTGTCTGTGACCTTGCTTCTTTCTGTAATCTTTCTTGCTTTTGTACTTGTAGATAATGACCTTAGGACCCTTGCCGTGCTTTACGACAGTTGCTCTGACCTTTGCACCGGCTGCTTCTTTGCCGACCTTCAAGCCCGAATCCGTCGATACGATAAGCACATTGTCAAACACATACTCTGCGCCCTCCTCGACCGGCAGTTTTTCAAGGAATAATTCATCACCTTTTTCTACTTTGTACTGCTTTCCACATGCACCAAAAATTGCGTACACTATGTTCCTCCTCTATCCTTTCTCGCCGTCACAGGCTGCGCACAGCACATTAAAGCCTGCTCCGAGCGGCTACCGTGACAGTGTAGCATATTACGCCACAGTATGTCAACAGCAGCAGCACGACTTTTTTATTCGGGTGAAATGACTAAAATTAAAAAGCACCTTCTTAGAAAATGTGTTTCCGTCCGATCGATAATATCAGAAAAATGTGTTATTCCAGCATGAATAATATCAGAAAAATGTGTTTCTATATGTTTCCGCGTGTTGATAACCACTGAAAAACGTGCTGCACTATATGCAACCACCTTGAAGGGACGGTGATTACATTGAAACGCAAAGCAATTCAGGTTTTAACAGACCGGAAATACAGCGGCCGATGGTGCTGAAGGGCGCACGCCAAGTCGGCAAGACGCGGCTGATGAAGGAATTCGGGAAAAGTCAGCGTTACTTTAACTTCGACGAGGAATCTGACAACACAACAAACGGGAGAACGCATTCAACCGCTCTCCCGCCTCTGCCAAAACAAAATCGCTCTCTAAACTAATTCGCTTTCAGCGCTGCCTCTATTACATCGGCGGAAACCACCTTGTAAAGATCGATTACAAGCAGCAAAACATCGTCATAGATTGCAAGCGAAGAAACAAAATTCGCACTATCGCCAAATCCGATTACGGGCGGAGCAAGCACCTCCTCGTCCGAAACCGTTATCGACTGCGAGGCGTCATCCGCCAAAAACCCCACCCCGTTGTTTGCAATTATTATCCTCTGCGACTTAATCTTTTCTTCTATGCCAAATTTTCGCTTGAGGTTCACAACAGGGATAACCTCACCGCGCAAATTTAACAATCCCTCGATATAGCTCGGTCCGGCGGGGATTCGCGACAAAAAACCGAAATCGCTGATCGTCCTGACCTGCTCCACCGCAGCGCAGTACCTCTCGCCTTCGAGCCGGAATACGATAAATTTGTTGTCTGCCATCACATCACCTCTGCAAGCAACGCCGCAAATTCGGAGCTCATTACAAGCCCGCGGACTTTCTCTATATCCGTATTCAACACTCTGTCTCTGTCCATGTACGAGACAACGCCCCTGACTGCATCATAAACTTTCCTGCCGGCAAGGCTCAGACCCGCCGAATTTTTTTCAAGATCGATGGCCTGCGCCGCGCACAGCAGCTCGATCGCAAGCACATAAGACGTGTTATAAACAATATCTGCAGCCTTTCTCGCGGCGATAGTCCCCATGCTTACATGATCCTCCTGATTTGCGGAAGACGGAATGGAATCCACGCTCGCAGGATGAGCAAGCACCTTGTTTTCAGATACGAGAGCAGCCGCCGCATACTGAGCTATCATAAAGCCTGAATTTACTCCGCCATTCTCGGTAAGAAACGCCGCAATGCCCGACAGCGCCGGGTTGACAAGCCTCTCTATCCTACGCTCCGACACATTCGCAAGTTCGGCAGCCGCTATGCCGAGAAAATCAAAAGGAAGCGCCATTGGCTGGCCGTGGAAATTGCCGCCGCTGTATGCGACATCATCCTCGGCAAAAATCAGCGGATTATCCGTAACGGCGTTCATCTCGATATCGACCTTGGATTTTACATATTCGAGCGCATCCTTTGTAGCGCCGTGTATCTGCGGAACGCATCTCAGCGCATATGCATCCTGAACCCTGATCTCGCCCTGCCTTGTAGTCAGCGCCGAGCCGCCGAGCAAATTCCTGAGATTTTCGGCGGTTTTCACTTGTCCGGCGTGCGGCCTCGCCAAATGAAGGCGCGGGTCAAAAGCGTCCACAACCCCTTTAAGCGACTCTATCGTAAGCGCAGCGGCTGCATCAGACACTGCGGAAAGCCTGAGGGCATCGTATAGTGCGTGAGCGCCGACCGAGGTCATGACCTGCGTGCCATTTATCAGGGCGAGCCCCTCCTTGGATGTGAGCTCAACCGGAGTTATTCCGGCTCTGCGCATAGCTTCCGCGCCGTCAATCCTCTCGCCACCGTAAAACGCCTCGCCGAGCCCGATCATTACGAGCACCATATGCGACAGCGGGGCGAGATCCCCCGAAGCGCCGAGCGAACCCTTCTCCGGTATCACCGGTATAACGCGCCTGTTTACCATATCTATAAGCGTGCGGACTGTGCTGAGCCTGATGCCGGATCTGCCATTCGCAAAATTGTTGATTCGAAGGAGCATCACGCCGATCGCAACATCCTCCGGAAGCGGCTCTCCGACGCCGCACGCATGCGACATAATCAGGTTTTTCTGAAGCGCCGCCGTCTCGTCTTTTGATATCACCACGTCGGAAAATTTGCCAAAGCCGGTTGTAATTCCGTAAACTACGCGTTTTTCATCTACGACCTTCTTTACAAACTCTTCCGCAGAACGGATCCTTTCAACCGAATCCTCTGAAAGACAGATTTGTTCGCCGTTTCTTGTGACATTTATCAAATCTTCGAGCCTGAGCTCTTTTCCATTCAAAACCAACATACTTCATTCTCCTTTTTATTATCGTACCAGTGTTGATGTTACATTTTATTAATTTTATTGTAGAGTCCGCGCTGCTTCTGCCGCCCGCACGCCGGGCATTGCATATCCTTATAAAGCATAGCATATCCGATATCAGAATATCGCGCGCTCGATGACCTTTCTTATGGAAGCGACATAGTTAAAATCCGCAAAGCCATGCTCGTAAACACTTATAGGCACCTTGAACAGCAGCACCCCGTTTATGCCCTCGGAATAGAAAGAATTTACTATTATCGATTCCCAATCTGCAGTATCCTCGCTGCCGCCTATAGGTCTTTCCCAGTCTATAAAATAGTCGCTGGTATTGCTCATCGCATATTTACTGATATTTCTGTAATCGTATTCGTTCAATTTCTGCAGCCCGACTCCCATTTCGAAGCCTACCGCCTCTAAAACATTTTTAGAATCGTCAAGAACATAAAACTCTGCATATGTGCCGTTTACAATATCTAAAACTGTTCGGAACACCTCCTCGCGTACCTTGTTCTTGTCTCCGTTCGAACCCATCGCAAGTATGCTCTTCAGCATAGCCTGTACCCGCCTGATATCCTCTTCTACGCGGCCGGAAATGATGCCTGTCATTGTATCGAATCTCTTCGCCTGATTCATTATTGAGCGAGTCCACCGCGTGGTCTGGTTCTTTCCCTGACCTTTACTGAAATACAGCGCCTTATCTGCGTTTTCGATTAGCTCCGCTTCATTCGTTCCATCGCCGGGAAAGCTTGAAACACCAAGGCTCACCGTAAGCGGCCTATCGTCGCCGAGCAGCCTTGCAGCCTCGACATTGCGCCTTATCTTCTCGGATACTATGTACGCCTGCTCCCCGTTGGTATTCGGCAGCAGAACAATAAACTCCTCTCCGCCGTACCTTGCAACTATATCTGTCGACCTGACGGAGCTCAGAAGTATCTGACCCACCGCCGCAAGCACGGTATCGCCCTTCTTGTGACCGTATGTGTCGTTTACGCCCTTAAAGTTGTCGATATCCAATATTATCACAGAGAGATCTTCATCCGTATTTCTCGATTCCGCAAGAGTGATTGTAAAAATCTGTTCAAAATACTTGCGCAGATTTACCTGAGTCAGTTTGTCCATAGTCGAGCTCAGCTTGAGCTTTGCGCTTTCAAGAAAAACCGCTATCAAAGTCGAATAAGACTCCAGATAATCGAGAAACTTTGGTTCAAACCGGTTTATTACATCGTCCGTCTCCAAAAAGAGATGAGCAACTATCTTTTTTCTTCGGCGCAGCATGTCCTCCTGCTTGATCCTGCGCCTGTCGCCGGCAAGCTCAAAAATCGGGATGTGAATCAGTCCACACTGACCGCTCCTGAGAAGATGCGTCTGTGTCTTAGCATTAAATTTATTTACAACGATGCACTGCTCGCTGCCGGAACCATAAATATATCTCAGGAAATCTCCCTGCTCATCACCCGCCTTAAGAGCTATGACATCGCCATAGTTTTCGCTCTCTCCAAGCACAAATATAAACCCACGCCTTGCAAACACCATATCCGCCATATGGCTCAAAATCTGCTTGATATTGGCGTTGTCGTTTATGCTGTACTTGCTCATAAAGCCCACATCCTGGAGAACGGCGGAGCTTCCGCTGATTTTAAGCGCTATTTCATTGTCCTCCATCATGGAAGCAAAGTTAGAGAGGTCGAAATAATCCTGCGCATCGATAATCTTTTTTGGTTCGACCACGTGCCTTATGCGCTCAGTATCGCATATATGCTTTATGATGTCGTTAATCCTGACCTTCAAAATCATTTTGAAGGGATCGTTCATTATATAATGCTTCTGATTCGAAACGGGAACCCTGTCCGAAAGATCCTTTACAACCTCAAATGCATTCATATACGCCCTTAGAGCTTCCACATAGCAGCGGTTGCTAAAGAATATATTGCCCCTCAGGTAATGAAGCCTCCATAGCAGTTCGAGCGACTCCTTACCGACGGTTTCCACGAGCGAAGCAAGCTCACTCGCCGCATTTTGGTTGAGATATGTATTTATTACAGATTTTGTTATCTCTATCCTCTCGCTTGTATACTTTGGCGCTACTTGCTCATCAAGCTTAAGCAAGTAGCTGACATTTGTTATATCACTGTCAAGAATGAGATTTAGTGTTATATCGAGCACCAATTCCCTGAAAAGCTTTGCGTTCACTGAAGAATCCACAAGATACAGCAGCTCATGGATAGCAACTATAGTGTCCTCTTTGAGTTCCAGTTTTCCCCGCTGAAGCTCGCTTAAATAAGTGAGCTTGATATCGAGTACTCTGAGCCTAAACGCATTGTGCTTATCGGTCACTTCGTCGGAGCTAAGCTCATACCTCAGTCTTCTTGCCTCTATAATATTATTCATCAGAAGCAGGTATTTCAGCTTGTAAAAATACAAATCCAAAGTTGCGTTTTTATGCCCACTGACAAACTTTGTCTCGTACTCTAACTTTGAAATCTGGATATACGCCTGCCTGTATTCGCACAACTCGATTTTTGTTGAAATATACTTTGCGAGCGCCGTAGCGCTTATATTCAAAGCTCCGCTGTTTTTTGCGTACGCCATCGCTTTTTCGAGCCTCACGGCCGCTTGACCGTACATGGAGTGATGCCAGCAGATATGGGCAAAAAGATGGTGATACAGCATTGTGTGAAATGTATAATTCTTGCTGATCGCAATATCCTCAGACCTGTCGAACATTCGGATCACGCCCGCCAAATCGCCCTCCGCATAGTACCTGCGCTGAGCCTCCAAATCGTGCATTCCGCACAAAAATACAACCTCGTCCTTCTGTTCGAAATAGTCGCACGCCGCATGATACATCTCGCGCATCTCAGACTCGCTTAATAAAGTCTGATCTCCTGATTTAACCGTAAACATATAGTGATATGCGTGTAAATCAGCGCGTTTTGAAAGCTGCAGCGCTTTGCCGAGCACCTCTCGCGCTTTGTCGATATTCAAAATATCGTAATAATAATCAAAAAATATGTAGTATGTTTTAAGAATATATTCATCGTTTTCGAGTTCATTTGCGAGATTAAACGCCGCAAAAATATAATCATATGATTCATCATTGCGCCCCATCATAAGCAGAGTCCTGCCGAGCAACATATTGCTGTTAAACCTGTGCTCCATATCCGCAAAATCTCTGTGCTCCAATAAAGAGAGCGCATCCTGCAGCAAGCCAGCATTGTATAATTTATCGCCGAGAAATACTGCTGTCCTGTCCGCGCTGTGCAAATCACCAAGCTGGACATACATTTCTTCGGCAATCCTTGTCATGCTTATGAAACCCTGTATATCCTTTGCCTTGAAGCTCTCCCCCGCCATAAGCGTCGCGAACTCGGCTACTTTTTGGTACAGCTCCGCATCTCTCATGTACTGCACTATACTGCTGTCTATGCAATCGTTTTTCAAAAATGCGTCGACCATCGCCGCCGAATATTCTCTTACTTCGTCATCCGTAAGCCGCTTATAAAGCAGATTTTTTATATCTCTGTCGTATATGGAATATCGCCCGTCTCCGTTTATATTTACCAGTTTTTTGCCGAGCAGTTCGGAAAGCTGGCTGTCGTCTATGTCGTATGCATCTAAAAGCACGCGCTTTTCCACCGGAGAAACGATGATCGCCATTTTTTTGAGAATCTCTAAATCTGTTTGGCTGATCCCATCAAGGAGATCCATTCTAAATTTCATAAATTCGGAATAGTAGCCTACGCCGTAATCGCTCTCTATGTTGGAAAAACTCCACCTGTACCTATCTCTGTCAAAATATACAACCTTTGAAGAATAGTATGCGAGCATGAGCCTTCTAATCAGCGAAGCCTTGCCGTTTGTCTCGTACATGACAAGATCCACAAATTCTTCCGGAAGATCGCTCATCCCCAAGATCTGTTCTATCATCCTGTGAATCTGCGTTTTTGTAAGATTTCCAAGCTTGAGCTCGAGATAATTTGATTCAGAAAAAACGCTGAATTCGGACACGCCAAAAATTGCCAGAAAACTTAGCGACTGCTGCGAATTAAGCAGCTGCGTAAAAAACACGCGATCGTAACCGTGCAGGTATTCTACGCCATCTAACAGCACAACCAGGCAATTACTGTAGCAATACTCCTGAACAAATTTGACAGCCCTGTTCAGTATTCGAAGATGATCCCTGTGTATGTCAAGATTGCTGTCGCCCCACTGATAGTTCTGAAAAAACTCCGGAACGAGCACTTTCAGTTCCTTCCAGTACTTTGATACCAAGTTGACTATACCGCTGTCGCTGCTGAGCACATACCTCACAATCTGGGAAATACAGCTGTACGCCCCCGAATCTGCGCCAATTTCGACACTTACAAACGAATGCTTTCTAAATCCGCACAGGCGCGCAATTTCCCGCAGCACTCTTGTCTTGCCCTCGCCGTAATCGCCAACGATGTATATGCTGTTAATATTTGTATTTCGCTGATTTTTTGACTCGATAATACCCATGACTTCGTCGATAATATATTCTCTACCGATGAGCTGGGTGCTGTCGTGCATCCTATCGTAAAATCTGTAATCATCCTTTGTAACATTGATCCAGATGAGCCTTTCAACCTCGCTGATAAATTCGTCTATCGTCTGGAATCTGTCTTCGGGTATCTGGCTTATACACCTGAGAATAAAGCTGTTGAGCTGATTTGTCGAATGAATATTCGCCATGCCTTCGACATTGTAATCTTTTTTGTAATAGAGATAATACAGAATTATGCCGAGGGAATATATATCTACCGAATAGCCTATGTTCTCTCCCCAATTCATCTCTGGCGCAATAAAATCACTTGTAAATTCGTAGCTTTCCGGGTGAAGATGCTCAAAAACGCTGATGTCGGCAAGATTAACCAGCTTTACGTGAACGGTATTATCTGTATGCATATATATACGGATATTGTCAAAATTCAGAAACCTGTACACGACGCCTCTAAAATGCAGGTATCTTACTATTTTGCACAGCTGCATTATTACATCGTTAATCTGTGATTTTTCCAATTCGAGATAGCTTATTTGCCTCTTGTCGACGTGCTCGTAGGTATAAAAAAACTGATTTAGCCCAAGTTTTACGCCTTGAGCGGACTTAATAGGAGCAAATTCATACAAATTTACAATATTCGGATGCTTGTGGTTTTTAATGTCAACAAAACTACTTTCAAAGTATTTCAAAAAAGAAATACTCAGGACATCGGCATCAAAGACCTTCATAACTTTGAGCATTCCCCAGTTGTGCAAGTCTTTTACAAGGTATTCGGTCGAATTGAACTCATCCGACAGAACCTCGACGATTTGGTACCTTTCGTTCACTATTTTCAAGCTGTCCCTCCGAGATACATACTACATTCTACCCTTATTTATCTATTAAGTAAAGTTTATTTGCTGTTTTTCGGGTCTATGATATAATATGCCTGCATGAAAATCAAAGAATTTATAAAAAAACAGCGCTTTACGCTTATGATTGTACCCAATTCCGGCAAAAGCACCCGTCAGTTAAGGTTTAACTTCGTGGTGCTGTATGTATTGCTCGGACTTATTCTTGCTGTAAATCTTTTTTTGGCGGTTTCGATGATATACAACGCAAGCCGTGCAAATGCTTTGGACACTCACAACCGCGACCTGCAGATCAGCCTCAAAATAGAGACAGACAAAATTTCAAACCTCGAAAATATAGTGAATTCATCGACAAAGCAAATCGCAGCGCTAAAATCCTCTCTCGAAGAGAGCGCAAATCTCACCGAGGAAAGGCTGAAATACATACAGGACACCGAAAAGGCGCTTTCCGAGCTGGTCACACTGTTTAACGAGCAGACTAATTCGGATTTGCAGCCGGCTGTTTCGAGGGGCGCAGACAGGACCATAAGCGGTCGGAACGAAGACGAAATTTTGAAGATCGCGCGCTCGCTTTCCGCCGAGGACGAGATAACCTCCGAGCTTCTTTCGAAGCAGGAAACGCTCAAATCGCTTAAGCTTGACCTCGAAAATCAGCTCGACTACCTCGACGCGAGGCCGGATCTATTTCCTACAGTGGGTTCTATAACATCCGGCTACGGATACCGTCAGGATCCGATCACCGGAGTAACGAGCATGCATAACGGCATAGATATAGCCAATTACACGGGTACGGAAGTATATGCAGCAGGTTCGGGATATGTATTTTACTCAGGCTACACGCCGGGCTACGGCTATGTCGTGATGATAGATCACGGCTATGGGTACAACTCTGTATATGCGCACCTGTCCGAACTCTTTGTAAAAGAAAAAGATACGGTTTCAAAAGGGGATATTATCGCGCTCATGGGCGCGACAGGTTATGCGACAGGTTCTCATCTTCACTTTGAAATAAGATACTACGACACACCTTTTGACCCACTTACAATGCTGAATCAGCAATAATCAACAAAATGCGGAGGCCATATGAATTTCGGAGGAATTATGAATTTATTCAAAAAAACAATAGAATTTGATGTGATTGTCGGGAGCAAAGCTGTTATTAAAGGCGATATAGAAACAGAAGGCTCTGTGTGCATAGACGGAAAAGTTATTGGCAATATCAAGACCAAGGGGCTTGCGATAATCTCTTTGGACGCTGCATTAGAAGGAAATTTAGAGGCGGAATCCGCCGACGTTTACGGAAAAGTTGTCGGAAACATCGAAACCACCGGACCGGTGACAATCAACGAAGAAGCCTCTGTAAAGGGCGATGTGGAATGCGAAGCTATAAAGACTTCTCCGGGCAGCGAATTCCTGGGAAAACTGACCGTAAACAAGCCAAAAAATATTCCTGCTCCCGCAAACGACAAAATTGCTGCAAAGGACGTTCAGAAGAATAAAGCGCCTACAAAATAAGCCAGTTCGCGGTGTTTGGCATCGTTTTCTCAGTGTTTTTCCATAACAATTTTTAATTTCTGAAAACCCGAATTTTCGGGCAATTTCGAGTGTGCGCGCTTGATTATGCTCGATTTCGGGCGATTTTCGTTATCAGTTAGATTTATTTCCTTTAGTTTTGAAATTATCCTACTCATTTGTCTCGAATGCTATTTTAATCATTTTTGGGGTTATGCTTACTTTTATCTTTTTCATAAGCTCCAATCACTTTTTCAAGTTCAGCTTGAAGTACCTCTTTGTTTGGAATATACAGTGTATATCTCGACGCAAAAATAGTATTGGAAATACCTCCTAGTGCGTATTCTGCTTGTACGTTTTCTTTGTCAGTACACAAAATAATTCCGATCGGCTCTGCGTCCATCTCGTCATTTACTTCTTCTCTGAAATAATTTAGATACATATTGAGTTGCCCCACCGCTTCAGGCATCAGTTTTCCAGTTTTCAATTCTATCAACACATAGCTTCGGAGTATTTTATTATAAAACACCATATCCACATAATAATGTGTATTCCCTAAAGTTACCCGCTGCTGTGAACCGACATACATAAAGCCTTTCCCCAGTTCCAACAAAAAGTTTTCAATATGAGTGATTAAGGCTTTTTCTAAATCACTCTCCATTATCGGCTTTTCTTCAGGTAGCCCCAAAAACTCAAAAACATAAGGATCTTTGACAATATCCGAAGAACTCTGTATCTCATTGCCTTTTAATGCCAACTCTAATACTTTTTCCTTGTTCTCTTTTCCGGCAGAAAGCAACAATCTCTCATACAAAGAGGTTGATATTTGCCGTTTGAGTTCTCTTACCGACCAATTAGAATTGACAGTTTCTTTTTCATAAAAACTACGCTTATTCTTATCACTAATAGACAATAACTCGCAGTAATGTGACCAACTCAATTTAACAGACAGCGTCTGTTGAATTTCATATTCTTGGTAAAATCTTCTCATAAATTGTAGATTGGAAACTGAAAATCCACGCCCAAATTCTTTAGTCAACATCTTAGATAAACCTTTCAGTAAAGCTCTTCCATATTCTGCTCTTTCAGAATGATTTTGCTCATTCGTAACGATCCTCTTGCCAATCTCCCAATAAGTTTGGAGTAATGTCAAATTTATTTCTGTTACAATGTGGTTTCTTGAATGAATGACTAAGGTCTTTATTTCATCATAAAGTCCATTCACCCAATTTTCATCTTTTAACTTAATTTCGCTCATCTTCTTCCTTTCCATAATCATCATCAAAGCTAATCACATCATTAGGAGTACATTCAAGTGCCTTGCATATTCTCTCAAGGTTTTTGAATGTAATCGGCTTATTTTTCCCCATTTGAGCCATAACATTGGTGGTAAGTCCAGCCATTCTGATAACATCAACTTTCATCAAGTCTTTTTTTATAAGCTGTATCCATAACGGTTTATAATTAAGTGCCATAGTCTATTCTCCTATCTGCATAAACTTTATCAATTATAAAATATAAATTGACTAAACTCAATCTAATGTTTTTCGAACTCAGTCTTGCAAACCTTATTTCACTTGTTATTCCGTCTTTATTCTGCCATTAAATGTTTATTTGCTGACCGCGGGTGTCTGTTGTTTGCTGTCGGCTAAAGTACGGGAAACAAGAGTATATACGCCAACGCAACGAACGGGGCGAGCGGCAGGCGCGTACGGGAGGACGCGCGGCGGAGCGCGACGAGGGCGACAGACCAAATGCCGGCTAAGACGAAGCAGCCAGACACGATGCAGACAGCGCGCCAGCCGAAGTAGAGTCCGAGGAGGGCGAAGAGCTTGGCGTCTCCTGCGCCGAATGCTTTAGTGAGCGCACTGACTGCGAAGAAGATGAGGAGTAGGACGGCGGAGCTCGCGAGCCGATTGAGGGCGAGCGGGACGGAGCCGGAAAAAACAAGGAAGCCAAGTGCCGCGAGGGCGGCGAATGCTACGACTTTATTCGGAATAATCCTGTGGTCGATATCCGTAAAAGTCACGACTATCAGCACACTGCTGATTACAAGAGCCTCTGCAAGCGCAATCCAAAAATCATAAATGCCGAAGCGCGGCTGTCCAAACATACTTATAAGCGCACTGAACCGATCCCAGATACCATCCGCAAACAAGACACCCGACTCCGAACCTCCGCCTCCAAGCAAAGCCTCTCCATATCCTGTAAACGGCGCGCCGGGGTATATGTAAATCCTTGCCCAGACGATGTACGCGAATACTGCGCCTGTAAGCAGCTCTACAAATGCGTGCCGAACGGAGAACCTCGCGCCGCACATCCGGCATCTGCCTCTAAGCCATAATGCGCTGAGAATCGGTATCATATCGTACCATTTAAGTCTGCTCCCACAGTCATCGCAGGCTGAAGGCGGCGAAATTACGCTCTTTCCCGCAGGTATGCGATAAATGCAGACATTCAAAAACGACCCCACGCTCGCTCCCGTCGCAAACGCAAATAACATCACTGTCAATCCATACATATTCATAAAATGATTATACCCGAAACGCGCGCCATTTTCAGCGCGTTTTTAACACAATTTTAATCATTACGACTCCTTATGAAAACACGCCGATACGGCGATGTGGTATAATGATTCGATGGAGGAAAAATGGACACAACCAGAAGAATAGATACAAAAAACGAGAAACCAAAAAAGAAGCGCAGCGGATTTCTCGTATTTTTGAAATATTTCGTACTGACGATGCTCATACTCGGCGTCGTCGGAGCTGCGATCGTCGTACTCTATGTCAGAAGCATAATCAAAGATTTGGAAGATATAGACCCGAACAAGGTTTCTCAGCAGCTTTACGAAAATTCGGTAATACTCGACAGCAACGGCAAAATTCTTGAGTATATACAATCGGAAGGACTCAGAAAGGTCGTCAGCTACAGCGATATAAGCCCTGCGGCGATCGATGCATTTATCGCCGTCGAAGACAAAACTTTTATGACTCACAAGGGCTTTAACGTCACGAGAATGATCGGCGCGACGCTAAACTACCTTTTAGGCAAGGACGAGCTCGGAGGTGTTTCCACAATATCCCAGCAGTTGGCGCGTAACGTCTATCTGTTCGACCGCAGACAGGAGCGCTCACTCAAACGAAAAATCGAAGAAGCTTATTACACCATACAATTAGAAAAATACCTCACCAAGGAACAGATAATCGAAGCATATCTGAACCTCATATTCTTTGGAATGGAATCTTACGGCATAGAGGCCGCGTCAAACACCTACTTCGGCAAGAGCGCCAAGGATCTCGACTACATCGAATCCGCGCTGCTTGTAGGCACAGTCAAAGCGCCGTCTTACTATGCGCCAATGCTCAGATACGCCAAAAAAGACGTGCCGGAAAATGCGTATATCATAGACGACAGCGACCAATTCTACACAATAGTTTTCAACGAGGACTGCCTCAACAGGTACAAGACGTGCCTGTACCTGATGCATGAAAACGGCAAAATCACCGAGCAGCAGCTAAACGAAGGTCTGGAATTCGATGTGCGCACCAAGCTTAAGTTTGTCCAGCTTCGCGGCCAAGAAATTTCGTCGTTCTTCAGCGACATCGTCAAAGAAGACGTCATCAACGACTTAATGCAAAAATACCGCTACACTCGCAAAGAAGCCATAGAAGTACTGCACTCAGGCGGTCTTAAAATTTACTCTACCATTGATTTCGACACACAGCGCTTGCTCGAATCCCACTTTGAAAAAGACAATTTCAATTACTATTTCGGCAATGCGCTCGTGGAGGCAATAACTATATTCCAGAGAGAAAATGGACTGGAAGAAACAGGAAAAGCAGACACGCCCACTTTAGACAAGTTCTGCGAGATTACCGGAACGGAACGAACACTGTTTCCAGACGAATTCTACGCATATGGCGAAGAAGCGGAAGAACTTCAAATTCTCAAGCAAGGGCTGAACAAGCTCGGCTACTTTGTAGTCAACGAATATTTTCCTAAAATCACCCCAACCTTCAATGCCGACGGCGACATAATAAACCGCGACACAGGCAGGGTCAATCTTCAGAGATACGACAATATGATCGACGATGATGGAAACCTTATTATTTACGACGGAGAATATGAATTCACATCATCCGGTTCACTCACCCTATTCAAAAACTATACGCTCAAATTCTACCCTCACTACGACGAGGACGGCAACTTGGAAAGAATCCAAATAGTTGTCGCCGACAGCTTCAAGCTTCCGAACGGCTACAACGGAGATGAATATGTCTCCACAACGCGGGTGGTAGACTCCATATACATCTATACCGGCAGAGATGTGCTTATTCCCGACGAGTTCAAAAAATTTGACGAAGAAGGCAATGTAGTCATTTCGCGTCAGTTCCTGCGCGATAATCCCGACTTCTTCAAGCTCGATCCGGAAAACAACTCGCTAAAAATTTCCGCAGACAACTTTGTAATAAGCCAGAGCCCGGTGGTTCAGCCTCAGGCAGCAATGGTAATAGTAGATAATGCAACCGGCCAGCTGAAAGCGCTCGTGGGCGGCAGAAATGTCGAAGGATACATGCTTTACAACAGAGCAACAAACCCAAGGCAGCCAGGCTCGGCAATAAAGCCTATCTCCGTATACACAGCAGCCATGGATTCAGGAAGATACAGCCCTGCATCAGTAGTAGACGACAGACCTGTATACCTTTCGGGCAACCCATCTGTCCGGTGGCCGGTGAACTGGTACGAAACATACCAATCCGGCGTATTCTACGACGGTCTTATCACAATTCGCGAAGCCATCCGACAGTCGTCCAACGTACCTGCGGCAATACTTGCAAATGATCTCGGAGTCAGCAATGTAATACAGTACCTCAAAAACTTCGGTATAACGACCATTGTGGAGGAAGGGCCGGTAAACGATGTAAACTTAGCCGCTGTCTCGCTCGGTGCAATGAGCGTAGGCATATCGCCGCTCGAAATGGCACAGGCATATGCGTGCATTGCAAACGACGGTCAGCTGAACAAGGTCACATCATACACCAAAGTCACCAATAACAGAGGCGAGGTGTTGCTGGAAAAGCGCCCTGCTCCCGAGCAGGTTCTTGATCCGAAGGTCGCCTACCTTGTCAAGGATATGCTGCGAACCTCCGTATCCGAGGGTCTTGCACGAAATGCAATGATGAGTACGCACACCGCATACGGAAAGACAGGTACCACCTCCGACAACTTCGACGTATGGTTCGCCGGATTTACAACATACTACACCGGCGCGATCTGGTTTGGAAATGACATCAACATACCGCTCTCGATGGGTTCGGAATTTACCGCCGGCTTCTGGCGCAAGGTTATGGAAGATGTACATTCCGATCTCGAACCACAGAGCTTTACTATGCCAGAAGGAATAATCAGCGTCTCGGTAGACAGGATCTCCGGCAAGCTTCCTACTGAGCTCACATTAAAGGATCCGCGCAAAACCATAATCACAGACCTCTTTATAAGAGGCTTCGAGCCTACCGAAAAAGACGACGTACATGTAGAGGTCAAAATCTGCAAGACATCCGGCAAGCTTGCAACGGAGTTCTGCCCGGAAGACTTAGTCGAAACCAAGGTGATGGTCAAACGCCCCGAACCGTACAATCCTAAAGAGCACAAAAACATCAAGCTCCGCGACTCGGAATACGACGCGCCAACCGAAGAATGCGACGCGCACAACAAGGAAACACATGCAGAGCATCTACAGAAAGAAAATATGCAGTATCGTGGTATGGAACCGCTGCAAACTCTAATGAGCGGAGATTTAATGGTACTCAGGCCGTACCCTGTCGAAATGCTCGACGGCACTACAAAAATACTGAAACCAGGCGCTGTAATAATGAAGAACGGCGATATAATGCTCGACGACGGAAAGACGATAATCCCTTCATCCGAGATATTCAAACTCGAAAAATACAATGCAGATCAGCTCGACGCGTACTTCTCTCTGCCTCCGATCGAAGAGCCTACGACAGAGAACACAACAGAAAGCGGTGCGGAAAACACCTCGGAGAGCAGTACCGACAGCACTTCCGAGAACACCGGCACCACTTCCGAAAGCACTACCGAGAGCTCATCTTCCGGCTCGGAATAAATCTCAAAATACAAAGCACTGCAAAACACCCGTAAGAAAATACACTTACGGGTGTTTCATATAGATAAACAGTTAAAATGTACAAATAAACGCCTTAGAAGCGCATGAACGAAACTCTCCGGCAAATGCAGCTGGTACATTTTGGCACTTTAGATAATATTTTCTATTTCGGCTGTTTCCACAGCAGCTGAAACAAGACTCTCAACATCCAGCAGCGCGAGCGATTGACGAATTTTTTCGAGCCTTGGACGAGTCACCACGCTCGGAGGCAAAAATACCGTACAACAATCCTCGTATGGAAGTATAGATATATCAAAAGTGCCTATCGAACGGGCAATTTCTATTATCTCCGTCTTGTCAGAGGCAATAAGCGGTCTAAAAACAGGAAATTCCGTCATTGCAGATGTCACGCTTATTGATTCCATCGTCTGGCTTGCCACCTGTCCGATGCTCTCGCCGGTAACTATCGCTTTGCACTTTTCTCTTTCGGCAATACGCGAAGCTAATATCATCATAAAGCATCTGCTGAGTATGGTCATCTCTTCAGACGGACAAATTTCTTTAATCGCTTTCTGAATTTCGAGTATATTAATCTTTATCAGCTTTAATCTGCGTGTATAGCGCGCTATCGCCCCTGCGAGGTCCGTAACCTTCTGCTGTGCGAGCGGACTTGTAAAAGGATAGGAGTGAAAATGCAGCGCAGTTATTGCAACTCCCCGCTTTGCCATAAGATACGCCGCAACCGGGGAATCGATACCGCCCGAAAACAGCACCAGCGCCTTGCCCGCACTACCATACGGCATTCCGCCAAGCCCTGCTATACGCTCCGTGAATATATAGGTTTGCTCCCTGACCTCGACTTCTATCAACAGCTGCGGCGTATGTACATCCACTATTAACCCGCCGTTTGCCCGCAAAGCCGCGCCTCCAAGTGTGACCGCAATCTCCGGTGACTTCATCGGAAAACTCTTGTCAGCCCGGCTGACTTCTATCTTGAACCTTGTGCCGGCAGCAGCAGACAACGCTATATCTGCAACAGCTTTTTGCATTGCCTCAATACTGCTGTCTATCCTGAGCGAAGGGCTTATAGAAAATATTCCGGGGATTTTAATAAGCACATCCACCGCAAAATCCAAATCACCTTCCGCAACCTCGACAAAAACCCTGCCTCGATGCGAAATGATCTTCGCATTGCCAAGTCTGCGCCTTATATCATCCGTGAGCTGCTTTTCAAAGACATGTCTATTATGCCCTTTTAATCCAATCTCGCCATATCTTATTAGTATCAATCTGTCCTGCATACACAATCTCATTTATTATATTTTTTGACTTCTGCGGCTGCACCTGCGATGGATTCCGCCAAAAATCTTATATCATCCGCAGAAACAGCCATCTCTGAATCACTCCAGAAATAGTCCGGAGCAAAGCTGATTCTCAAAGTTCCATCCGCATATTCCGCAGGGGTTCCTATCATTTTGATGACTCTTGATACAGTATTTTTTGCTGAACTGCAAGCCGATGCGCTCGATACGGATATGCCGCTCTCTGCAAGCATGTGCAGCATAACCTCGCTCTTTGTTCCCCTAAGCGATACGGATACTATGTACGGCGAGCCGTCATCCGGCGAATTTATCACAAAATCTCCGTCAGACATCCTGTTGGTAAATTCTCCCAACAATAACTCCTTCGCCGATTTTGCGCGCTCAAAACTCTCTGCGCCGCTATTAGCAACAAGCGCTTTGAATGCAGCGTCCATTGCCATAATACCCGGCACATTTTCGGTTCCGGCTCTCTGCCCGGACTCCTGCGAACCTCCGATATGCAGAGGATTTATTAAACATCGCCTTTCAGCGATCAATGCGCCGACGCCCTTTATACCATGCACTTTATGCGCGCTGAGCGTATAGTAGTCGCTAAACCTTACGCCTCGTCGCACATCTTCAAGCGGTATTTTGCCAAGCGCCTGGACTCCGTCTGTCACGACGATGGGGGCATTCGAAATTTTGCCGCTGCGCTGCGCCCTGACCACAGCATCCCGAAGCCGCTCCGGACAGTTAATCGTACCAAGCTCATTATTTACATGGGTCAGACAGACGACTGCAACCCCGGAAAAATCTATATTCTCGAATAAAATCCTGCCAAATCGGTCTATCGGCATCTTGCTGACTTCCATTCCAAACTGACCGGCAAACCGGCGCGCGCACTCGTCTACACTGGAATGGTCGATGCCGGACAGCAGCACTTTTTTGCCGACTTTGCTCATAGCTGATGCGAACGCATCGTAAAGCGCCGTATTATTAGCTTCTGTTCCGCCGGAAGTAAAAATAAGCGACCTGTCTGCCGATGACAGCGCGCGCAGCATATTTTTGCGTATATCTTCAATTCTGCGCCTTACAGCCACGCCAAACCTATTGACAGCCGATGGATTCTCCCACGGTGCGCCGAAAGCAGCCTCCAGCGCCTCTCTTCTAGGATAAGTCGTAGATGCCGCGTCAAAATACAGTGATTTCATCATTTATCGCGCGCCCTCCGCCGCGGCTATCCTCGCAACAAATTTTTCTCTCTATCACAGCGCTTCCGAGCACAACTCCATTGCGGTAAAACACGACGCTTTGCCCCGGCGTAATAGCTCGCTGAGGCTTGTCAAAATCAACTCTCACCCTGCCCTCGCCCAGAAGCGTTACATTGCATGCTCCAAGCGGCGAAGCGTAACGTATCTTGGCGTCGCATCTGCCTATTTCCCGACCTTCTTGCACCGCAACGTAGTTAAGCCCGCTCGCTTCGAGAGAGCGACCAAATATATCATCGTTTGACCCCAGAATCACATCGCCGGTACCCGGATCTATATCCACGACAAACACCGGCATCCCAAACGAGCCAAGCCCGCGGCGCTGCCCGATGGTGTAATTCTCTATGCCATCGTGTCGTCTTACCCGCTTGCCGTCCAGCAAAAAATGGCCTTTTATGCCGTGTGCACCTTCTGCGTGCAGGAAATCAAGGTAATTTTCGTCAACAAAGCATATTTCCTGTGAATCCTTTTTCTCCGATATATGCAGTCCGAGTTCAGCCGCCATGCGCCTCACCTCTGATTTGTCGCGAACATCCGCAAGCGGCATCAGCACTCTTGCGAGCTGCTCCTGTGTGAGCCGCGCGAGCATATAAGTCTGATCCTTCCGGCTGTCAAGCGGACACACTACCTCGTACCTGCCGCTTTCATTGCAACGGATTTTTGCATAATGACCCGTAGCAATGTACTCTGCACCTACTCCATCGGCATAATCGAGCAAGCTTTTGAATTTCATAAGTCTGTTGCAGTGAATACAAGGATTAGGCGTCCTGCCGGATAAGTACTCTCCGATAAAATATTCCACTATCGTATTTCTAAATTCATTTCGCTTATCGACAATAACAAACCCTATACCAAGAGTTTCCGCAATCTTTTCGGCGTCCCTGCACTCTTGGCTTCCGCCGCATTCGGATGGCGAATCATTCTTACACATATTCAGCCAGAGTCCTGTGACATCATAGCCCTGTTCTTTGAGCATCAAAGCCGCCACAGCGGAGTCCACACCGCCGCTAAGGCCGAGTATAACTTTTTTCGGCGCATACACAACGCCGCGGACGCGAGCATCGTGCGATTCGACTGGAAGCTCGTCGCGCAGCTGGACTCTGAAGCAGACTCCTATGCTCGTTCCCCTGCCCTTTGACAATGCAAAAAATCTGTCGTAGAACCCGCCGCCGTAGCCCACACGGCTTCCGTCTAAAGCAAACGCGACTCCCGGAGTTATGACGAGCGGATTTGAATTCCACACCTCCTCATCGCTCCAAAGGCGGCATTTAGAAGGGTCCGGCTCAAGTATTCCAAGCTTGCTTCTAACGAGCCCGTCAAGCTCTCTGACCTCATAAAACCGCATATCTCCGCCTTCTACCCGCGGCAGCAGCAAAATTTTGTTGTCTGCTATAATCCTGCCATGCAGCGGCGCAAGATCTACCTCGCCCCTAAAAGCGGCATAACTGCAAACTACTCTCCGATCCGCGACATATTTTTCAAGTTCTCTCACAATAGCCGCAGAATACCTCACAGCCTCGCCTGACGGCACTGAAAGGCGCTCGCTTAATATCTCCCTGCGCAGCAGACGTTTTCGCTGCGCGATATCCATTAATTCAATCCCTATCGGCATAATCCACCACAATTATTGACGTTTAATTATAGCAAATTTGGTTGCCTATTTGTAGGTTGAATACAATTTTACTTTAGGCTCGCCCGCGACAGTATATTACAGTTTCGTAAAAGACATAAGCTGTCCGCAAAATATAGCGCAATAGAGTGTGAACCACCGGTACACAATAGCGAACATATGCACATATAAGTTTACAGTTGAATTTTCGAGCTGTTTTCTATATAATAGTCCACATGCAAATGATAAAACACTTTTTCAGAACGACACCGGATGGATGGTCGATGAAACTGCTTGGACTTCCTCATGTGCTGCTGATGGCGTTTGCGCTGATTTCCGCGATAGCAGTGTGGAAATCACAGGAAACACTTCGAAAAAATGATTTACTGCGCAAACCGCTCATAACTACCATACTTGTGCTTGTCACTATCCTCTACACATGGTACATTACGAGCGGCTACAACGATATCAGAGAGGGCTTGCCACTGTACAGCTGCCGCATGGCAATGTTTGCCGCAATCGCAGCGCTGCTCACAAAAAACAGGTTTGCCCAAAACATCGCGTGCTACTGGGGACTCACCGGCGGCGTAATAGCGTTTCTTTTGCCAAGTATGGATCCGTTCTCCTGGCTGCATTTTACAAATATCAGCTTTGTACTTGGTCATTATGCCCTGCTGCTTACCGTGCTCTATATAATATGTGTCGACGGGTACAGAGTGAATATCAGCACAGCAAAAACCATGATAATAATTACAACAATCTTTAATATATTTAATGCGGGCATTAACGCACTGATAGGCTCAAATTACAATTTCCTGCGTATATTCCCGTTTGGTGAGCTGCCATTTGCAGAAAACGGCACGCTCGCTTATACCCTGGTGGCAATTGTAATCTATAACGCAATAATCCTTGCCGTACATGTCGGACTTAAAATGCTCTGCGTCCGCGCCGGGCAGGAGGACGAAAATTTATCTCATAAAACGGCGCACTGACAAGGCTGCTGCAACCACCAAAAATTCAAGGAGATAAAATATGAAATTAGGAATCGTAGGGCTGCCAAATGTTGGAAAATCAACGCTTTTTAACGCAATAACCAAGGCGGGCGCAGAAAGCGCCAACTACCCTTTCTGCACAATAGAGCCCAATATAGGAGTTGTAAAGGTTCCCGACGAAAGACTTGCCGTACTCGAAAAAATGTTCAATTCCAAGCGCGTGGTGTATCCAAGCATCGAATTCTGCGACATCGCCGGGCTTGTCAAGGGCGCGAGCACAGGCGAAGGCCTCGGCAATAAATTTCTCAGTCATATCAGAGAGGTCGCGGCAATAATTCACGTAGTTCGCTGCTTTGAGGACGAAAATATAACGCATGTCAGCGGCGAAATAAATCCGCTGAGCGATATAGAGACGATAAACCTCGAACTCATACTTGCAGACCAGGAGATTATCCAGCGAAGAATATCAAAAGAGGCAAAATTCGACAAAGAAGAGTTAGCTTTCTTAAAAAGAATTAACGAGCATCTCGACGCAGGAAGACCTGCGAGAAGCTTGGAGTTTTCTGACGAGGAACTGGAAAAAATAAAGCATTTCAATCTGCTGACACTAAAACCTGTCATATACTGTGCCAATGTGGCAGAGGAAGATATAAACTCCGAAAACGAGTACACAAAAGCGGTGCGCGCCTTTGCCGACAGCGAGAAATCGGGAGTCGTGGTAATATGCTCCAAAATGGAGCAGGAAATATCAGAACTCCCCGACGAGGACAAGGATGCGTTTCTAAACGAACTCGGCATTGCAGAATCAGGGCTCGACAAGCTTATAAAAGAGAGCTATTCTCTGCTCGGCCTTATATCATTCCTGACCGCAGGTCCGGAGGAATCAAGGGCATGGACTATCAGAAAAGGAACAAAAGCGCCAAAGGCGGGGGGAAAAATCCATTCGGATATTGAAAAAGGATTTATCAGAGTCGAAACCATTGCCTTTGACGAGCTCGTAAGTTTGGGCAGCATGAACGCAGCAAAAGAAGCCGGCAAAATACGTTTGGAAGGAAAAGACTACGAAATCAAGGACGGCGATGTGTTACTTTTCAGATTCAACGTCTGATTCACCGATGTTTTCGGTCTGAATCTCCGGAGGTACCGCTATATCCGGAACCCACGCCCCTTTCTCAACATAGTAGCGATACGCGCCAAGATGAAGCGGTATAACTATATTCTCGACATCTGAATGGCTCGCATCCTCCCAGTGAATATCATCGTGTTCAGTATTTGATGAACCCAGATGCTCATAATAACCCCTCAAAAAGAAATATACCAAGTCTTCAGGCAATTTTCTGCTGAAGCAGTATACCTGATAGTCGCCGAGGGTAACTATATCTTCTGCGTATCCCTTGTATGTGTTGGCAGGAATTACCATTTTTTGCAGCAATTCCACTTCATCCAAAATCAGTTCGATCTGAATCGGCGTAAAATTAATCAGTTTTGCGCCTATTGCTTCTACAGCCTGACGCAGCTGCACCGAATCCTTGCTAAGACAGCCAAATACGATATCGACCTCGCCGGCTGACAGCAATTCGTTTGCCTTTGCAAAGCTTCCGTACATAAACCTGCCGGGTTCTACTCCAAGGGTTTTGAGAATCCCTCTTAAATAATCAGCGGATATCCCGTATTCATTGCCGCAATAGATGGTTTTTCCGTCAAAATCGAGATAATTGCTGATTTCAGGAGAAAGAGTCCACGCCTGCAGGTACTTGACCCCGGCTATAATACCCGCACGTATATTGTCATTATCCGATTCGTCGGGGTATAAAAATTTTTCATAATTATATCTGTATGCCGCGCCCTGCGACACCACCGAAGTGAGCAGCTCGCCCGAATCCAGCATTGCGCAGCATTTATACGACCCCGGAACATCGATTAAATCTGTTTTATAACCAAGATTAGACCATATTTTGAAAATTATATGCCGTGAAAACAGCTCATCGTCACGAAAACTCGATGCGCCAACCGTCACCTCGCTCTTTGTTTTGGAAACGCCACCGCAGGCGGACGCAAAGCCAAGCACACATAAAAGCAGCAGCGGGAAAGCGAATTTTCTTAATTGTTTTTTCTTAAAAATCTCCATTTGTCCGTTCACCTTAATTTAATTATAGACCATTGTGGTTACTTTGAAAAGCGGCAATTGACAAACGCAACTTTACAAATTAGCGCTTTACAAAGCTGATTTTATATAGTAACATATGCGCATATAAACATATAACACTATGATAGGAGGTAGTGATGAGTACACACGATTCAAAAGAAACAAATTTTAACATAAACACCTCGAACGATTCCTGCTGCTGCGGAACTCCGAGCACCGCTGCAAGCTGCTGCGCTGATTTTCCGAAGCGCGGACACATGCACGAGCACGGCAGTTGTTGCGATCACGAGCATCATAGCCGCCAGCAAGAGAGCGATCATTACAGCGACCATGAGCGCCATAATCATAGTCGCGAACATCAGCACGACAGCTGTTGCGATCACGAGCATAGTCACGAGCATCAACACGGCAGTTGTTGCGATCACGAGCATAGTCGCAGGCATCAGCACCACGGATGCGACCACCAACACGAGCGCTGCAATCACGAACATCCTGACCGCAGGCACGACCATTCGGCCTGCTGCTGTACAGAAAACACCAAGCATGGCGGCACCGTTCTCGACGATATCGGCTGCAGCTGCGGAAGCTGCGCTGTCTCTGAATTGCAGGACAAGCCAAATTATTTAGGCGAGCTGCTCAAAAAAGTAAAACAAATCCCTGTTCTGCACAGAATAGGAACTTCGCTGATCTTGGCAGCGCTCGGATTTGTGCATCCGCTGTTTTTTATACTCTCCTACATTATTGCCGGGTCAAGGGTTGTGCTCACCTCTCTCAGCAGAATAAATCTCCTGGATGAACATTTCCTTATGACTATCGCTTCGCTCGGAGCCATTGCAATAGGTGAATATCCTGAGGCGGCAGCGGTTATGATCCTATTCGAAATAGGCGAATACTTCACCGACAGAGCTGTTGACAAATCCAAAAACGCGATATCCGGGCTGCTTGCGATGCGCCCTAAAAATATCACGCTGATAAGAGCCGGCAAGGAAATAGTTGCAGCGCCGGAAGATGCGCGTATAGGCGACACGCTGTTTGCAAAAGTCGGAGAGAGAATCGCGCTCGACGGCGTTATTATGTCCGAAAGGGCGGTAGTAGATAATTCCGCGATTTCCGGTGAAAGCGTGCCTGTATCCTTGAAGCGCGGAGACCAGGTTTTTTCGGGGGCAGTAGTGTTGGAAAGTCCCGTAGTTTCAGAAGTTACCCATCGTTTTGAAGATTCTACAATATCAAGGATAATAGCCTTAGTCGAAAATGCAAGGGAACGCAAGACACCTACCGAACAATTTATAACAAAATTTGCAAAAATATACACTCCGCTTGTGGTCGCAGCGGCAGTCGCAATGACCGCCATACCTACACTGCTGCTCGGAACAGATGTCTTTTCCGAATGGCTGCACAGATCGCTAATTTTCCTTGTAGTGTCTTGCCCATGCGCTCTCGTAATTTCTGTACCTCTGAGCTATTTTGCCGGAATTGGCAAAGCTTCGTCACTCGGAGTGCTTTTTAAGGGTTCATCGTATCTCGAAGCGATATCGCACGCCGACAGGATTGTCTTTGATAAGACCGGCACCTTGACCACCGGCGAATTTAATGTACAGTGCACAAATATATCAGACGCTTCGCTATATCCGCTAATCTATGCAATTGAAAAGACTTCATCTCACCCGGCGGCGGCAGCCATAACAAGGCACATAGCGGATGTAAGCTCCGCAGGCGTTATGCCACAGGCAAATATGTCCGAAAAGAATCCGACAGAAATTCGCGAAATGGCAGGAATAGGTCTTAATGCAAAATTCGCTGACGGCACAGAGATTTCTATTGGAAATATTAAAATTTTTGAAAAATCCGCCAATGCTGCGGAAATATGTGCAAATTTGAATACCACAGCGGTATTTGTGGCAAAAAACGGGGAATATGCGGGGCATTTCGAGCTTGGCGATGCGCTTAGAGAGGATACAAAGCCCGCGATTGAAGCTATATCAAAAGATATGAAAATATCGCTGCTGTCCGGCGACAACAAATCCGTTACCAAGGCAGTCGCAGCAGAGCTCGGAATAGAACACTACGGCGCAGAACTTATGCCGGAACAAAAATATGAAACTGTGCGAAATTTCGTAGAAAACGGCGAAATCGTCGTATTTGTAGGAGATGGAATAAACGACGCACCGGTGCTCGCGGGAGCTACAATAGGAATATCGATGGGTCTCAGCGGCTCTGACGCTGCAATAGAAGCATCCGATGCCGTACTGATGAAACCAGGCATAAGCGCTATTCCAGATGTTGTAAAAATCGCAAGACTGACAAAGCGCATTGTAAAACAGAATATAGCATTATCGCTTGGAATAAAAGCGGCAGTACTAACTCTAAGCGCATTTGGGCTTGCAAATATGTGGCTTGCAGTTATAGCGGATGTCGGCTCAGCGCTTACAGCAGTGCTAAACACGCTCAGAATTTCTAAAAACAGCAAAATTTAGACATGCGGAAAGTCTGTCCGACCTTTGTAAAATCTATAAGAAATGCGGCTTAGCCAATGCCTTGGCGGACTATCTGCAGCCGCATACATAGCTAAAAGCTTATGTATGTCAAAAGCGGCGAAGCCTGTCCGCACATATATAATTCATGGATTTGCGGCTTAGCCAATGCCTTGGCGGACTATCTGCAGCCGCTTGCAAGCTAAAAGCTTATATGTCAAAAGCGGCGAAGCCTGTCCGCACATATATAATTCATGGATTTGCGGCTTAGCCAATGCCTTGGCGGACTATCTGCAGCCGCATACATAGTTAAAAACTTATGTATGTCAAAAGCGGCGAAGCCTGTCCGCCAAGGCATTGGCTAAGCCGCAAATCCCACAAATTATATAAAATACTTTAATTACTTCTTCGCACCTTTAAGCGCCTTATCAACAGCCCTCAAAATTCCCTTAGTAGTCATAGTAGAGCCCGAAACAGCATCAATTCCATCTGTGCTCTGTTTCTCAATAATCAGCGCCGGAACATCATTAAAGGCCGCTTCGTAATACTGTTTGCCTACCTCGTTATGGCTGAGGCATTCCACCTTTGTAATAAAGCCGTCCTCAACTGTCACCTGCATTTTCAAACCACCGGCATAACCAACCGCAGTTCCCGTATACACTCCGTCAATATATGCACCCTCGCCGCCCATATCGCTGTTAGAACCGCTTTCCGCGCTGCTATCGCTGCTTGTCACAGTATTATTGCCGCCATCGCCGACCCACGCAGTTTCCTTGCCGCCCGCCGTCACTTCACCACTATCAGACATGTATGCGATTCCGCTATCCTTTGCAGAAGCCTCTCCGCAAGCAGTAAGCACAAGCATTGTAACGAGTGCAATGCAAAATATCATTATTTTTGTCATTATTTTTTTTGTCATTATTTCTGTAAAACCTCCATATCACCAAAGCATTTCCGTATCCGCAGCGCAAGATACATGCCAAATACCGCAAAATACGCGCAAAGATCCAATAAAGATCCGCTAATAAACGCATGTATTAAAAAACCATGCAAAAACATCAAAAAATACACAACATACGCCAAACGCTGCAGGCGTTTCCAATGATCCGGTCTGATCCTGCGCCGAACAGTTATGTAAGAAGTCGCCCATAGCGGCAGCACCAATGCATACGATAATAGCGCCGTGCACAAAAGCATCAGTTCCAGTGGCTCAAGCATCGGATTTCTGATAAACCCGACAGTATACACAACCACATGAGCGCCTATCAGTACGCTTCCAATAATTGACAGTTCCATTCGTACGCTGATCAGCCTTTTACCAAGGATATGCCGCGGACCAAGCGCTCCGGCAAACATCACTACGACAAAAATTGCTGTAGGAAGCGCCCCTTTAACAAACAACCTCTCAAAAATCGCAGCCAATGTCTCAAAATTCTCATACAGCACATACCTCACATCCGACAGCGCATAGACCACAATCCCAAAAAATAAGACATAGGAAAGGGCATACAGCCCCGTCCTATGTCTCCTTATAAAATCAGGAAATATGAACACAAGCAGCACCACTGCAAGCGCAGATAAAATCAAATTCATTCCCGGACTGTTACCTCGAAAGGATGTCTGTCAGATTCTCCAAACCGTTTATCGCCCCAGGGAACGAAATAATAAATCCATGATGATCTATTACGTCGAACCTCTGGTTTTTTACCATCACAGAGTCCTCACCATAAGCCGTCTTGATCTCCTCAGTAATCTTTGCGATAGCTGCGTCTTTAGCTTCTTTATCGCCCTTTATTCTAACCATGATCACAAACGCCTCAGCGCCTGCATCTTTTAGCGCCTGAACTCCCGGAGATGCGTAATTACCAGTCTTATCCGCCTCACCTTCAAAATTCATGCCAGCTGCGACATTTTCAGCTCCCGCAAGCTCGATCAAATTATTCTGAATATTGTCGCCCGCGCCGAGCACAAATTCCCCATCTTTTGTAATAGTCACCACTGCAACCTTTTTTGCTGACGACTCATCCACAAGATTAGCCGCATCGATGACTCTGTGCACCAGAGTGTGGATATTTTCAGCAGCCGCTTCTTCAGTTCCAAACAGCGCTGCAAGCAATCCAACGTTCTTGAGCACGCCCTCATAGGTAGTTGCAGCCGGAATTTCCAAAACCTTTGCTCCTATTTCTTCAATAACAGCCGCAAGCCCCTCAACCTTTCCAATCGCCTCCGCACTTGCAAACACTACTACAGGCTTAAGCTCGCGTATTAGATCAAAATTATAATTCCCGTCGTGATCCGTAAAAAGCTTGCTCGCCGAGAGAGTTTCTTCCGGTATATGGTGATTATCAGGCAATGCGACCACAGGCGCACCAGCCTGCAAAAGATACATACTATCCACCCAGCTGAGCGCTATGACAGAACTCTGAACCGCATCTACTCCAAACACAGACTTCGCTTCTTCGAAGCTCGGAATAAACGAATCTATGCTCGCGTGCCCATGTCCATGCCCATCCTCGCCAGCTTCGGAGCTTGTCGCGGAAGTAGTAGTTTCCGTGTCTGATCCCACAGTCGTATCCGCTGTCGTATCAGCAGTTGTGCTTGGTGAGTCGGAAACTGCGGATGGCGTGGTCGTAGTTGTAGTCTGACCGCCGCACGCAACCAGCGAAAACACCAAAATCATTGATAGTAGTACTGAAAAAATCTTTTTCATTACTGTTCTCCTTTTGTTTTTTTGCCTAAAAAATGTTGGCGTGTTATCTTAACCTAATTGAGAATAATTATCAACAGCGATTTTGTTAAAATTTGTGCCATTAAGTGCAAATATCGCCGCATATTTTCTCTATTTACGGACTTTCATACTAATCCCGACCCCGCTGGCAGCGTTTCGAATTGACAAAAATCAAAGAGTATGATAAACTTTGGTAACAAATTCTGAGAGTATGGTGTGGGAATTATTAACAATCGTTTAACATTGTCGTTCTTGCTCTCTGCCTGCGCAAGGGGAGAAAATGCCGGTGCAACTTCCGCATTCTTTCACCCACTAAATTAATTTATTGTAATCAAATTCTATCACGATCCATAAAATTTGTTAATCCGCTCTTTGCGGCAAACAAAAACTCCGCCTTTACGGCGGAGTAAATTGTGTTAAATATTTTACAATTATTCGAGAATCTTAATAACGGCGCCCGCTCCAACTGTTCTGCCGCCTTCGCGGATAGAGAATCGGAGACCTTCTTCGATAGCGATCGGAGAAATAAGGCTGATTGTCATTTCGATATTATCGCCCGGCATGCACATTTCTACGCCCTCAGCAAATTCGATAGAACCTGTAACGTCTGTTGTCCTGAAGAAGAACTGAGGTCTGTAACCCTTGAAGAATGGAGTGTGACGCCCGCCTTCTTCTTTCTTGAGAACATAAACCTGAGCTTCGAATTTTGTATGAGGCTTAACTGAACCCGGTTTAGCAAGAACCTGTCCTCTTTCGATTTCGTTTCTCTGGACGCCGCGGAGGAGAAGTCCGAGGTTATCGCCCGCACGACCTTCGTCGACCAATTTATGGAACATTTCTACGCCTGTAACGACAACTTTTCTTGTTTCTTCCTTGAGACCGACGATTTCAACCTCGTCAGAAACCTTGATAACGCCTCTTTCTACACGGCCGGTAGCAACGGTACCGCGACCTGTGATTGAGAATACGTCTTCGACAGGCATAAGGAAAGGCTTGTCTGTCTCTCTCTGAGGTTCAGGGATGTATCCGTCAATGATTTCGAAAAGTTCTACAATCTTTTTAGCCCACTCTGCATCGCCTTCGAGCGCCTTAAGAGCAGAACCTCTGATGATTGGAGTGGTATCAGCAGGGAACTCGTAGTATTCGAGCGCTTCTCTGATTTCCATTTCAACGAGTTCGAGCATTTCTTCATCTTCGACAGCATCGCACTTATTCATAAATACTACGATGTAAGGAACGCCAACCTGTCTTGAAAGAAGGATGTGCTCTTTTGTCTGAGGCATAACACCGTCAGTAGCCGCAACAACGAGGATAGATCCGTCCATCTGCGCTGCACCTGTGATCATGTTCTTAACATAGTCAGCGTGGCCTGGGCAGTCTACATGCGCATAGTGTCTCTTTGGTGTTTCATACTCTACATGCGATGTAGAAATTGTAATACCTCTTTCCTTTTCCTCAGGTGTTTTGTCGATCTTGTCAAAGTCTACCTTTTCACCAGTGCCGTATGTTTCATGGAGAACCTTTGTGATAGCAGCGGTAAGAGTTGTTTTACCGTGGTCAACGTGTCCAATGGTTCCGATGTTTACATGCGGCTTGGTTCTTTCAAATTTTTGTTTTGCCATTTTTTCCTCCTAATTACTTCTTACCTTGGATTTCATCCGATATATTTTTTGGTACCTGCTCATAGTGGCTGAAGAGCATAGAATATGTTCCTCTACCCTGTGAAGCCGACCTTAGTGATGTTGCATAACCGAACATTTCTGCCAGCGGCACAAATGCCCTTATAACCTGTGCTCCCTGCACAATTTCGATGCCGTCAAGCCTTCCTCTTCTGGAGTTGATATCGCCCATTACATCGCCGAAGTATTCTTCCGGTACGGTGATCTCGATCTTCATAACAGGCTCAAGCAGCACAGGTGCGCCCTTAGCCATGGCCTCCTTGAAAGCCATAGATGCAGCAAGCTTAAACGCCATTTCTGAGGAGTCGACTTCATGATACGAACCATCGTACAGATTTGCAGCCACGTCTACTACCTCGAAACCGCCAAGTATGCCGGATTTCATAGCGCCCTGGATACCGTCATCGATAGCGCGGAAGTATTCCTTTGGAACTGTACCGCCGGCGACAGTCGACTGGAACGCATAGCCCTTGCCCGGCTCCTGCGGAGTAAATATAATCTTGACATGACCGTACTGTCCGCGTCCGCCCGACTGCTTTGCATACTTGTAATCGACATTCGCCTCTTTTGTAATGGTCTCTTTATAAGCCACCTGTGGCGCTCCGATATTGGCCTCGACCTTGAATTCCCTTAAAAGTCTGTCCACGATGATTTCAAGATGCAGCTCGCCCATTCCCGCAATGATTACCTGACCGGTATCTTCGTCTGTATATGCTCTGAAAGTCGGATCCTCCTCCGCAAGCTTCGAGAGAGCAATACCCATTTTTTCCTGACCCGCTCTTGTCTTAGGTTCTATGGCGACCCTTATGACAGGTTCCGGGAACTCCATCGATTCGAGTACGATCTCGTGGTCCGGATCACAGAGAGTATCCCCTGTTGTAGTATACTTCAATCCAACTGCTGCCGCAATATCTCCAGAATAAACTTCTTCGATTTCTTCCCTCTTGTTTGCGTGCATCTGCAGTATGCGGCCAATGCGTTCTTTTTTGTCTTTAGTCGAGTTCTGAACATACGAGCCCGATGTCAGATGTCCTGAATAAACCCTAAAGAATGTGAGTCTACCTACATACGGGTCTGTCATAACCTTGAATGCGAGTGACGAGAACGGCGCCGAGTCATCGGAAACACGTTCAACCACTTTCTCATTTCGGTCAGTACCTGTGATTGCAGGGATGTCAGTAGGCGCAGGCATGTAATCGACAACAGCGTCAAGCAGCTTCTGAACGCCCTTGTTCTTGTACGAAGAACCGCAGATCACCGGAACTATCATATTGCTTATAGTCGCCTTTCTGATAACAGCCTTGAGACTTTCTATCGAAAGCTCTTCGCCATTGAGGTACTTATCGAGCAATTCCTCATCCAGCTCCGCAACGGATTCAAGCAAGCTGTGCCTGTATTCTTCGGTGATATCCTTCAATTCTGCAGGTATATCCAGACAATCTATCTGGTTGCCGAGGTTGTCCCTGTAGAAATACGCCTTCATCTCCAGAAGGTCGATAATACCCTCGAACTTGTCTTCGCTGCCTATCGGAAGCTGGAGCGGAACAGCGTTTGCCCTCAGCCTCTCTTTCATCATGCGAATGACCCTGAAAAAGTCCGCGCCTGTAATATCCATTTTATTGACGAACGCAAGCCTTGGAACGCCATATTTATCGGCCTGACGCCAGACTGCTTCTGACTGTGGCTCTACGCCGCCTTTTGCACAGAATACCGAGACTGCGCCGTCAAGTACCCTGAGCGACCTTTCTACTTCAACAGTGAAGTCAACATGGCCCGGCGTGTCAATAATATTTATCCTTCTGCCCTTCCAAACAGCAGTCGTAGCAGCAGATGTGATTGTTATTCCTCTCTCCTGCTCCTGCTCCATCCAGTCCATTGTGGCACTGCCGTCGTGGGTTTCGCCAATCTTGTAATTGATCCCTGTGTAGTAGAGGATTCTTTCGGTCGTAGTAGTCTTACCGGCGTCGATGTGAGCCATGATACCGATATTTCTGGTATTTTCCAGAGAATAAGACCTACCCATTTTTCCTCCTTAAAATTGTATCCGCAGAGCGCTCAAATGACGAGCGCCCCGAACTAATATCTGTAATGTGCAAACGCCTTGTTCGCCTCTGCCATCTTGTGTGTATCTTCCTTCTTTTTGACTGCTCCGCCGGTGTTGTTCGCGGCATCCATAATCTCTTTTGCAAGCCTGTCGAGCATAGTTCTTTCGCTGCGCTTTCTTGCATATGTCACCAGCCATCTGATTCCGAGAGTCTGTCTTCTCTCTGCTCTCACTTCAAATGGAACCTGGTAGTTAGCGCCGCCTACTCTTCTCGCTTTGACTTCCAAAACAGGCATTATGTTGTTTATAGCCGCTTCAAAAACTTCGATCGGATTTTTTCCAGTCTTGCTCTCGATTTCGTTAAACGCGCCATACACAATGCTCTGAGCTACCCCTTTCTTGCCGTCGTACATAACCGAATTGATCAGTTTTGTAACGACCTTACTTCCGTAAAGCGGATCGGCAAGCACTTCTCTTTTTGGGACACTTCCTTTTCTTGGCACTTTCTTCCCTCCTATAATTATATTGACAAACTTGGTACTCGGCCTGTCACGCCGTTCGTGCTAAGATGAAGATTTACTTCTTCTTAGGTCTCTTTGCACCGTATTTTGAGCGGGCCTGCATACGCTTTGCAACGCCGGCTGTGTCGAGCACACCTCTGATGATGTGATAACGGCAACCTGCAAGGTCCTTTACTCTGCCGCCTCTGATAAGTACGACCGAGTGCTCCTGAAGATTGTGACCTTCGCCCGGAATGTACGCTGTTACTTCAAAACCGTTTGTAAGCCTTACTCTGGCAACCTTTCTGAGCGCCGAGTTCGGTTTTCTCGGTGTAACAGTTTTTACACTTGTGCAAACGCCTCTCTTCTGTGGCGAGCTGATCTTTGCCTGTCTCTTTTTAATAGTATTAAGAGTTCTTTGAAGCGCAGGTGTATCTGACTTCTCCGCAACATCCGCTCTGCCCTTTCTCACCAATTGGTTAATGGTTGGCACGTCTACCTCCTTCTGTATTCTGTTTTGTGTTTATCACAAACACCGTCCATTATAACATCAGCCCAAATAGGTGTCAACAGGCTGCCTCGGATAATTCTCCGGTGGCGTATAGAATACTACAAAAAACTATGCGTCAAACACATCACTATATTACACTGTTGCACTGCCACCAAAAACAAACACGATAATTACCAACAAGTTAATTTATTTAATAATCAACCTGAAAATGATGTTTTGTTCAAAATTCCATTCTGATTTCATATAATCCAATCTCTTATTATTGGAATTCTATTGAATACCATAAATAAACCATAGGATAATACTACATTGATTAAAGACACAAGTGGTATCGACATAAGATACGGAGAAAAAGTAGTTATGCCTACCCACTGCAACAACGAAATAATCATCACATGAACTAAGTAAATACAAAAAGAACCCTTTGATAAGCTTTTAATAAACTGAGATTTAGAAATTCGAGCTTCCGTTCCGCTTAATCCAAATATTCCAACAGACATTAATGCAACCCCCACAGTCATACCCTCCAAAAAACCAGTAGCAAGAGTACCGGCACGCACCGAAATAACGACAGTTCCGCCAAATACAACCACAAAGCCGGCAGTCATGAGCAAAACACTTAATCTCCGCGAAAACATATATTTAGTCATATAAAAACCCAAAAGTGCATACCCTATAGCGGCATATGTCATATTGATTCCCCACTGCTGGATAATACCGCCAAGAAGCGCAAATGGTAAATACCCCTTTACCGTAGGATAAATAATTCCAAATAAAAACCATACACAAATTACGTAGCGAAGGTCATTTTGCGAGGCGTGCTTTGTGTAGATGCGAACAATAGGAAGCCATATATACACGATTATTATGATATGCAAAAAATACAGATGGTATTTGTGCTCAAAAAGCAACCACTCTTTTATAGATCTAAAAACCTCCGCGAAAGAAAAAGACTTATCAACTACAAGATCAAAGATCTTATATACAATCGCCCAAAACAACAATGCAATCACTATTCTAAGGAGTCTTCTCGTATATAAATGCTTTATCGAAAAAGTCTTTTTCGGGTCAAGCAACAACGCGCCGCTACACATAAAAAAAGAGGTACGCTGGCGCTAACCATACATCTTATAAATACCGCAGATATCCAATCAAAGGACAGTATTGCGCTAAAATAACCCTTTCCACTGTTATGTATAATAACAACCCCGAAAATCGCTATCGCTTTTACCAAATCTAAACTTGTATTTCGCGTCAATTCACCCTTCGTGTCCATATCTCATTTCCTATACCTATGAATATGTCGTTCACAATTGAATTATAATGGCAATTCCGTGCAATTCATTCACCATTCATTCACCACAAAATATTCAGCGGACCGACACAGCACCCCCACATTAATATTAATGTCAGGCGTTATTATTCTACTCCGGCACACTTTCGAAATCAAGACGATTCCATTAAAAATTACATAATATTTAAATTTAAGCATTGTATTATAAACAATTTTGCATCGCAAAATTATTATAAAGCGATAAGTAAAGTATGAAAGCTATAACTATAACAAGTAATCAATATACTCCAAGATCACTTTCGTGGACATATCTTCATGTCTGTGATGCAACAGATTTCGTCTTTATACCACCATTACACGCAGTGGAAAGTGATGCCAGTTCCAAAATGGTGGAGAAAGCCGCCGCAGTAGGCATTGTAAACGGTATTGGCAATAATATGTTTGCTCCTAAGCAGTCATACACAAAAGAGCAGAGCATTATAACAATATTGCGAATTTTCAAGTTGCTGCTTCTATAATTTAAGTTATCAAGTAATAAAGAGCACGATGCCGGTATTGCTACTCGACATCGTGCTTTTTGTTATTGTATTTAGTTCCGGCATCCGGATAATTACTCGTCCTTTACTACCCTGGTCTGAATATCCTGATAATACTTCATACCGGTTCCCGCAGGAATGAGTTTTCCGATTATCACGTTTTCTTTTAAGCCCAGCAGCTTGTCCTCTCTGCCGCTTATCGCAGCCTCTGTGAGCACCCTCGTAGTTTCCTGGAACGATGCAGCCGAAAGGAACGAATCCGTCGCAAGCGACGCCTTTGTTATACCAAGGAGTATGTGCGTGCCTGTTGCCACTCTGCCGCCCGCATTGGCCACTTCTTCGTTTATTCTGTTAAATTCCTTGATACTGATCGTGCTTCCCGGCAGCATCGGCGTATCGCCGGTGTCCTCGACCTTGATCTTGGACAACATCTGTTTGATTATGATTTCGATGTGCTTGTCGTTTATCTGTTCGCCCTGCAGCCTGTAAGTCTTTTGAATCTCGCGCGTTATATAGTTTATAACTCCGAGCGGCCCGACGACTCTGAACAAATCGTGCGGATTTATCGAGCCTTCCGTGAGCTGCTGCCCACGCACGACAGTGTCGCCCTCGGATACCAGAACTTTAGATCCGAACACTATCAGCTCGCTCACCTGTTCGCCAGTTTCGGCATTTGTTATGACAATTTCGCGCTTTTTCTGGTCCTCGCTAAACGAGACGACGCCGTCAAGCTCAGCGATTGCCGCAAGCCCTTTAGGTTTTCTCGCCTCAAAAAGCTCCTCTACACGCGGAAGACCCTGAGTGATGTCTCTGCCGGCAACGCCGCCGTCGTGGAACGTCCTCATCGTAAGCTGCGTTCCCGGTTCCCCGATGGACTGCGCCGCAATAATACCGACAGTTTCGCCTACCTGCACCTCATCACCGCTCGCAAGGTTGACACCGTAACATTTTGAACAGACGCCGTAACGAGTATTACATGTAAGAACCGATCTGACTCGCAGCTTGCTGTATCCATCTGCTTCGATCCTTGAAGCTATTTCGTCGCTTATAAGCGTATCCTTAGAGCACAGCAAAGTCTTTCCATCCATCGAATACACATCTTCAACCGGGAACCTGCCGCGTATTCTGTCAGTAAAGGATTCGACTTCTTCCATTCCGTCGCGGAAAGCTTCCACCTCTATACCCTCGGTTGTGCAGCAATCGGTTTCTCTTACGATTACCTCCTGACTTACGTCTACAAGCCTTCTCGTCAAATAGCCGGAGTCGGCCGTTCTGAGCGCAGTATCGGTGACACCTTTTCTTGCTCCTATCGCAGAAATAAAATATTCGAGAACCGACATACCCTCGCGGAAATTGGATATAATTGGAATTTCGATGGTATTACCTACAGAGTTCCTCATCAGACCTCTCATGCCTGCAAGCTGCATTATCTGCTTCTTGGAGCCCCTGGCGCCAGAATCCGCCATTATCTTAATGTTATTTGTCTCGCCAAGATTTGACATAAGCGCATCTGTGACTTCCACTGAAGCGCGCTCCCAAATTCTTTCGATTTCCTTGTGCCTTTCGCGCTCCGTGACCCATCCCTGGATATAGCGTTCCTGAAGCTCATCGACCTTCTTCTTGGATTCTTCTATGATGGTCTTTTTCTTTTCCGGCACGACCATATCGGAAACGGAAATAGTTATAGCGCCGTCAGTGGAATATTTTATTCCGAGGTCTTTAAGCGCGTCAAGCAATATAGTCGCGCGCGTGTTTCCATGTATTCGATAACACCTTGCGATGATCTCCTGCAGGTCCTTCTTTTTTGTCTGGAAGTTTATTTCCAGCGAGAATTTGTCTTCGCTGCGGTCGACATATCCAAGGTCCTGTGGTATGCACTCATTGAAGATAAATCTGCCGACTGTGGACTTAACAGTCTTTGACTGCTTGGTAACAGGGTCTGTAATCCTGACTACTACGGTTTCGTGCAAACCAACAGCCTTATTCTGCAGCGCCATCAGCATTTCGCTGTAATCCTTGAAATACTTTTTACACTCTCTATATGCAGGATCATCGTAGGTGAGATAGTAAAGTCCGAGTACAATATCCTGTGACGGAGTGGTAATAGGCCTGCCGTCCTTTGGCGCAAGTATGTTATTGACAGAGAGCATAAGGAATCTTGCCTCAGCCTGCGCTTCAACCGAAAGCGGTATGTGCACCGGCATCTGGTCGCCGTCGAAGTCAGCATTAAACGCCGAGCAGACGAGCGGATGCAAGCGGATCGCCTTGCCTTCGACGAGCACCGGCTCAAACGCCTGTATACCAAGCCTGTGCAGAGTAGGCGCACGATTAAGCAGTACAGGATGATCGTGAATAATATCCTCTACGATACCCCATACATCCGGATGCTCCCTGTCGACCATTCTCTTTGCAGACTTGATATTCTGAACCTTTCCGTCACCGACGAGCCTTTTCATAACAAAAGGCTTGAACAGTTCGAGCGCCATTTTCTTCGGAAGACCGCACTGATAGAACTTCAGTTCCGGCCCGACGACTATAACCGAACGTCCGGAATAGTCCACGCGCTTTCCAAGCAGATTCTGCCTGAACCTGCCCGATTTACCTTTTAGGAGGTCGGAGAGCGATTTAAGCGGTCTGTTTCCCGCGCCAGTGACTGCTCTGCCCCTGCGACCGTTGTCGATTAGAGCATCCACAGCCTCCTGAAGTATTCGCTTTTCGTTCCTGACGATAATTTCAGGAGCGTGCATATCTAAAAGTTTTTTTAATCTTGTGTTCCTGTTTATTACCCTGCGATAAAGGTCGTTGAGGTCTGCTGTTGCAAACCTGCCGCCGTCAAGCTGTACGAGCGGTCTGAGATCAGGCGGAATAACCGGCAGCACATCAAGTATCATCCACTCCGGTCGATTCCCGGATTTTTTGAACGCCTCGGCAACTTCCAGCCTTCGCGAAAGTTTAATCTTCCTCTGACCTGTGGTTGTCTCGATCTCGGCCTGCAGCTCGGCAATGAGCTCGTCAAGATCTATGTCCGAAAGCAATTTTTTAATTGCCTCCGCGCCCATTTTGGCTTCGAACTTATGCCCCGCAGCTCTGTACTCCTGATACTTGCTCTCATCAAGAAGAGCCTTGTACTTGAGATCCGGCGCAGAATCCGATACCCTCACTATATCTTCATCTTTTGAAATTACTATATAGCTTGAAAAATACAGCACCTTTTCGAGCGCTCTCGGCGGAAGCTCCAAAATAATTCCCATTTTGGAAGGTATTCCTCTGAAATACCAAATATGCGAAACCGGAGCCGCAAGCTCTATATGCCCCATCCTCTCGCGTCGAACCTTTGCCTTGGCAAGTTCCACTCCGCAGTGAGAGCATTTGCCCCCGGCCTTCATCTTTGTCTTTTTCATCTTGCCGCAGTGGCATTCCCAGTCCTTTGTAGGTCCGAAAATCCTCTCGCAAAACAATCCCTCCGGCTCAGGTTTGAGAGATCTGTAGTTGATGGTCTCAGCCTTTGTAACGGCCCCATATGACCACTCCAGTATTTTTTCCGGAGACGCCAGCCCTATTTTTATGGAATCAAAATTGTTGAATGCTATCAATTTGACCTCCTCTATTCCTCCGACTCATCTTCATCAAAATCGTCGATGAGTCGCTCCAGACCGATTTTGCCGATCTTCCTACCCTGCATCAAATCCTCAAAAGCGACATTTTCGAGCGCCTCCTCGATGCTTGCAGGTTTTCTGTATTCATCCGGCTCAGAGTCTATATCTCGCAGATAGCCGACTCTTGCAGTCTCCGCCAAATTTCTGTCTCTTTCGCTGAGCAGCAGGCTTTCGTGCCCCTCAGCCATACTGTGGGATTTTCTGAGCGCGGTATTGAGATCCATGTCGTCATCGCTATCAATTTCAACTTCGCCGACGTTGTCCTTGAGCACCTTTACGTCAAGCGCGAGCGCTTTGAGCTCGTTTATAAGAACCTTGAACGATTCCGGCACGCTCGGAGTAGGAATATTTTCGCCTTTGACAATAGCCTCATAAGCCTTGACCCTGCCTATGACGTCGTCCGACTTGATCGTAAGCATCTCCTGCAGAGTGTACGCCGCACCATATGCTTCGAGCGCCCAGACTTCCATCTCACCGAAACGCTGCCCACCAAACTGCGCCTTACCTCCAAGAGGCTGCTGTGTCACAAGGGAATACGGTCCTGTAGAACGCGCATGAATCTTGTCGTCGACAAGATGATGCAGCTTCAGCATGTACATATAGCCTACTGTGACCTTGTTGTCAAATTCCTCGCCGGTTCTTCCGTCGCGGACAGTGAGTTTTCCATCCTCAGGAAGTCCAATCTCCTTAAGCACATCTATAATTTCAAGCTCACTCGCGCCGTCGAACACCGGGGTTGCAACTTTCCAGCCGCGTTTGTCGGCAGCCAGCCCGAGATGCACTTCGAGAACCTGACCGATATTCATACGCGAAGGAATACCAAGAGGGTTTAGAGTAATCTGCAGCGGAGTACCATCGTCGAGGAACGGCATATCTTCGACAGGCGAAATCTTGGATATTACGCCCTTGTTTCCGTGCCTTCCCGACAATTTATCGCCGACATTTATCTTGCGCTTTTTGGCAATATAAACCCGTATTAACTTATCTACGCCATGGCCGAGCTCGTCCTGATCGCGCCTGCGTTTATCGCCCTTTTCGCCACCATCGCTCTCGCCTCCGCGCTCAAACTTCTTTATATCCACAACTATGCCCGATTCGCCGTGTGGCACCTTGAGCGAATTATCTCTTACGTCCTTCGCTTTTTCGGAGAAAATGGCTCTGAGGAATCTCTCCTCGGCGGAAGGCTCGCTCTCGCCCTTAGGAGTTACCTTGCCCACAAGGTAATCGCCGGAAGTAACTTCTGCGCCTATCCTGATAATGCCTTCCTCGTCGAGATTCGAAAGCATATCTCCTACATTTGGAATATCCCTCGTAATTTCTTCCTTGCCGAGCTTGGTTTCGCGCGCTTCTATCTCATATTCTTCTATGTGGATCGAACTTAGCCTGTCATTCATAAGCAGCTCTTCGCTGATCATTATCGCGTCCTCATAAGAATAACCCTGCCAAGTCATATATCCGATCAATATATTTGTACCTATTGCAATTTCACCATTTTCGGTAGAAGAGCCATCGGCGATTATTTCGTCTTTTGAAACCTTTTGGCCTTTTACAACTATTGGTCTTTGATTGATGCATGTGCCCTGATTCGAGCGCTTGAATTTCAGCAATTCATGGCTGTGCTTCTGCTTGGTCTTGCTGTCCTGAACTACGATTTCGTTTGAGGAAACATATGTGACTGTTCCGCTCACTTTTGCTTTGACGACTGAGCCTGAATCCTTTGCGACGAGCCATTCCATACCCGTACCTATTATCGGTGCTTCAGGTTTAAGCAGAGGCACAGCCTGCTTCTGCATGTTCGAGCCCATCAGCGCTCGCGCCGCATCGTCGTTTTCAAGGAACGGGATAAGCGCAGTTGCCACGCTGACCATCTGCTGCGCAGAAACCTCGACATAATCGACATCACTTGCGGCAAATTCGCTTATATCTGCCCTCTTTCTTCCGATAATCCTGTTATTTACAAATTTTCCATTTTCATCAAGCGGCTCCGTAGCAGGTGCAACGATATACTTAGCTTCTTCATCCGCCGTCAGATAGTCAATCTGATCCGTCACCCTGCCGGTCTTCGGATCCACCCTTCTAAAAGGTGATTCTATAAAACCATACTTGTTTATTCGCGCATAAGTCGCAAGCGAACCTATAAGGCCAACGTTCGGACCTTCCGGAGACTCAATCGGACAGATCCTGCCATAATGCGAATGGTGAACGTCTCGGACTTCGAGCCCTGCTCTTTCGCGCGAAAGACCGCCCGGACCGAGAGCAGAGAGCTTTCTCTTGTGCACCGTCTCTGCAAGCGGGTTTGTCTGGTCGAGAAACTGCGAAAGCTGCGAACTTCCGAAAAACTCTTTGACAGCCGATGTCACAGGCTTTGTATTTATAAGCGATTTCAGATCTTCGGGCTTTTCGATGGAATTTGTCATTGTGGTCATTTTCTCTTTGACCATGCGTTCCATACGCGAAAGACCCTGTCTGAACTGATTCTGAATAAGCTCGCCGACAGCCTTGATCCTCCTGTTTCCTAAGTGGTCTATATCGTCGGTGACTCCTATGCCGTGGTTGAGTCCCAAAATATAGCTGAAAGATGCAAGTATATCGTCGTATATAATTATTTTCGGAACAAGCTTTTCCGCGTTTTTTTCAAGCGCTTCAAAAAGCCCCGCCTTAGGCGTATTTTTAATCAGTTCCATAAGAGTCGGATAATGGACTTTTTCTGTAATATTTGACGGATATTTCTTTACATATTTTGAAATATCCACAAACCTATTGCCTACCACTCTCACAATTGTATGGTCATCGCCATACACATCTACGGACATCACGCCGGAATCCTCTATCTGCACGGCGGCATCCGCAGATATGACTCCGTCCTTTTCTACATATATCTCGCCTGTTACAGGGTCTGCAATATCATCAGCTGCGACCCTGCCCTCTATTCTGTGGGATATGCCCAGCTTTTTGTTGAATTTGTACCTGCCCACATTCGCTAAATCGTAGCGTTTTTCATCAAAAAAGAGATTGTTGAATATTGTGCGGGCAGACTCAATAGACGCCACCTCGCCCGGGCGCTGTCGCTTGTAAATTTCTATAAGTGCATCCTCTGTGGTTTCGGCGCCGTCCTTCGCAAGAGTCTGCAAAAGCCTGCTATCGCTTCCGAAAATCTCTAAGATTTCCGCCTCGTTAAATCCGATTGCCTTGATGAGAACTGTCGCCGGAAGTTTGCGCTGCCTGTCTATCCTAACTCCTATAACGTCGTTCGAATCCGTTTCAAATTCAAGCCACGCGCCGCGGTTTGGAATAACTGTACTTGAATAAAGACTGTTACCGAGCTTATCGATAACCTTGCTATAATAAGGACCGGGAGAACGCACCAACTGACTTACTACTACTCTTTCAGCACCGTTTATAATAAACGTGCCGTTTTCAGTCATCAACGGGAATTCTCCTATTATTACCTCAGATGTGATAAGTTTTCCTGTTTCCTTGTTGTCGAGCCTGACCGTTACAAACATCTTGGATGAATAGTTTGCATCGCGCTCCTTGCATTCCTCGATAGTGTACTTGGACTCTCCCTCTATCCTGTGGTCGATAAAGTACAGATCTAAGTTACCTGAATGATCCTGTATCGGCGATATATCGTTAAGCGCCTCTCTGATTCCATGATTGATGAACCAATCATATGATTCCCGCTGAATCGTCAGGAGGTCGGGCATCCCGATAATTTCGTCGATACGAGAAAACGACATTCTTTCTGTTTTTCCAAACATCAAAGGTCTCGGCATCTAATTCTCCTCATTGTCGTTATTGCTGACAGCTATTTTTGGGCACAAAAACCCACGATTGGATAACCGTCGCATTTTATAATACTATCAGCTTGAAATCAAACTGTCAACAAAAAGTTCTGACAATCTTATATTTAACATATTCGTAACATTGCAATGAAGTCACTTGCTCAAAAGTAGCGCCGCAGTGCAAAAAGACCCGGAAGCGAGCTTCCGGGCCGATCGTACAATAATGTTTTAAGCGAACTACTTGAGTTCTACTTCTGCACCTGCTTCTACAAGAGCAGCCTTCATTTTTTCAGCTTCTTCCTTAGGGACAGCAGTCTTGACTGTCTGAGGAGCGCCGTCTACAAGATCCTTAGCTTCTTTGAGACCAAGACCTGTGAGCTCACGCACAACCTTGATAACTCCGATCTTCTTTGCGCCTGCATTTGAAAGCACGACATCAAATTCAGTCTTTTCGTCCGCAGCGGCAGCATCTCCGCCTGCAGCAGCACCGGCAGCAGCCACCATCACAGGTGCAGATGCGCTTACGCCGAATTCAGCTTCGCACGCTTCTACGAGCTCTTTGATTTCAAGGATAGACATACCCTTAATAGCTTCAATGATTTGTTCTTTGTTCATAATACCCTCCTATGCGGTAACTTCTTTTTCTTTTTCTTTGATAATATTCGCAAGCAAGTATGCGAAGTTTGAAATAGGCGCCTTGATAGAGCCCATAAATCTGCCGATGAGAACATCCTTTGACGGAAGATCTGCAAGTTCTATGATCTTCTTGTTGTCATAGAAAACGCCCTCCACCACTCCGCATCTAAGTTCCAATTTCGGATGTGTCTTAGCAAATTCCTTGATGATTTTCGCAGGAACGACTGCGTCCGTTGTTCCAAAAGCTATAGCGTTAGGACCGGCTAATTCCTCTGAAAGCGATTCGAACTGAGTTCCGCTGATCGCTATCTTTACGAGATTATTCTTGTAAACCTTGTAGACCACGCCGTTTTCCCTGAATTTTGTTCTAAGCTCCGTAGCTTCTCCGGCAGTAAGTCCGCGATAGTCTACAACAACAGCAGACTTTGCACTTTCAAAATGCTCTTTAATCTGCTCTACCGCAATTTTTTTTGCATCGATTGTCGCCATAACTCCTCCTTTCCAATAAATTAGCCTCTCTGCAACCAAAGACAAAGAGGCCGGCTGTTTCCTCGGCAGGTTATTAAGGTTTCCCCCCTGCTGTCTTCGGTATATTTAGTTGTTTTATAAAATTACATCAGTCTTGCAGCATTAAGTTTGATCCCCGGACCCATCGTGCTGCTCAAAGTTACGCTCTTGAGGTACGTACCCTTTGCCGCCGCCGGTTTAGCCTTGATTATGGCATCAATCAGTGTGCTGAAATTCTGTTTAAGCTGCTCTTCTTCAAAAGAAACCTTTCCAATCGAAACATGTACGATATTCGATTTGTCGAGCCTGTATTCGACCTTACCTGCCTTTATCTCTGCGACGGCTTTGTCGATTTCAAATGTGACCGTGCCCGATTTTGGGTTTGGCATCAGGCCTTTTGGTCCCAGAACCTTACCGAGCCTACCGAGCTGACCCATCATATCGGGCGTAGCGACGATTACATCGTAGTCAAACCAGTTTTCAGACTGGATCTTCTGGATCATGTCTTCCGCTCCGGCATAGTCCGCTCCGGCTTTAAGAGCCTGATCGGCCTTGTCGCCCTTTGCGATTACAAGCACTCTCTTTGTCTTGCCCGTTCCGTACGGAAGCACTACTGCGCCTCTGATCTGCTGATCCGCATGTCTTCCGTCTACGCCGAGCTTCAGGTGAAGCTCAACAGTTTCGTCGAATTTCGCTTTTGCTGTCTCTTTTACGAGTTTTATCGCCTCATCCGCATCATAGAGCTTATTCTTCTCTATAAGCGCAAGCGCAGCACTAAAACGCTTTCCTCTGTTTTTCATCATTCCTCCTGTGGTTTAGCGGTTATCCTCCCACTTGCTTGGCACCACTGATTAAAGTCGGGTTTAGTCCTCGACTACGATGCCCATGCTCTTAGCCGTTCCTTCGATCATCCTCATTGCCGCCTCTACTGAAGCTGCATTAAGATCTCCCATCTTAGTTTCGGCAATTTCTTTTACCTTAGCCCTTTTAACTGTAGCCACCTTCTTTTTGTTAGGTTCGCCCGAACCCTTTTCGATCCCCGCCGCTTTGACGAGCAGGTTCGCCGCAGGAGGTGTCTTCGTGATAAAGGAATAAGATTTGTCCTGGTAGACGGTAATAACCACAGGAATTACCATTCCCTCCTGACCCGCTGTCTTTGCATTGAATTCTTTAACGAATTGCATAATGTTGACGCCTTGAGGTCCGAGGGCGGTACCAACTGGTGGAGCCGGTGTAGCCTTTCCAGCAGGAATCTGAAGTTTTACCATACCGGTAACTTTCTTTGCCATTGTTCACTTCCTACTAATTTATTTTTATAACCTTGCTGTATGCGACCTCGGTAGGCGCATTATTCAGCGAGGATACTAACACTTTGACGGTCTCTCTCTCAGGGTAGACTTCTTCGACCACGCCATAACTGCCCTGTAGAAAACCTTCTTTAACAATCTGTACTCTGTCGCCTACCTCAAACCGCGAAATAATCTTCTTGCTCGCATTTCTGAGGGTATCGACTTCCTCTCTTGTAAGCGGAGTAGGTTTGGTACCCGCCCCGACAAACCCTGTGACGCCTCGAGTATTTCTCACGAGGAACCAAGATTTGTCATTGTGTATCATCTTGACGAACACATAGCCAGGATATATGATTTTCTCCCTATATTCCTTTTTGGAATCGTCCGCCTTTTTCTTGGAAGATTTTTCTTTTTCCACCTTGCTTACAGGCACGTTAACCTTGAGGATCTGGTCGCCCATCTCCTTGCTCTGGACTATTTTCTCGATGCTCTGTTTGACCTTTATCTCGTGACCGGTGTAGGTATGCACTACATACCATCTTGCTTCGCTTCCCGGTTCGTCGAGATCAAAGCCATTGTCATCTTCGGCATCTTCCGAGAGAATATCCTGCGCCTGATCTTCAAGGTGATCGTTTTCAAACATCGGTACACCCACTACGCCAAGACATTAAACAACGCCTTGAACACAAAGTCCATCGCGCCGATAGCCACCGCAGCAATCGCACACATCACGACAACCACTGTAGTATAGTTTATAACTTCTTTTTTGCCGGGCCACGCGACCTTTTTCATCTCGCTTCTGACGTTTTTAAAATAGCTCGGTTTTGCCTCTTTGTTCATATTTGCAGACATAGATTCTCCTCACCCAAGAACTACTTGGTTTCTTTGTGCATAGTATGTGTCTTGCAAACTCTGCAATACTTTTTCATTTCAATTCTGTCAGGATCATTCTTTTTGTTTTTTGCAGTACTGTAATTCCTGTTCTTGCAATCCTGGCAAGCAAGTGTGATGTTTACTCTCATACTTCCTCCTTACACATATACTCTATGAGCGTACGGAATATTTTAACACTCCCCAAAACGTGTGTCAAGCAATTTAATTGTTACATATTTATCTAATCCCTTTCCCTATCTTCATATCCAATCGCCATTTCGGAGCTTCACCATCGTCGCCCCAATATTCATCCAGCAAAGCAATTTTTCCATCTTCCACCCTAAAAAATGAAGTTACATGGAAAGAAACCGAGCTGAATACCCTTGTTACCGTAATAATTAAATCTCCTATCTCTTCTATTCGCTCGACTTCTCCATCCCATTTGCCGGGATACTCGCAGTTGGCTCTTATAAATTCGTCCAAAGTGAACTCTTCATTAGTATTATGCCACCTGATAACCGCTTTTTCTCTAAAATAGCCTCGTATTGCATCAGGATTCTGCCGAACGACAGCCTCCCAAAATTCTTTCGCCTTAAATTTCTTCTCAATCATCGTCATACCTTATGCAATCCTTATCTTTATTGAATTACAACACAGCAGGTCAATATTACAACAAACCGATTCAAAATTCAATATTGGTATTGTATTTACAATCACTTTGTGTACAATGGGGAATGGAGGCTATATATGAATCAAGAGACCGAAACAACTGTCAGGCACAAACGCGCGATTTCTCTCGAAACCATCGTTTTCCTGGCAGTGTTCCTTTCGCTGTTCGGATACCTCGGATCCGTCATGGGTGTAGACAATATGTTCAATACGCTCATGAACACAGCGCACTACCTGCTGCTCGATGTAGTATTCTTTATTATGGCGATAGCTGTTCTGGCCGGAGCCGTCAGCGCGCTATTTTCAGAATTCGGAGTCGTTGCGCTCGCAAACAAGGCGATATCTGCAATAATGCGTCCGCTCTACGGACTTCCCGGCGCGGCTTCGCTCGGAATCGTCACGACCTATCTCTCTGACAACCCTGCGATAATCCCACTTGCAAACGACGAGGGCTTCAAAAAGTTTTTCAAAAACTATGAACTCCCCACTCTATGCAATCTCGGAACCGCATTCGGAATGGGCTTTGTCCTAACAACTTTCATGATCGGGCTCGGTCAGGGAACAGAGTACATCGGCGCTGCCGCCATAGGAAATGTAGGCGCGTTTATCGGATCCATCGTCTCTGTAAGACTCATGCGAAGACACAGCAAAAAATTCTTCGGTATAAAAAAAGGTCAAAAAGAAGAAGTAGCTGAAACCGCAAATATGAATCTGAGGATTGTTCGCGAGGGCTCTATTTTCGAAAGAACGCTCGATGCGCTGCTCGAAGGCGGCAAATCCGGCGTCGAGCTCGGACTTGCCATAATCCCGGGTGTCCTCATAATATGCACTATCGTTATGATGCTCACATTCGGTCCGGGCGAAACCCAAGTAGAAATCGACGGAGTTATGACGACAGTCAAGGCGTATACAGGAGCCAAAAAAGAGGGAATCGCGTTCTTCCCGATGCTCGGAGACTTCCTCAGCCCGGTCCTCAAACCGCTTTTCGGCTTTACATCGGCGGAAGCTATCACTTTCCCTATTACTTCACTCGGTTCAGTCGGCGCTGCAATGGGGCTGCTCAAAGGCTTTACTGCACAAGGGCTTGTAACAGTCAACGACATAGCCGTATTTACGGCAATGGGTATGTGCTGGTCGGGTTATCTCAGCACTCACGTAGGTATGATGGATGCACTCGGAGTAAGGAAACTTACATCAAAAGCAATTCTTTCTCATACAATCGGCGGCCTTGTTGCCGGAATTTCGGCACATCTCATATGTATGCTTTTCGGAATGGCATAGCATGAACCACTACATAAAAAAAATCGGCTTCACCGGCACAATATATATAAAGGAATACGACAAGATCAAGCACCACAAGAATAAGGCGCGAGAGCTTAACGAAGATACAGTCGCAGAACAGTTCAAAGCCGGAAATGCCGTTATCACAGTACTCAACGAAGAAAGCGGAAAAGAGACGTTAATCGACGAATTTTCAAGTGCCGAGGAGATAAAAAAATATCTCGGAAGCAAGTTTCTGTAGCCGGCGCTCCGTGTACAATACAGAATACCGGCTTAAGCGTATTCTTCGCCGGTACACAGCGCACCGCACATGCATTGCAGACACGAAAACGCACCGCCCGAGCGCGAGCGCCACATGGCGCAAACTCATCTAATGCACACAAATAACATTCAAGGAGGAGATATATGAATAACTGGTCACTCAAAGAAATCTACAGCGGATTCGGCGATCCGGCCATAGAAAAAGACTTCAAGGCCGCCGAAAAACTTATATCCGAACTCGACAAACAGATCGCCGCTATGAAGACTGATGCCGATTTCGAAAAAGTAATGAAAAACTCCGAAAAGCTCAGTTTGTATTTCAGAAAATTAGGCAGCTTCGGCAATCTCAGCCGCACCGTCAATACGCAGGACAAGGACGCCAACAATCTTCGCAACAAGGTGGCTGTGCTCGGCACAAAAACCTCAGCTTTTAACACGCGCATCATTGCATTTATATCAAAACACAAAAACGTCGAAAAGCTGATAAGCAGCTCGAAATACCTGGAAAAGATTGCATTTGTAATCAGAAAAATGAAAGCGCAGGCATCGCATATGCTTCCGGCCGAAATGGAGGAAATAGTTTCAAAGCTGTCCATAGATGGCGCGGATGCATGGGAAAATCTGTTTGACCTGCTCACTTCCACGGTAGAAGCGGAGCTGCCGAGCGGCAAAAAGGTTTCGCTGCCTGTCGTGCGCTCAATGTCAAGCGATGCATCAGAAGAAGTCAGAAAATCCGCATACGAAGCAGAGCTTAAATGCTATGAAAAAATCGATAAATCTGTTGCCGCAGCGCTCACAAGCATAAAGGGCGAGGTCATTACAATGGCGGAGCAGCGAGGCTATGATTCTCCGCTAAGCATGACACTGGATCAGAGCAATATGAGCCGCGAAACTCTCGACGCGCTAATCGCCGCAGTAGAGAAAAATCTGCCAATGCTCCAAAAATATTTAAAAGCAAAGGCGCAGTACATGGGTTACAAAAACGGTCTGCCTTTCTACAATCTCAACGCGAAGTTCGGCAAATCAAAAAAATATACATATGAACAGGCGCAGCAGTTCGTTTTAGATGCATTCGGATCATTCTCTCCGGCGCTGCAAAAAACTGCAAAAACCGCTTTTGATAAAAACTGGATAGACGTCGAACCAAAAAACGGCAAGGTTGGCGGCGCGTTCTGCTATCCTCTGCCATATATCGGAGAATTCAGGGTTCTCACCAACTTCAAAGGCAATTTTACAGACCTTATGACGCTCGCCCACGAGCTTGGGCACGGCTACCACGCAATAGTCGCAAAAGACGAAAATCTGCACAACCTTGACTATCCTATGACACTCGCCGAGACTGCGTCCACATTCTGTGAGACCATCGTCTACAACAAGCTGCTGGAAGAATCGTGCGACCTCAACCTGCTCGAGAGTATGATTCAGGATATCTGCGCAATAGTGGTCGATATCTATTCGAGATACCTGTTTGAAACGCGAGTATTCGAGGAACGAAAGACCCACCAGCCGTCAGCGGACGACTACAAACAATATATGCTCGACGCACAAAGAAAAGCATATGGCAAGGGGCTTGATCCAAAGACAATGCACCCATATATGTGGGCGTGCAAGGGACACTACTATTCGGCTTCGCTTAGTTTTTACAATTTCCCTTATACGTTCGGACAGCTGTTTGCAACGGGACTTTTCAAGCTGTTCAAGCAAAATCCAAAAGAATTTATCCCTAAGTACGACGAACTGCTGAAGTCAGCAGGCAGAGCTTCTGTCGAAGATGTATGTGCAATCATGGGAATCGATCCTACAAAAACAGATTTCTGGCAGTCGTCATTCGACGTATATGCTGAGCTTGTTGATAAGTATATCGAAATGACAAATACAAAAAAAACGGCTTCAAAAAAAACATCGAATAAGAAAGCAGAAGCAAAGGGTTGCAAAGCGAAGTGTTCACCCAAAAAATAGTCGCACAATAAAAAGGGGGCAAAGTTTTTGAAACTTTGCCCCTGTTTAGTTAAGCTGCACAAGCTTGGTCGAATGATTGATTAAAATCGCTCAAATTTTTGGCACAAAGCCTCGGCAGAATATTCGGCGCACTTTTGAGTAGCATCGGCATCTTTTTTTGACCTATTATGATAAAATACAGACATGAAGGGCATAAACATCATTGAAACTCAAAATTTAGCAAAATACTACGGCAACGCGCGCGGTATAGAGGATGTAACGCTGACGGTTCAAAAGGGTGATTTTTTCGGATTTATCGGACCGAACGGCGCAGGCAAATCGACGACTATACGGATTTTGCTTGGGCTGATTTATAACAGCGGGGGTGATGCAAAAGTATTTGGGATGAATCCTGCCACAAATAGTTGTAAAATTCTCTCCAAAGTTGGTTATGTTTCGTCCGAATCCAAATTTCACCCTGAAATGCGAGGCTCCGAAGTCCTAAGATTATCCGCAGCGCTTCGGCATAAAAATATAGACAGCTTCAGCAATGAGCTTTGCAGCAGGCTGCAGTTCGACATGAACAAACGGGTAAGAGAACTATCATTTGGGAACAGAAAAAAGCTCGCCATTATTTCTGCGCTTCAGCACAAGCCCGAGCTTGTAATATTAGATGAGCCGACAAGCGGTATCGATCCACTGATACAGCATGAATTTTTTTGTATTTTAGAAGAGCTTAACGCCGGCGGTACAACTATTTTCCTATCATCTCACGTGCTTACCGAAGTTCAGAGATATTGCAGGCGCACGGCGATTATCAAGGCCGGGAAAGTAGTGGCGTGCGAGGATACTTATGCACTTCTCGGACCCCGCGTCAAAAGGGTAACGCTTTCCGGGGATTTTGCTGCACATCAAAACGCGCCGGAAAACTTATTCAGCAGAATCTTAAAAAACGCCGACGGCGCCGCTTTAAACAGCGAATCTGCCGACAGCTCGCCCGGCGGCAGCCGCATTTTCAACCTGGAGAAATTACAACCCAGCGGCCTTAGCTTCCTTTATCGCGGCGATGTCAAAGAGCTGCTTATGCAACTGGTCGGTTTGGAAATCGAAGACATCAGCATTTCCGATCCGAATTTGGAAGAAGTATTTATGCATTACTATGCTTAAAAATCAGAGAGGTATTATGGTGCTTTTTAATCATGAAATAAGGCGAGCAAAGAAAACTTGGATCATATGGACGCTGTCCATAAGCATTCTGATGGCTATATGCGTATTTATATACAAAGATCTCAAGCCCCAAATGGAAAGTATGTCGGAACTCTTCTCATCGATGGGCGCACTTGGAGCTGCCTTTGGAATGAGCAAAATCAACCTTGGCACTTTTATTGGATTTTATGCACTCGAATGCGGGAACATGCTTGGACTTGGCGGTGCGCTGTTTGCGGCGATAATTGGCATCTCTTCCTTAGCAAAGGAAGAGACAGATGGAACTGCCGAATTTTTGCTCACTCACCCCATCGGCAGAATACGCTATGCAGCCGAAAAACTTGCCGCTGTGGTTTTGCAGGTGGTTGCACTCAATTTAGCTGTATTTATCGTCACGGCTTTAAGCACCGCCGCAATTGGCGAGGACGCTTTTTCGCCTAAATTTCTGCTCGTACACTATATGTTTCTTTTGCTTCATCTTCAAATTGCAGCAATGTCAGTAGGGTTATCCGCATTAATAAAAAATGCCGGCTTGGGAATCGGAATCGGCACTACTATAATATTGTATTTTTTGAATATTATTGCAAATATGACTGAAAAAGCAAAATTCCTGGAATATTTTACTCCCTTTGCATACGCAGAAGGCGCGGAGGTCATATCCTCCGGCGTAAACCGGCTATACCTTACGCTTGGCGCACTATGTGCTGTTGCACTTCTTTCTGCTGGATTTTGGATATTCAGAAAAAAGGACATAGCATAAGAAATGAAAAACTACTGCATTTTAGCTCTTATTCAAGGAGAGCGCGAAATAAATTTAGCCATATTTGAAAGCGAAGAAAACGCTCGCGCCTTTGCAATGCGGATTCCGGGGTACAGGGCGCAGCGCGTGCATATGGGCAGCAATGACGAATGCGCCGAAACGAATAAACACCATGCGTCAGAAGTAAAAGAACACTGCGAGACCGAAGCAAAAAAACACCGCGAGACCGAAGTACAAAACACCGCAGAAAAAACTGAGAACGAGCATCGATATATGCTCGATGAAATCATACAGCCCTCTGAACTGCCGGATTATATCGAAATAGAGTACAAAACCTGCAAAGCGCCGCTTAGCAGGTTTATGTTTGAGGAAGATGAACCTGTTATGGTAATTTACGAACATTTAAGCAATATGGATGCGGCTTGCCCTGAAATTTACACATCAGGTACAAATAAAAAAACAATGATAACAGGCTCAGCGCCAATAGATGCATACGTAGTGGAAAACAATAAAATAAAAGAATATGTAGAAAAACGCGAGAAAAATTACAGCGTGCTGAAGGCGGAGCTCGAAAAACGCGGCTACGAGGTCAGCAGAGCGCACCGCGGCTCCGAAGACGGCGAAGCTGCAATATGCAGAAAATCGGCAAAAAATTCCGAAGTCGGAGATACAAGCAGCGCAAAACACGAGCCGTCATGGCATTTTTTAGGGCATCTCGACCCAAATTTTGTCTATGATTTTCCTCAAACGGAACACGAATTAAAAGAATACATCAATTTTTTACTGGGGAATTAGAAATATGAAAAAGTACAATGCATATGATTTTGACGAAACGATTTTTGACGGCGACTGTTCTCGCGGCTATTATTTTTATGCTCTTAAAAAATACCCTTTTATCGCCTTGTACCTGCCATATCAGGCGTTTGCATACCTGATTTACAAGCTCGGCCTGCGCGATTCAAAATGGGTCAAGCAGTGTCTGTATATTTATTATCGCCATATGAAACCCGAAAGGGATATTCCTGATTTTTGGAATAAAAACCAGCATCGCATAAAAAAATATTATCTCGCCCAAAAGCAAGACGACGACATAATTATTTCTGCCTCTCCCGAACCGCTTGTGGCAGAGATGTGCAAACGTCTGGGGCTCACAAATATCATCGGAACGGATACGGATATGCGCACAGGCAAAATTACAGGTCATAACTGCTATGGCGAAGGCAAGGTCAAGGTACTTGCCGAGCGCATGGGCGATGTCAAAATAAGCGAGTTCTACTCCGATTCCTACTCTGACACGCCAATGGCGCGCCTTGCAGAGCGCGCATATCTTGTGACAGGTGAAGAACTAAGGCTTTGGTGATGCGCGCACATATTAAACATACCATTTTAGCAATATGCCGTGTTTGCCCATGAGTAAGCGCTTGCTGTACATCCAACGCGGACATTGTATTTGCTCATTTACTATATCATTATAATTCTGTTGTATATAGTAAATGAGCTTGCTTATCAGCCGCATTTGCCTATGCGTAAGTTTTTGCGTATGCATCTGGTAAACAATACATTTGCTCATTTACTATATAATGAAATCTTATTTGTATATAGTAAATGAGCTTGATGGTTATATAGTTAAAATATATCCATTTCCGCATAACAAAAAAGACGCCTTCTGGCGTCTTACGAGAACCCTCAAAACTGAACAGCAGTAGCACAGTCATTCCTTTGAAAGGAGGTGATCCAGCCGCACCTTCCGATACGGCTACCTTGTTA
>JBHAZV010000016.1:0-6401 GCA_041781135.1 Acidaminobacteraceae bacterium
GAAAGTACCACACGGACATTATAACACTTATGCCGCGGCAATACAACAAAGCACAGCTTCAAACAAATATGCGGACAGGGGCTGACGCGCCCCTGCAATCGATTCCTTTACTCCGCGCCAAGTCAGCTGACTTTTTCGACCGCTACTGCACCGTTTACGAGCCTTGCTATAAGCGAATCGCCGTCTCCGAATATGCGCCTAAGATATTTTTCCGCGATCTCATCCTCCAAATACCTTGCAATGGCGCGCCTCATAGGTCTTGCCCCATATGTGCTGCTAAAGCCCTCATCCAAAAGGAAATCCTTTACCTCCTGAGTGATCTCTATAGTCATTTTCTTGTCGGCGAGATTTGCGTAGACTTCCTTTAACTGCAAATCGAGAATCTGTCTGCAATCTTCCTTGCTGAGGCGCTCGAACACCGCAATGCTGTCGACCCTGTTGAGGAATTCAGGCCTGAAAGCCTCCTTGAGTCTTGCATTTATATACTCGGCAGACTTGCTCTTTTCCTCCTGAGCTCCGGCAAACCCTATAGAAGCCCCGCCAACGCTTGTTCCGACATTCGAAGTCATAATGATTATCGCATTTTCGAAGAATACGGTCCTGCCTCTCGAATCGGTGAGCCTTCCGTCATCAAGTATCTGCAGCAGCATATTGAACACATCCGGATGAGCCTTTTCTATCTCGTCAAGAAGCACCACGCTGTAAGGTTTTCTCCTGATGATTTCCGTTAGCTGTCCGCCGTCATCATATCCAACATAACCCGGAGGCGACCCTATGAGCTTGGAAACCGTATGTTTCTCCATGTACTCGCTCATGTCGAGTCTTATCATGGCATCCTCCGAGCCAAACACCTCCTGCGCTAATGCCTTTGCGAGTTCGGTCTTTCCGACACCTGTCGGCCCGACAAATATAAACGAACTTGGCTTCTTGATTTTTCTGAAACCCGAGCGATTTCTGCGCACGGCGGCTGCAACTGCCTTTATAGCATCATCCTGAGATATAACCCTACCGTGCAGCCTTTCTTCGAGCTGTATCAGCCTTGCTGCCTCTTCCTCGCCTATTTTCTGCACCGGCACCCTGCTAAGCGCCTCAACTACATTCGCTATATCATCTTCATCAACTGTAAGCACAGACTCCGCTTCAAGTCTCTTTATTTCGGATTCGAGCCTCAAAAATTCGGTTCTTAGCTCCGCTGCGGCCTCGTAATCTCCTTTTGCGCTCGCTTCATCGTGCTCCCTGAGCAATTTTTCAAAGCGCTCATTCATCTTCTTTTGCTCTATGAGATTCTTATTGAGCAGATTCTTTCTTGAGCCGGCCTCGTCGATGATGTCTATCGCCTTGTCAGGAAGGTATCTGTCGGAAATATATCTCTTTGAGAGTTTGACTGCAAGCTCTATGCTGCTCTTAGGAATGCTCACGCGGTGATATTCTTCGTAGTAGTTCTTTATTCCGTCAAGTATCTCTATCGCCTCGTCCACAGACGGTTCCTCTACTATAATAGGCTGAAATCTTCTCTCAAGAGCCGCGTCTTTCTCTATATGTCTCCTGTACTCATCAAGAGTGGTTGCTCCGATTATCTGGATATCGCCTTTTGCAAGCGCAGGCTTCAGTATGTTTGCCGCATTCATTGCGCCGCTCGAATCCCCCGCGCTAACTATATTATGCACTTCATCGATAATAAGTATCACATTGCCATGCTTGGTCGCATCGGAAATGACATCCTTCATTCGCTGCTCAAACTGCCCCCTGAACTGCGTACCTGCGACAATTCCTGTCATATCGAGCTGTATGACCTCTGTGTCCAGAAGCTTGTAAGGAACCCTGCCCTCTACTATCCGAACAGCAAGCCCTTCTGCTATTGCAGTTTTTCCAACTCCGGGTTCTCCGATAATCAAAGGATTGTTCTTCTGCCTGCGATTTAATATCTGAACGAGTCTGTCTATTTCCTTTTCGCGTCCGATTATCCTGTCTATTCTGCCCGCGCGCGCCTTATCGATGAGATTGTCGCCGAACTTTCGCAGCGCCTTTCCTATTTTTTTGCGCTCCTTTCCCTGAGAGCTCTTTTCGGCTTCTTTGGTTGCGCTTCTCTTTGGAGAAGGGTCACCCACTATTGAGTTCTTGCTGCTTTCACTTCTGTTAAACCTCTGGAACGGCAATCCCATAAAAGAGTTTTCATCCATGCTGTAGCCGTCGGAATACGAATCTTCGTCGCGTTCATCATCGGCGTCATCACCTTCCTCGTAGCCGCCGTCAGAATCTTCAGAATCATCGGATTCATCCGACTGATCTCCGTTAGCAAAATTCTGTATAAAATCTCTAAGAGCTCTTACTTCTTCAGAATCCGGATTTAACCCTGCAAGATTTCCAAGCTGTTTCTTGATATCCTCCTGCGAAGCGATTCCCATCTCCTCCGCACACTGCATGCAGAGCTTCATGGTATCGCTCTTTCCGGTCGAGGGGTCAAAGCGCTGTATCATAACCATCGGTATATTTTTGCCACATCTATCACATTTATTCAAAATCCACCTCCGTTCGATTAATTATATCACCGGCTATTTGCAAATAGGATTAAAAGACTATGAATTTATAATACAAGACGCAGAGATTTCAATAAACAGCTGAGTTTTAGCACTCGTCAGGCGTGAGTGCTGATTAAGACGCTCTCCAATTGTCTTTTCTAATTGTTTTGTTCACAAAAAATTAACATTTACATCTGTGTGCGCTACAGCTCAGACGCCAACCTTTTTATGTACAGCTTAAGGGAATCCGCCAAATCCTTCCTTCGAAGCGCAAACTCGATATTTGCCTCAAGAAAACCCTGCTTGGTGCCCACATCGTAGCGCCTGCCAATAAAATCATACGCAAACATTTTTTCGCGCTGCGCAAGACCCACAAGCCCGTCCGTAAGCTGTATTTCGCCGCCGACGCCGCTGGAGGTGGATTCAAGTATTTCAAATATCCCCGGAGTTATGATATACCTGCCGAGTATCGCTACATCAGAAGGCGCATCCTCTATCCGAGGCTTTTCAACAAGGGTTCTGACCTCAAACATTCGCTCGCCGATCTGCACTCCGTCTACTATCCCGTACTTATTAACAGCGCTCTTTTCTACGCGCTGCACACCGAGCACCGAAGCGCCCAATTCATCAAACCGCTCAATCATCTGACGAAGGCACGGGTTTTCGGGACTATACACGACATCATCGCCAAGCAGTACGGCAAATGGTTCGTCGCCCACAAATGCCCTTGCGCACAGCACTGCATGCCCGAGTCCCCTTGGACGTTTTTGCCTGACAAAATGTATATTCGCCATATTCGCTATGCTGTGCATCTCTTTCAGCAGCTCGATTTCAGCTTTTTTTTCCAGCTCCAGTTCAACCTCAGGCGAAAAATCAAAATGATCCTCAAGCGCACGCTTGCTTCTGCCCGTGACGAATAAAATGTCCTCAATACCGCTCTCCACCGCTTCTTCTACAATATACTGAAGCGTCGGTTTGTCCACTATTGGAAACATCTCCTTGGGAACAGCCTTTGTTGCAGGCAAAAACCTCGTTCCAAGTCCTGCTACCGGTATAACTGCCTTTCGAACTCTCATCGATTACTCCTTAAATTCCTCGTATTTTCATATTTAGGACGCTTCGTTCAAGCGCCGCAATATATTCTGCTGGCATTATACCAGAACTGCGTCTCGGTTTGTAAAACCACCATTCCATTTTAATTTCTTTACACATCTAATGAACCTAAGTATAGCAGCTCCGCTGCGCAGCATTAGCCAAAATTTATTAACTGCACTTAAAATATTCAATCAATATCGGGATTCCGTGATTCATAAAGGCTTTTTGCCAATATGTTGTTTGACAATATGTAAGTTGACAAAATAATTCGTTGCATTTGTAAAAAACTTTGGTATAATGTGAGTGTAAAATTTTTCAGGAGGTTGAAATGAAGAAAGTAATTTCAATGGTAATGATTGTGCTGATTCTTGCGGTTTCTCTTGTGGGATGCGGCGGCAACAGCGGAATCGAAGGAAAATGGGAACTCGCATACATGAAGATGGGCGAAACAGCGATAAAAGCCGAAGGCATGGTATCTTTTGATGTCCAGTCGGGCGGAAAGCTTATCGGAATAAGTCAGGATTCATCCACAGGAAATGCAGAAGGCACTTGGAAATCCGAAGGCGGCAACAAGTATTCATTTACAATTGATGGGGAAACAGTAACTGCAGTTTTAGATAACGGCATCCTCACTATCGAAACTGACGGTATACAGATGTTCCTCACAAAAGATCTCAAAAACTTCAAGTATCCAGAAGGAGTCGTTGAGCAATAGTTAAAAACACAACACAATTGCGATGCGAGCCGAAAGGCTCGTATTTTGTTTCCAAAAAATTTGCCGGGCTATGGTAAAATTAAATTATGGAAAGTCTTAAAGAATTATACAAAATAGGCAGCGGACCTTCGAGTTCGCACACAATCGCTCCACAGCGGGCAATGAAGCTGTTTTTATCAAAATTCAGCGGTATTTCAAGACTGCATGTAGAGCTTTATGGTTCGCTTTCGCTGACAGGAAAAGGTCATTTCACCGATCACGCGCTTATTATGGCGGCAGGCGATATACCATGTACTGTAGATTTCAAAAACGAGGCCTGGGAATACGATTTCCCCAACGGTCTTATCATATACGGCTACAAATCGTGCGAAACCTCTGACAACGATAATACAGCAGACAACTTCGACAAAGACACAGTCTCCTGGGTAGTCTATTCGCTCGGCGGAGGGTCTATCAAAGTGCTTGGCGAGGATTTTGATTTTCAGAAAAATGTATATCCTCATGACAGCATAGAAAAAATTGAAAGCTACTGCTATCGCAAAAAATGGAACTTTGACGATTATGTGTTCAGCATAGAACCCGAACTGCCGGAGTACCTGCACGGCATTCTAAAAGCGATGATCGATTCGGTGGACAGAGGCCTTAAAACCGAAGGATACCTGCTCGGCAATATGCGGATAAAACGCTCTGCAAAAAAAATGTATGATTCCCTTTCCAACTTAATCGACGGATTCTCAGATTCGGTGCTCAGAACCCGAAAACTGACGACATATGCCTACGCTACAATGGAAGAACACGCCTCGCTCGGCGCAGTTGTAACAGCTCCGACCTGCGGTTCGAGCGGCGTCTTGGCGGCATGTATGTACTACTATTCAAAAGACAGGAAGTACAGCGCCGAAAAACTCGTGCGCGCCTTGGGGGTGGCGGGACTTTTCGGAAATATAGTAAAGACAAACGCCACAATATCGGGGGCAGAAGGCGGCTGCCAGGCCGAAGTCGGCGTAGCGTGCGCAATGAGCGCCGCGGCGATAGCGTACCTCGAAGGTTCGGATATCGATACCATAGAATATGCGGCAGAAATTGCAATGGAGCACCACCTCGGTCTGACATGCGACCCGATAAGCGGCTATGTAATAATTCCGTGTATCGAGCGAAACGCCGTTGCTACAGTACGCGCATTTGAAGCCGCCCATATGGCAAAATTCTTTTTGGAGCACAGAAAATCGATAATCACATTTGACATGGTGGTCGAAACAATGAAGTACACCGGAGCAAGAATAGCCGTAGAACTACGCGAAACCTCGCTCGGAGGGCTCGCGACAGCATTTTCGCTAAAACGCGAAAACCATTACTACAACAACGGTATGCTTAGAGCGACAGGCATGGTAGACAGTTCGGGGCGAAAACAGAATCAATGGGTACATTACCGCAGAACAGGCCATCTCTGGCAGATCGGCTATTACAAAGATGATGTCAAAAACGGGCCATATATTAAAATCAAGGCGGGCGGCGATATAGACAGCATCGAATTTTTTAAGATGGGCAAGCAAACAAAAATATCATCCCTTAAACAAGCTATTAAACACGCGTTCAAAATGCACGAAGGGCAGGTGCGGAAAGGCGGAAGCTCACCGTACATACTACACCCGCTCGAAACACTCGGCATAGCGTTTTCGATATCGCCGGATAACGATACGGCGCTTGCCGCGGCGGTACTGCACGACATCCTCGAAGATACGGACGAAACCTTCGAAAACCTCGAAGCCCTCTTTGGTGATGCCGCCGCTGTCGTAGCAGAGGAGACAGAAGACAAATCCAAGAGCTGGGACGAACGCAAGCAGGCGACAATAAATTATTTCAAAAGTGACAGCGCAAGTTACGAAGCTAAAGTTGTAGCGCTTTCAGACAAATTGGCAAATCTTAGGGCTATATCCGAGGATTACGCCGAATTAGGCGATAAACTCTGGGAACGATTCACCGAAAAAAATCCAAAGAAGCACAAGGCATATTATCGGGATATGTGCGATGCACTCTCTGCACTTGCCGACAAAAGAGCATGGAAGGAGCTGAAC
>JBHAZV010000017.1:0-33432 GCA_041781135.1 Acidaminobacteraceae bacterium
ATAGCCAGACTTATTTTTACGCCGCAAAAATGGAAATCCACAAATATCAGCCAGATACTGCTGATGTTTATACTTGTAATGGTTTTCCTGCTCACGGTGGAATCGCCAAACCTCAGCACCGGCATAGAAGGACTTAGAGCGGTTGTTCAGTACATGCTTTGGTTTTTCGCCGCAGTTCAGCTCATAGACAGAAAAGAGGACATAACAAATCTTGTCTGTATCGGCCTCGTGATAGGAGGAGCTGTCGGACTGCACGCAATATATCAATATATTACTAAAGCGCCTATGCTCGGCAACTGGGTCGACGCAACCGAAGTCATAACATCGAGAGCATTTTCGATAATGCTTAGTCCAAACCTGCTCGGCTCGTTCTTTGCATTATTTCTGCCGGTAGCGTTTTCGCTGATTTTTGCAGGCCGCAACTCGGCAACAAAAACTTTTGCGCTCATCTCCTTCGGACTGATGGGACTCGGGTTGCTGTTCACATTCTCGCGCGGCGCCTGGCTTGCAGCCTTTGCCGGTCTGAGCGTTTTTCTGCTTGCCACCTACAAAAAACTGCTGCTCCCCGTAATAATTGCCGCAACTGCAGCGCTAATTTCAATTCCTGCACTTGGAGACAGATTTTTCAGGTTGTTCACATTCGACTACTATTCAAGATCGGCAGTCGGCGGCAGGGTTTTTAGATTGACAAAAAGCCTTGAAGTGTGGAGCAAAAAACCGATATTCGGCGAAGGGCTCGGCAGGTTCGGCGGCGCAGTCGCAATAAACAACAATCTTTCAACATTCTATACTGACAACTACTATCTAAAAACGCTCGTAGAAACCGGAATAGTCGGTCTGACTTCAATGCTGATACTTTTTATCTCATTAATAGTTGCATCGATTGCAAAAATACGCTCAATTTCCGATAAAAATTCTCAAGTACTTATGTACGGATTAATGTCAGGACAAGTTGCCGTACTAATCCATAATTTCAGCGAGAACATATTTGAATCTCCTGCAATGTCGACATTGTTCTGGCTTTTTGCCGCAATAATAATGGCGTATCCCTCACAGAGCGACAATTAACGCTATTTCCTGTTTTGAAAGAACTGCAGTGTTCCAAGCGCAATATGTACAGCGCCATATACCGCCGCGCCCGCGGCGCAAAGTACAAACAGCCTCGGCAATCCCGAATTAAAAAATTTCAAAATGAATAGAAGCACGCCGACCATCACGCAGACCGCGCCGGCGGTATTTAACAAAATCCTGCGTTCAAACGTTATTCGAACGGTTTTGTTCCTGAAAAAGTAACACACTGCAGAATAAACGATAAATGAAAACAAGGTCGTATAAGCAGCCGCAATATAACCGCAGAGCGGAACAAATACCAGATTGAGCACAATGTTAAGCACTGCAACAAATGAAGAGTTTTTCACAATATTTACTGTCTTCTTTGTGAGTTCATGACCCTTGTTAAAATACTCGGAAAGTCCATAAAAAAACATTGCGGCGGCCGTCAGTGCCACCACCGAGCTTGCGTCGGCATATTCAATTCCCAGCAACGCGCCGGACAAATCTTCTGAAACAAACGCAAGCCCCACAGCGGCAGGCAGCGCCAAAAATACATAATTTGAAATTGAGCGCGAAAGTATCGCCACCGTTTCGCCTGTTTTTCCAGCCGCCCAAACCCCAAGCAGCCGCGGATAAAAACCCTTGCTGAGTCCCAGGGTGAGCAGCGTAAAAATTGATGATGCGATCGAATAATTCGCCGTATAAAGCCCTACGCTCGCCTCTCCGAAATATGCGTCTACCACATACCTGTCGGAGATATTCAGCACATACATCGTCAGGGTGAGAAAAATCAGCGGAAAGCCATATCTTATAAATGATCCTGCAAGCCTGCCGTCAAAATTGGATACCCTTACGCTGCCGCTAACACCAAAAATCCCTGCCGCGACAAAAGCTGCAAGCAAATCTACCGCGCCGCGGCCAAACGCAATGCACAGTATCGGTGAAACACCGCAAAAATAGAGTGTAAGCGAAAGCGCAGGTCTGCCAAATGCAGTCAGCATAACCAGTACAAGATTTTGTCTGCGTCTGTCGTCATATAGCAAAAGCTCTACGAGCAGCTGATTTATCGTAAACCCAAAGAAATAGAGCAAAAATGAAAGCAACCATACTCCTTTGCCGCCGCCGGCAGCCAGAATAATTGCAAGAACCACGCCGCCAGCTAAAGCGGATACCGCATAAGAAAAAAACAGAGTAGAAAGAAATCTTGCCCGCTCCTCGGCGTTTTTTTTGAACTCGCTTATATATCGCGTGCCTACGAACCTTAGCCATGTTATGGCTAAAATGGCAATCAAGGTCACAGAAGCGTTCGCGACAGAGTATTCGCCAAACACTGCTTTGCCAAACAGCCTCGTATATATCGCAAGCTCCGCCATTCCAACGGCGCCCTCAACCACCTTAAACGGCAGATAAGAGAACCCGGAATTGCCAAATCTTCCGAAAGCCCTTTTTATCACAGTATCTGCTCCATATATTCCTGATTTTTTGCGGCATTACTCCTTATTATCTCAGTGTTTTTCACGAGAATTTCAACCGATTCATCGCGTTTCTGCAGCAGCCCGTTCACAGCCCGCATAACATCTGAAACATCGATGTCTGCAAGGTCGTCCACCAGCGGCATTTCCAACTCCTTTGAATAATAAACAATCTTCGGATCGTAATTGAACGCGACAAACGGAACGCGCGCTATTGCGCTGTAAATAATTGCGTGAAGCCTCATTCCGAGAGTCAGCCGCGCCCTGCTCATAAATCCGATGATTTCCTGCGGAGTATACCTTCCGCTCACGACAATGCCGGAATTTCGCATATTTGAGGCAATCCTCTGCGATATGCGCACATCCGCAGGATGCCTCATAGGCACAAAGACTATTTTGCAGCCGTATTTCTCCACTATGCTGTCGCATATTTCGGCAACCGCACGCGCATACCTGTCCTCATTTTTCCACGACCTAAACATTACGCACACATAATCTTCATTCGGCAAAATATTTTCGTCTCTAAATATTTTTTGGCAATCGCCGCCTCCGGCTTCGGTCAAAAAAACGGGGTCGCCGGTTATATGCAGTCCAGGTATGTCTACACCCATTTCTTTTAAGAAATTGTAAGAAAACCGCTCTCGCACGGTTATGAGCTCGATACGTCTCAGCACAGACGCCGTCAGCTTCATATTAAACCGCGAACTGATCGGCCCTATGCCGTTGGCAATCAGCGCGACCTTTGCCCCAGCCCATTTTGCCAGTTTTATCACGCTTAAATAATAGTACAGCGAACGATTGCTCGATCTGTCCTGAAGAAGACTCCCGCCGCCCATTACAAGCATATTAACGCGCTTAAACAATTTTATTACTTCAAAAATATTAAATCTGCCCACTGCATCTACGCCATATTCCCTCGCAGTCGCTTCCGGAGTCTTTGACAAAACTGTAATTTTTACCGGAGCCCCCGACGAGGTGCGTATGTGGTTGACCATACCGACAATTTCGTGCAAAATCGCATCGTCGCCTGAATTCTGATAACCGTAGTAGCCGCATATAGCGAGTTGCTTCGGATTTTCAGTTAAAATTTCTCTGTATATTTTCTCGTGCGTCTCCGCCATGGCGTCTGCGCTGAACTCCGAACAGATTCGCTTTTTGAATGAACGCGCCATGTCATACGCTTTAGACGGATCGGATATCAGCGTCAATATTTTATCCGCTAAATCGGCCTCATCGCCGCTTGTAAACAGCATTCCATCTACTTTGTCCCTTATCATCTCCGGGATTCCTCCGACGCGCGATGCAACTGTCGGCAATGTATGCAGTCCGCCCTCGAGCAGCGCATACGGAAAACTCTCCGAATAAGATGTGAGCACGTTTATATCTATACTTTTATAAAAACTGCTTACATCGTGTATAAATCCCAAAAACTGCACGCAATCCTCAAGCTGCAAATCATTCACAAGCTTTTTGAGCCGCGCTTCCTCCGAACCCGAACCGGCTATAAGCACTGAAAACGGCTTAGCTTCGACATTTGGAGCATCAGCATTGGAATTGCCGAGCCTTTTCTTCAAAAGAGCAGCCGCCTTGATTAGCACCTCCACGCCCTTGATCGGGTGCAGCCTGCTTACACAGCCTATTTTGATTGTGTCCGCGCGCTCTGCAATATCAGAACCGTATGCGCCGTCCGAACTTCGATCGGCGCTTTGTCCCTGCTGACGCGGCAGAACCACGCCATTGTACACAACCTTTATCTTTTTTTTATCAAAGCCGCGCTCGATAAAATCTTCTCTGAACTTATTAGTTACACACAAATAATAATCTATCTTCTTTAGCGCCCTTACGTTCAGATATGTAAACAACAGCTTTTTAAGCCTGTTATGGTCAAAATCATGCCTGTAATCTGAATGGATAGTAGTCGCTATCGGTATTCGCAGATGTTTTTTGAGTTTGACAGCTACGAAATTCGCGCGCGCGCCGTGACAGTGCAGCAAATCATAATTACCCGCCCTTGCTATATCCGTAATCTTTCGAATAACTGAAAGATCATAACGATTCCTCTGACCGAGCGAGACTGCGTCTATCCCACATTCCAACGCCGCGCGATAATTTGCGCCGCTCTCAAGACAGAGCAGTTTAACTTCGTGTTTCTTGGACAGCGCTCCAAGCAAAGTCACAATATGAGTCAGCGCCCCACCTATATCATTTCCGCTTACAAGATGCAGTATTTTCAAAATTCACCCACCTGCACAATTATAGCAAATTTTTGCGATTGCATTCTTTCAAAACCGAAAAACAAGCACAAAGAAAATACTAAAGAATCGCCTGCGCTTCTGCCGCCCGCAACTGCTCATTCAGCTGTTCGTTATAATGTTTAGCCTGCGCATTCCATAGCGTTGAATAAGCGCCGTCGGACTGTTTGAGCAATTCGGCATGCGTACAAATCTGCGCTACTTCGCCGTTTTCCAGCACGGCGACCATATCACAAAAGATACACGACGAGAGCCTGTGAGATATATAAATCACGGGGCTACCCAAAGTTATTTCGCTGAAATTTTTGTATATCTCATAAACGGCAGCAGTAACAACAATCTCGTTCGCTGATTCGCCTGAAACGGCAGCATCGATCAATGTCGATAATGCAAACCGAACATTTTTTCGTTTATCGATACCGAATATAGATGCACCATCGGACGGCTTCCGAGCGACATCAACCCCGAAAGCAAAAATGTAAGCGCCGTTTTGGAAAAAACCAGTGCCAACGACAGGGACCATCACAAGCCCGAGCGGAAAGGTTTTTGCCCATATTTTGGCATAAAACCACATATTATCCGCTATTCCGCGAATATTACTATCTTGAAGTTTTTGTTTGTTCCTCTTTTCTCTGCGGTTCTCCTATAGCAGATCATAACGTAATTGAGAATGATTTTTCAATAACTCAGAAGAGCACGCGCTATATTGAATGAAACCGCTGCACATTGCTCAAATTCTGTTAAAATCAAAACTTGGCATTTATCCGAGCACAAGGTATAATAATAAAGAGGAAACTATGGACACAGCAAAATATAAAAATATTGACATATCCGAAGTTCACAAAAGCCTTATCTCAGATGTAGACAACTATCCTACTGACGCCGCCAAGTTATTGGACGAGCTTACAAAAACAGAGCGTTATACCGAGGATGCCGAATTCCGCCTGAATGTCGAATCCATCAAGGGAATGCTGATGATAATGTCCGGCAAATATTCCGAAGTTATCAATCACTGCACCGAGTTAGTCGAGATAACAATCGCCTGCAAAATTTGGTATCTTCTGTCATTTAATCTCAACCTGATTGCAAACGCCTACTTTGGGTTCGGCAACTTTGAGCGTGCACTGGAATTCTACTACGGCGTCATTAACAACGAAAAAGAACACAAGCTTTCTGCAATGACTTCGATTTCATACAACAATATCGCGCTGATATACCTCAATCTGAATGTATATGAAAAAGCCGAGCAATATTTCAGACTTGCAATTGAAACGCTGGAACGCGGTGGCGCAGAGCAGTTCCGCTATTCAAACAAACTTGTGACATCGCTGAGCCACCTCGCTCTTTCACTCTGTTATTCAAACAAGCTGGACAAAGCTTCTGAAATTTTCAAAAAAATCGAATCGATCGGCGCCGAGGGCTTAACTGCAGACACCTTGTACTCTATGTACATTTCCAAAATGTTTTATCTATTTCACTCCGGCAGCTACGCAGAGGCAAAAAAAGAATACTATAATGCGCTGAATTTTATCGAAAATACCGATTACATAAGCATTTTAACCTGCTCGTTTATCGATCTTGCGACAAAATTCGGCATTGATAAAGACTACTACATCAAAGAACTGATAACCTTAGAAAATGCCGATATTTCAAACAATATGCGGCTCAATGAAACCGCTTACACAGAACTCATACGCCACTACGAACAAATCGGAAATATCTCAAAAAGCAAAGACCTGCAAAATCAGTATATAGAATTTCTGGAAAAAAGCATAAAACACCTCAAGGATAAACAGGTAGATTCCATACAAATCGTGGAAAACATGCTTATAAACAGCAAGACTACACCGAGTTCGCAAAACAAAAACCGTGAACTTAAACTCGTTGCAGAGGAGGCTATACGAAACAAAAACGCGCTACAAGCGGCATACGACAGGCTCGATATAATCAGGGAACTCGGAATTAAGTTAACTTCATCGCTCGACCTCTCTGAAGTTATCGATCTCATCTACCAGGATATATTCAAAAACGTGGCTGCGGATATATTTACGCTGATGGTCGCCGAACCGGAACACGGCAGGCTGCGCGCCGTGGCATACTACGAGCTCGGCATTTTGAAACCTCCATTCAACATCACATTTGACACGGAGGAAAGCCTTCTTGTAATGTGCTATAAAGACAACCGGCTCATCACCTCAAATGATTCCGTATTCAAAATCATGAGGGAAAAACAGGTTCAAAAAACCGGAATCGCGCAGATGAATTCGGCGCTTTACATGCCTCTTACAGTAGGAAATAAAACAATAGGCGTGTGCTCGGTGCAGAGCAAAATGCGAGACAGCTATTCCGACGACGATATAAAATTTTTGCAGGAAATGCTTCCATATCTCTCGATAGCGCTGAACAATGCCGTTCATTCATGGAAGCTCGAACGCGAAATACAAATGCATATCGAGACACAGAATAAACTCAAGGAAGCCAACAAAATACTTGAAAAAATATCGAGCATCGACAGCCTGACGCAGATAAGCGGAAGAAGGAGCTTCGAAAAGAAATTTCTGACCTTGCTTAGAAGCGCAGCAAAGAAAAAACTGCCGGTCGGCGTATTTATGTTCGATATCGATGATTTCAAGCTGTACAACGACACCTACGGTCACTTTGACGGAGATGAAGCATTAAAGAATGTCGCGCGCATAGTAAACTCCAAAATAAGTGAAGCGGGTGGAATTGCGGCGCGATTCGGCGGTGAGGAGTTTATAAGCGCGTGCTCCGGACTCAGCGCCGCAGAGTGCCTGAATTTAGCGGAGGAAATACTGCGCGAAGTAGCTGACGCCGATATCGTCCACTCGAAATCCGCGGCGGGCAAGATGACACTAAGCGCCGGCATAGCATTTGCAAATGATGCCGGAGTCCAGCACAAATCCGAGCTTATGAAGTGCGCAGATATGATGCTTTACAATGCAAAAAATACAGGCAAGAACAGAGCTTGCATAAAAAATATGTCAGAGGAGGAAGCATGAACCTTCAAAGAGCGATAGCCAATCTATCCAAAGCTATTTCTTACAAAACCGTAACAAATCAAGAATTTGATAAAATCGATGCACAGGAATTTAGCGGATTCCTCTCCTTTCTCAGAGAGAACTATCCGCTTGTGCACAAAAAGCTGGAATGTACGACAATCAATACTTTTTCTCCTGTTTTTCGCTGGAGGGGCAAATCAGACGCATCTGCCCCGATTCTTCTGACTGCGCACTACGACGTTGTTCCGGTCGCTGATACCGGGTGGACGCACGAGCCGTTCAGCGGACACATCTGCGAGGAAAACATCTCGGGCAGAGGAACAATAGACAATAAAAATACTCTTATTGCACTGCTCGAAACCGCAGAATACCTGCTCGAAACGGATTATACACCCGCAAGAGATATATACTTTGCCTTCGGATTCGATGAGGAGGTAGGAGGCAAATTGGGCGCTTCGCAAATCGCCGAGCATTTCAAAAACTCCGGAATAAAATTCGAAATGGTTCTTGACGAGGGAGGCGTAGTCACCACCGGCGACAGTATGGGCATTCATTCGGATATAGCGGTTATCGGTCTTGCCGAAAAGGGCAATACCAGCATTGAACTGATTTTTGACGGCGAGGAAGGGCATTCCTCTATGCCGCCGCAAAATACAAGCATCGGAAAAATGGCGGCCCTTATACGCGATGTAGAATCACACCCCCGAAAGGCGCGCCTTGTAGAGCCGGTGCTGTCTATGCTAAAGGCGATCGCTCCCCATAAAAAGGGCTTTGAGGGCTTCGTTCTCAGAAATCCCGGCCTGTTTGCTCCCGTAATCAACGCTTCGCTCGGAAAGGGAAGGCAGACCGCCCCAATGACCAGAACCACTGTCGCTTTCACAATGACAAACAGCGGCACTGCGCCTAATGTGCTGCCTAAACAGGCAAGCTGCGTCGCAAATATCAGAGTGCTGCCGGGCGACAGTGTAGAGAGCATCATAGAGTGGCTCCGATCCTTTGGCCACGATTTCAAAACAAAACCCCTGCTGATCGAAGAAGCTTCAAAATGCAGCAGGCAAGACACTCCGGGCTACAAAATACTCTGCAAAACAATCGCCGAGATTTTTCCAGAAGCAGTCATCACTCCCTACCTGATGGTTGGCGGAACAGACGCACGCAAGTACGAAGAAGTCGCGGAAAATGTTTATCGCTTTATGCCGTGCAGGCTCACAGCCTCCGATCTCGCAAAAATGCATGGCACCAATGAATTTATATCAAAGAAAAATCTTGAAAATATGCTGAAATTCTTTGAGACATTTATAAAAAATCTCAACTAAAAAGGAGAGCTTATGGAATTCAACGCAAATCACCCCTCGCTTTATATAGCCGCGGGCGCGGTCATCGTATTTGTGCTCGCTCAGTCCTGTTTCTTTCTGATAAAGGCATGGAAACAAGCAATTTCAATAGGCATAAGCAGCGAGCTTCTAAAAAAGGTCGTGCGCTCGACCGCCCTGTTCACAATCGCTCCTGCTATCGCGATACTGCTCGGAATGCTCACTCTTTCTAAGTTTCTCGGTCTCCCCCTGCCCTGGCTGCGCCTCTCCGTGCTCGGCGCACTGACATACGAGCTTCCTGCCGCCAGCGCAGCGGCAAAGGTTATGGACGTTCCCATAACTCAAACTGTCACTTCGGCAACCGAATATTCTGCTATCGCCTGGGTAATGACTTTAGGTATCCTCTCGGGAATATTCGTAATACTATTCTTTGAAAAAAAGATGGAATCCGGTCTCACAGCCCTAAAAAGACGCGACGAAAAATGGGGGCAAATTTTTATGGATTCGCTGTTTATCGGAATGATTACGGCTTTTCTCGGAATGATATTCAGCGACATAGGTTCCGGACCGAAAGGCTTTATCCCTGTGTTTGTGCTGATGTTCTCCGCGCTGATAATGGCTGTATGCGGACTGCTCATCAAAAAAATGGGACTTAAAGCTCTCGAAAATTACGCTATGCCGATATCTATGCTGTCAGGAATGCTTTTCGCAATTCCGCTTACAGCCATAATAAAGTAAACGGAGGCTAAAAATATGAAAAACAACACCAGCCACGCAAAATATCAGGAGAGCGTTCATTTTTGGGGCAGAATCTCCCTTGTTGCCGCCATAATGCTGTTCATTTCGTATCCGATGTATGTGAGCATTGCCTTTGAGGCATTTCCGGGCTTTATGCCGGTTATACAAGGCTTACTTAGCGTAGCGCCGGTATTCTGGGTTGTAGGAGTAATAGAGGCCCTCACTTTCGGACCGATGCTCGGAGCAGCCGGATCTTACATAGGTTTCATCACCGGCAATCTAACGGCAATGAAAGTTCCGGCAGCTCTCAATGCAATGGCTATCACAAATACAAAATCAGGCACGCAGGAGGGCGATCTCGTGTCCACCATCGCCATAGCCACAAGCTCAATAGTCACGACCATCATACTTTTTTTCGGCATGCTGCTGCTTATGCCTCTAACTCCGCTGCTCGAATCCGAGTTAGCAAAACCAGCATTTGATAATATTCTCCCTGCGCTTTTCGGCGCGCTCGCCGTAGTATTTGTTGCCAAAAATTGGAAAATAGCCGTTGCGCCGCTCGTTATAATGGTGAGTCTGTTCCTATTAATGCCTGAACTTGCATCTGCTGTCAGTATACTCGTGCCGGTCTCGGCAATTATTACCGTCGCCGCCGCAAGATATCTGTATAAAAAAGGGCGTCTATAGCTGCCTGAAATCAAGCATCCCAAAACTTACAAATTATTTTTTAATTATCTTTTCGCGATAATCAGGTATCAATGTCTCGTTCAAATGATTTATGAGCCTCTCCAAAAGAACGGCCGCCTGTTCGCGCGACAGCATTTCTCCGGGATTGGCAAAAAGGCCATCCGCCGTCCTGACTACGAGCCCGCTGGTGTCAGCGCCTCCTATCAGACCTATTTCAAGCGCCATATAGTGCGCATCCTTAGCCCACTCGCCTATTTTGGCGTCGTCCACAAACACCGTATTATAAGGCGGAGCGGGCGCTACTTTGTCCAAACCGAGAGCGCGCACGACCATTGTGACCGCTTCTGCCTTTGTGATCGATTCATCCGGCTTCAAATAGCCGTTCCTGCCGTAGACCAGCCCGGCTTCTTTATAAGCAGTTATATAATGATAATCGGGGTCGTCCGGCTTCACGTCTAAAAAAGGCGTTTCGACCCCGGGGCGCAGGCGCTTTATAACCTCCGTGCGAGTGGGGTCAGGCAGCTTGCCTTTTATAGCTATATACAGCGCTCGCGCAAACTCATGCCTCGATATATTTGAATGCGGCACAAAGTACGTCGCAGACGGCTCAAGCACTTCGAGCGCGGTCAGCAGCATGACCTGGCGCTCCGTAGACACTCCGCCCATATCCCTGATGTTCGGAATATGCAGTGCCCTGCTGTCGGTTGCGACGATGCCGCTAAGGCGCACAGTGGAGCCCTTGCGCTTCCCGTTCTGCACAAAATCATATCGGGATTCAAGCACATTCTCCTGATTTTTATACATAAAGAAGCTTCCGCGGAAGCTGATATTCTGCGGGTCTGTGTACTGATAATCAAATATGGTTTTTTCCAGAGAAGAAAGTCCGGTACTGACGCTGCCGCCAAATAATTCCTTGCCGCCGGCGTCCTTTGCAGAGTATTTCTGAACCACTATATAGCTTTCGTTTTTCGCATAGTAATTCTCATAAGCCACTATCGGTCTGACATCAGTGGTTATAGTCAAAGTTCCCGAATTTTTTTTGTAGTCGCCATTCAGATAAAATGTCCTTTCGAGCATTGCATTCCCAGAAGTGTAGCCGCCGACCGCCACGACATCCACAATCCTGCTGTCGAGATAATTCACTTTTCCGAGAGTATACTGCCCCGAAGGTGTAACGATTGTCTCCGAAAACTTTGAAAGCGTTCTCTCGACTGCAATCTGCCCAAGCTCAGCGTTTTTTGCGGGCTTTACGTCAAATGTCACCTGCCTGGATATGGTGATGCTGCCGTCATCATTGGACAGCTGATAATCGTAGCTTATCTTGAACGCACCCTTTGCTGTCAGCACCGATTCCGGCTCCTTGCGCTTCACAGTGCCTCTAAGGATAACAGGCTCTCCGGTGACAAATGTATACTCGCTGTATTCGTAATCGCCACCGACGAGTTTTTCACCGACGATTCCCGGATCTACCCAAGACACATCGGCAAACACAAAGCCGCCAGGCGCAGCGCCAAAAAACACAAAAACCGCAGCCAGCAAAAGCGCGACGCGGCTCAAAAGCGCAGCGCATCGGCGAGACGCAGATCTCTTGTTTGCACCGCTTTGATTTATACTTTCGTTTATGCCGACTTTATCCATGCTCTTTTTAATTTCGATGCTTTTCATAATATCCTCCAGCCTATTCAACAAATATAAACAGAGAATCCGTTCCGATGCGGACGACATATATATAGTCTCCCATCTGCACCTCGTCTATGCCGATGGTTCTATTATCCTTTATGACGATAGCATCCGAGTATTTGACGTATATATTTGTGCCGACCGCGCTCCACCTGCTCGTATACCTTACAAAATCGTACGCCTCTGTAAGTTCTATCCTATCCCAGTCCGTATCGTTGCTCGTCACCACTCCGCGGGTAACAACAGCGTCTTTCAGCGTCTTTTCAAGCGCCGCAGCAATATCAGTCTCTTTTTTCAGTTTATTGTCTATGAGATCGTTTGCCATCAGACCGGCTTTTCTAAGATTCATCGCGACTACGACATTATTTGCCGGATTCACCACCATAAACGCATAATACCTCTTGTAGCGAAGCCCCATTTTTGTATCGGCTGTTTCGGTTCTGGCATACTTGTTGTGAAAAAGCATCGAAGGCGACAGCTGCTTAATATTCTCTTCGTCGGAAATATCCTTTATGTCGGACCCGGAACTCAAATAAAACTGTTCAGACACCGCGCTTTTTACAGATCCGAACGCATAATCCGAAAGCTTCGTATGATTTGCAAGAGTGACCGAGGATGGTGCAACACCTTCGAGCGCTCCAATCCTCAGCGAAGACAGCAAAGTCTTTACGCTGTCCGGGCTCGCCTCGACTCCGCTGACCGCCCTGACAAACATCGCATTTTTCTTTTTTCCCGATATCTCGGAAGCTACGAACACAGTATCGCGCCGCCTCAATTCACCGGAAGGAACCAGCAATCCGTCCTTTAGAAGTATTGTTGCCTTAGTGATTTCAAAATTATCCTTGGTAAGTATTTCAAACTCGCCCAGAGTGTGGTCGATGCCGCGGACAGCGCTCGAATAAAGCATTTCCGGACCTCTGCGCACACTGAGCTTTACAGCTGTTTCTCTGCCAAAAATTTCCTTTGTAACGGCATACACATCATAGCCGCGATACAGCCTTTCCAGATTTTCGACTGTTACAGGCTCGTTATCGACATATATCTCGCACTGCGGATCAATCAGTATATCTCTGCTGTAACCGCCGGAGGATTCCCATTTGTCGTTTGACACATACTCCGGGCTATCGGAGCCATCGGAGCCTACAAGCTCTATCCTCCTGTTCTGGGTAGTTATATTGAGCATCCTGCCTCTGTAAATCCTGTCGTAATGCTGCTCCGGCGCCTCTATCTCTACGCGAGACGCAATATTCCCAGTTATATAATCGAAATATATCTTGACCTTCTCTCCGGTTTTCAATCCGTTTATGCTCGAAGGCGAACCGGTCTTGCTGAAAAATGTGCGAGCGCCGACAAGAACCAGCTCCGTCTCCCCATTCATTTTTTTGATTGTAAATCCGCCGGAGCTTTGATTTATCACGGTTCCCGTGCGCATTTTGCCGAACGGCGGTATATACCCCGCCGCGCTTCCAAACGATTCGCCGCGCAAGGTGATTACGCCATCGTTTACGACATTCGCGCTCACCGCAAGCCCATAGACGAAGTCGCTAAGTTTTGCAATCCTGCCATTTATCGAAAGTACAGCCGGCGATTCAATTCTGAATTTTTTAAGCTGCCCCTCGTAATCAAAAATCGTGACATAATTTGGCTCTGTGCCTGTGCCCTGCTCTACTTTGTTTATCGTTCCTGAAATATGCTGCTTTTCCAATTCGCCTATCTTTATATAACCGACCTGCCGAAGTTCATTAGTAGTATACTGCACGGAATCGCCGACCTTCATCTGCCTGACTCCGCCTACTATACCGCCCTTTATCGTGACTATATCTTCTCTTATGCCCGTTTTCCCATTTTCAAATACGACTATATCAAAAGCATCGCCCGTAATATCGCGCACTCTGTAAATCTCTTTGGTGGTTGTATAATCGCCCTCATTTATAGCCACCGTCCTTATGCCGATTACATTTCCGTAATGAATATAGGTGTATGGGTCGTCCTCGATCAGCTGCAGCAGGACCTGCCCGTTGTCTATAAGCCCTGCATATCTGATACGGCCTCCGACCGTAATATATTCTATCTCATCCCCTATTGCGAGCTGCCTGCTCGTAGAGATATTTCCGGCTCTATAAGTTATGTAATCCTCGACCTGCTGACCATTCCTCTCCGTAGAGACAAGATGGACGGGCGCTCCGTTCTGATCGCGCAGCACGACTGTGCGCTTTAATATCTCGTCCGCCCCGTTTCGTTCTACGGTTTCGTTGACGCCGACCACTACGCCATACCCGATCTGCGACCCGGTAAGACCTAAATTGCGATCAAAAGCGCGGTCAAGCCATATTGCAAGCTCCGCCTTTGTAATATTGGATTTCGGCGCAAACCCTCCGCCCGACGCCATGGTGACGACGCCATTCTTTACCAGCGTTTCCACCAGCGGACGCGCATATGGTTCCGTCTGCTGCCAGTCGGCAAATGTATAGACCTGCGACTGCTCCGCTTCCGCATTCGCGCCTATCGCTCTCGCTAAAAACAGTGCGGCGCGCTCTCTGGATACGGGTTCTCCAAGGCCGAGCAATTCGTTCTTGGGCAGTATTCCGCGCGTTTCCGCATCTTTATAGAGCGCTCTCTGAAACATCTGGCGCAGCCTCTCCGGAGGCGTCGAAGTGCCAGCCTCCCCCTGAACGCCGCTCACGAGCGCAGCACGCGCTCCCATAACGCCAAACACGCCGTCCAGGACCTCAAACCCTGTCGCCGCCTCGGCAGGACGATAATTCCTTTCTCCCTGCGGATTTAATACCCCAACGGCAGTCATTCGAACTATTTCTCGCTTGCCCATCACTCTGTCTATATCCTCATAATAGACATCGTTCATAAGCCTCCTGATCTTAGGCGTCGACTGAACCACCTGCGGATTTTCGCCTGTTATAGGCTTTGCGAAAAGTTCCGGAACTCTCTCGTCAAATTCCCCTATAGCATAGCCCGGCGGCGCATATGCCGCGCCCAAAATCATTGCAAATACAAGCACATATGCAATTATTCGAAATCGTACATCCATATTTATGCTTTTCATACCGCATCCTCTATCTATCAATCTCTCTAATTCAGCGCTTCCATAAGCACATAGTAGCCTCCCGCAGTTCCGGGCGCTGTAATGAACCGCGTCGCGCTGTCGTAAACGGCCTCTACTCTGACATACTTTCCGCTTCTTTCGTCATATCTGAACATCTCAACCTTTGACGGATCCGTAATATTTTCCGGCACCTTGATCGAATATTCATATGGATTTACCAGCGCCAGAATATTTCGCGTAACTGCGTTTGCTGACGCATACATACTTATTCTGTAAACCGGTGTAACCGCCTTTCTTCCCCTGACGATAGGCGTAGGAGCCTGAGCTCCGATGCTCTCCTCGATATTTCCATATGCATTGCTCTGACCGTCCAATTCCTTAAATTCTCGCGTGTTGAACGCCGAAGCGGCGACTTTCAGTTTTGTAGGTCCAAATTCGGCATGTACATTTGCCGATGTGTACCTGACGATATTCGACGGAAAGCTTATACGCCTGAATTTGACATCAGGAGTATTCGCGTTCAGAATATACAGCGGATGATTGTTGGTCCAGACGACATTCGCAAACCTAACCTCTATTCCGCCGTTCTTTCTTTGCACCTCATAACCGCGATTATCCTTGACGCCGATTTTGCCGTCTACATCCTCCGGTCCGAGCTCTTTTATCTTTTTAATCTGATTCCAGTACACCGCCGCAAGATTGGAAAATCCCGACTGGCCATACTTGTTTACAGCCCGCAGCACAAACACGATGCGCTCATTAGACTTTATATTCTCAAAGCCCGGCAGATCAATTATTTTATAAGGCTCGACATCAGTGACTCCAAGGTACTTGAAATCCTGATATTTATTTTGAATAAGCTGCGAATCAGTCTTGCTTCCGATATACGCATATATCTCAAAATATTTTGAATTTGCCGCCTTGTAATCGTACAGCTTTATGTATCTGTCGTCCACCACGGTGGCGCGGAGACCGGTCGGGTCGTCAGGTATCGGAACTCTAAACTCTATCTTGGTACTGTTGTCGGTTATACCGCCATCGGCATTAAGCACCACGATGCTGATAGGTCCTTCCTTCTTAAATGCAGGCGTCGTAACCCTGAGAGTTTCGGCGTCTACAAATTCGACCTTTGTCGCCTTTACGCCGTCCTTGACATAGTAAAGCTTATCATTCTTATAAAGCCCCTCGTCCTTGCCCGGTTCATTCGCAGGATTCTGCTTTTCCGCCTCAAGCCACTCGCCGCCGAAAAATACTGTCGCACCCTGCTGGAATCCCTTTCCTTTGAGCACTACCGTCTGTCCGCCCTCTACGCTTATCCTGTTCAGGTATCCCCCTCCCTCCGCATAAACGGCAGGCTCCAGTACCGGCGCACTGACAACCGTTATTGCGTCCTTAAGTATGCCCGTGCCGTAATCTGTATTAAGCACCTGTATATCTTTTTTGCCGAGCGTCATATTCGTAGGGGTCGTAAAGGTTATCTTTCTGCCGAGGTCGCTGATAACACCGGAATATATTGGAATACCCGCCCTTGTGCCTATTATTACATACGCGCCCGTTCTAAAGTCTGCGCCCTTTACCACCATTGTATTGCCGCCCGCAATTGAGGTGTACTTAGGCAGTACCTCATCTATGCTCGGAAATGACAAAGGCTTGCGATACACAAAATAGTACGGTATAGTCGCGCTGCCGTGGTTAGGACCAATAAGATCTTTAAGATTATTGGAGGTTGCGAGCCCCTTGTCCGTATTTGTTATAATTATAGGGTAATGCCTTCCTATCTCTTCGTTTGTGCCAGCCGGAACTGTCACAACAACCAGGTCGTAAACCGTTCCGCCGATTGTCTTTGTCGTAAGCTCCTTGACCTTCGCTTGTTTATCGCCGATTGTGACAGTCAGACCCTCGCGCATATCCTTACCTATTATTTCTATGTCGATGCCACCCAAAACCGACGATTCCACAAGCCACATCTTCTCGTCGTGATTTAGAGTCTGCGGCTCGATTCTGAAAATCTTTGGAACGCTGGCAGGATTGGTATATTCAAACTGCTTCGAAGCCGAACCGCCGTCCGGATTGATATACTGCATGTCGACCTTGCCAATTGTATAATACGACGGAGTGTATACAGTCACATGATTTTCATTTTCTCTAACCACCTTCGGCGCATACCCTCTTTCGACAAACATGCGCCTGTCGCTGATATATACTTTTATATACTCGTAAGGTTGTTTATAAACAGCCGGATTTGCAGTATATTCCGCCGTGTCCAGCAGCGCCGTAGGAACATAGTAATTTCCGGCGCTATCGCGGAGCATCCCTATCGGCATGTACACACCAGCAGCGCCGTCAGGAAGATTTGACGGATCATAGGCAAACTCCCTGTTGAACACCGTATTTCGCTCTGTAATTGTGAGCTTTATCTTGTTCTGATCCCCAAAGTACTGAAGTGTAAGCCCGCCATCGAGACTAACTGTAGTTCTCTGGTTGTTGATAAGTCCCGAGTTCGGCTCTATCCTCGGCACTTTGGTATTGTCAATATTGCCGAATCGAATTATCGCATCTACATCAGGGATTCTTTCAACGGGCGAAACCACTGCGTTCGCTGGATCTATATAGCCATATATCGTACTTCCGAACAGCTTTTCTCCGAAAATTTCCTTGGGTTCGCTGCCGCCTCTTGCACCGATGTTCGGTATCAACTGCCTGATTACAGGCTTTGTCGCCTTGTATGAATATTTGTACTTATTACTTACGCCGCTGTCATTATTTATAACGTAGACATCAACAGCTCCAACCTCGTGGGAAGGAGTAAGCACCTTTATAAATCCATTGGTGAACTCGACAATTTTTGCCTCTTTCTCACCAAAATACACCTTTGGCAATACTTTCGATATATAGAAAAAGTCGTAAAATGCATTGTTGTGCAGACGCACAGGCAATATTGGGCTTGTGCGCATTAAACTGATATACTCTGGGTTTGTAAATGCTCCGTTGAGTATATGTGTTTTGAGTTTTTCTAAATTCTCGATAACATCGGCATCCAGAAGATTGTCCCATTTTGCATTGGGGAATATATCCTCGTGCTTGTCGCCATCCTGATATCCGGGGTCGCCGACAAGATTGGTGTACGGCTCAAAAAATCGGAACTCGCTTCCTATAATTTCGACGATTTCCCCACCGTTTGAACTGCCTTCCTCCGGCACTATGCGATTTATTACAGGGCTCGACTTAGGGATTATATATGTAAATGCATCCCTTCTTCCGGCAGTTCCGCCATCGGGGTTAAGCACGGCGACAGGAACGGTCAGCTGGTCCACGCCGTAATCCTCGGCCAATTTTTTGTCGGTTTTGACCATTTTTATTACAATGGAGCGTCCGTTAAGTGCGACATATGTATCTTTTTTCGGAACTTCTACGCCATCTACATACACCTTGGCGTCGTCCGCAAAATCGCTGCCTGTAATTGTCACATAGTAACCGCCGTCTACTGAGCCCTTACTCGGAGAAATCGTACTGATGACCGGCTTTGTGCTCGCCTGTGGTATGTAAAAAAATCCTTCGTTGCCTGTCTTTGCGGCGCTTTTTGTATCGGGATTTACTATGACAAGATCCTTAAATCCTCTGCCGCTCGCCAGCACCGGCACCTCGAACACGATGTCAGTCTTAGATATGACCTTGGACAAGTGCCCGGTTATAACGCCGCTTGCGTTTGTCTCATAAGGAGTAATCATAGTGTATGGCGTTCCGTCGATTACAATCCCGCCCGCAGCTGCAGAAACAGGTGTCTGATCGCCCGCAGCTGTCACTGCCTTAATCTCGGAGACACCTCCGCTGCTAACGACTTTAAGTATGTATGTTTTGTCCTTGCCATTCGTAAGCACCGGCTCACCCCTAAAGTTGTAGGATAGAGTGTATCTCACCGGAGGCTCCCCACTGCTTTTATATGTCACTGAATCAGCATAATTTGCCAAATATACACGTTCCTCGCCGTCCTCGCCCTTGCCAATCCTGAACACATAATTATTCTGCGCGGCAGTAAATGTAATTGGCGCGACTTCGCCCGAACCCGTGACCGCAATTGTCGTAATGCCCTTTTTAGGATCGGTATCCGCCGCAAAACTTATATTTGCATTGCCGGCGCTCCTGCCGTCTCTTGTATATGCCGCAAATACACCTGCGTTTTTATCCCAAACTATGCTATACGCCTCATCTCCGGCAATAATCATCGGATTCCCCTTGGAATCGACCCCAAGCTGCGCAACCCTCGTAAACGCACCGTCTGTATATGTAAGTGTAGAATTAGCCGCCAATTTGGAATAAACCGCCAACCCAGCTTCATGCTTTATCAGCTGTTCCGCATTCGGAGCAGTATACGGCGCGAACACTATCCTGCCGGAGGTATCCTTTTTGAAGCTATCCACCTCTCTGCCGTCGATAAACATCCTTGTGCCTATCAGCCTGTATGCGTCTATGCCGCGCTCTGTAACCGCAGTAGGGTCAGGCTTCAAAAAATTGTCGCCCTTTGCGACAACTACAGTGCCGTATGTTCCCGAAAGCGGAGCAAATGAATTAAACACCGGATCTTTGTCAAAAGAATTGACAAATGTAAAGTCCGCGACCGCGATTCCACCGCTCGGATTTTGAAGAAGCAGCTGTGTCAGCCCCTCTCTGCCTTTAGGTGACTTGAATTTCACCAGAGTCTTATCGCCGGTAGGGTTGAGCTCTATTGTAAAATTCGGAACCTCCGTTCCGTCTATGTACAGCTTTGCGCCGGGTGCAATATTAGAACCTGTGATCACAATATCATCGCCGCCATCAACTGTTACGATCGAAGGTTCGACCTTCTCTATGACCGGCGTGTCCGTAGTTGTGACAAACTCAAGCACATCGGTCTCCATAGTACTAAGCCCGTAATCCATAGACTTTCTCGTAGGATTGGTTATAAGCAGATGTTTGGAGCCTATGTCTTTAATCAATGCATTTGCAGGTATTTTTACGATGATATTCTGTCCGAGGCGATTGCCCTCTGTTCCGTCGACAAGCCTGCCGTCCTTATCAAGAACGACTGTTTCAAATGTTACCGGCTTTCCACCCTGTGCGGTAAGCAATGTCTCTGCTCCATTTTCAACACTTTTATAATATACAAGACCTCGATAAGTCTGGCCGTTGTAGATCGTTTCGGCATTTGGCAGCAGCGCCAATTGATAACTGCTCTCAAGAGTATTGTCGCCATTTTTCTTTATGAACAGCGACGGCTGATTTATTACAAGAGTGCCGTCCGGCTTATAAAGCCTGTCGACAAAAAAGTTGTCGCCCTTTATGGATATCAGGATTTCGTCCTTCATCTTGTAAAAACCGCTCGATGCCTCGACATGCAGCACATTTGGAGTTATGCTCTCGACAACCGGAGTATATGATGAAGGCTCAAACTCGTAGCCCTTTATTAAACGGACGACCTGCCTGAAAATATACTTTTTGTCATTGCTCGGATCGCTGTCGCCATCCTGTACCGTGAGCACCGTCTCCATCTCTATTATCACATCGCGCTTAGGATTTGCCTCTGCATCTGCGATTGCCTGGGTTTTCATCATCAGCTTATCCTGAGTGCCCTTAACAATATCGACCACGCCGTCGGCGCGCTTTGTAAACAGCGCTTTCTGACCTATCGTCATATTTATCTTTCTGGTAATCGCAACGGTTTCGCCCTTGTATGTTCCATTATCATACTTGATATTCAGCACAGTGTCTCCTTCACTTAATGTTGCGCCGCTCATCGAGGCGCCACCCTGAATATTGCCGCTGCTCGTCAAATCCGGAATGTTGAGCGAAATGACATAGTTGGTCTTGACTTCGACATTCGAGCCGGTATCGGGACCTTTTGGAGGATGAACAGAAATTATCTTGGGGCTGAATCCTGCCTGAATTACAGCGTATGTATCCACGTCGCCCGAAGTGCTTCTTACGAAATCCTCGGCTATGATTTGCCCGTTCTGAATTTTGGTGAGCAAAACATAGTAAGTGCCCGCTTCAAAATCCGCATGATTCGGCACCTTTACGGTCAGAACATCCTTGGGCGTGCCGTTGATATCTATGCCGAGCGATACCCGCAGCGCCTTATTTACTGCGCTCGGTCTATCGGAACCGTCCATACTCTTCAAAAAATAGACTTCGTAGATATTTGCCGCATTCAGAGTTTCGGACTCGATATACAGTTCGTCTCCTTTTGAACCGGTATTCGGAAACATCGTAACATTTCCGCTGTCCATTTTTTCGAGTATCCTAAAAGCCTCTATGTACTGATACTCTACGCGTATCGCCGGCATATCCGATGTTGCGGACTTTACTCGCCTGATATAAATATCCTGATACCCTTTCCTGCCCGGAGCGAGCGGATTGGTGAATGTAATACTCTTGCCGTCCGCGCCGACCACCGCGCCGGTTCCGACAAGGCTTGAAAAATTCGTTCCCGCCCCGTATTCCGCAACTATGTCTCCGGCTATATTGCCCAAATTACTGCCCAAAAATTTTATTTTGTCATGCGGTGTATTATTTTCAACAACCGAACCCTTATCAGCACTCTGAAGATTCGGAAAATTCGAGACATCAAGCGCTATATTTTTACCGCCTACAAGCAGCTCGCCCGAAAAATTCTGTATCTCAGTTTGAGTCAGAGTCACCACGACCAGTTCGTCCGTATTAATCGTGCGAGTACCAATGGGCTGCGCAGCGCCGGAAACGCGCATGTAGACCGGTATATCTTTGAGCTTCTTACCCTGAAATTCAAAATAACCGCCGTTAAAATCAAAACCTTTGTGGTTAAGTATAAAACGAACTTCGTTGAGTTCTATGGGGTCTCCACCATTAGTAACTCCAATTTGAACCGCGAACACCGGCGCGATCTCTAAGGCGCAGACACAGAGCGCAATAACTGCAAGCAAAACCCTTAAAATAAAGGATCTGCCCCGTCTGCATTTAGTATATTTCCCAATATTTTTTCCTATAGCATTTTTGCTCATAGTCACATACCTCTCGTAAACACGCCGCCTTGCAATGTGAACATTTTTCGACGCGCACCGCTCATGCACCTAACATGCGCCTCGCAAAAGCGCACCTTGCGTGTGCCTCGCAAAAGCCTCCCTCGCAGCTTGCGCACCTCGCAGCCGCACACCAGCAGAAGCGCAACCGTTAAAAGCGGGCAGCAGAAGCGCAAAAAATCGGCGTTCGATTACTCTATCGACAAAATACGCCAAAATCTTTATACTCCAAGCTCTAAAAAACAAAAACGGCACAGCTCCAAAGCCGTACCGTTTGATAAATCATTCACTATTAGTCAGCCGAATAAGGGAGAAGGGCGACCGCTCTCGCTCTCTTAACCGCCGTAGTAAGAGGTCTCTGATGCTTTGCGCAAGTCCCTGTCACTCTTCTTGGCAAAATCTTTCCTCTTTCGCTAAGGAATTTTTGAAGCTTTTTAGTGTCCTTATAGTCTATATATTCGACTTTATCCAGACAAAACGCACAGCCTCTCCTCTTTCTCTTTTTTCTGATTGGTGAGCCTTCACCGGTATTGTTATTAGAAGTGTACATCATCTTCCTCCATTGAATTATTCGCGAATCCGTCTTCAAATTCGCTTGCATCCGTGAAGCTGTCAAAATAATCGCTGCCTCTGCCGGGCTTCGCCTTGTCGCCCCACTCTAAAAATTCGACCTTGCTTGCTATAACATCCGTGCTATAGCGCACTTCACCGTTCTGTGCCTTGTAGCTGCTCGATTGAATTGAGCCTTGAACAGCCACCAACTTTCCCTTTGAAAGATAGTTATGACAAGCATCTGCCTGTTTTCCCCAAACGACGACTCGTATAAAATCTGCCGTTGGCTTGCCAGAATCCATAAATTCCTGCTTCTTTTCGCGTGTTAGTTCCTTGTCTATTGCAAGGGTAAATTTCACAACGGAAGTACCTGTCGCAGGAACAACTCTAAGTTCAGGATCTCTGACCAATCTCCCAATAAGCACAACGCTATTCATAAATACTCCTATTTATCGTTCAAATTGACGACGATGTAACGAATAACTTCATCGGCGATCTTGTAGTTGCGTTCGAGCTCCTTTGGCAGCTCAGGTCCCGCATTAAACTCTACCAAGACATAGTAGCCTTCACGAAGCTTCTGAATCTCGTATGCCAGCTTTCTAAGACCCCATTCCTCGGTCTTTACGATCTCTCCGCCGCCCTTTACGATGATCTCAGCGAATTTTTCGATCATCGCATTTCGAGCTTCTTCTTCGAGAGCTGGTCTGAGCACAAAAATCGATTCGTATCTGTTCATTCTTACCTCCCTTTGGACATTTGGCCCGGTTGCTTCCGGGCAGAAAGGAAATCCTGCGGCTCAACAGGATATCTTTTTCCGTGGTCTATGATTATATCACACCAAAACACAAGCTGCAATACATTCTTTTGCGGACGGCGGGTTGTAATATAAATGGATTCAAATGAAACTATCGAGGTCAAACCTGAATGAGCGGCAATTATCGTTTAGTTTTTAAGCGCTGTCAACGGAACAACATACACACCATCTTCTCTTTGATAGGTTGCATTAGATAATCCGCAAATGACACAACAAATCTTCGGCGGCTTTCCACCGTCAGCAGTAATTCTATCTCGAATTTTCTTCAGATTCTCAGCTTTGCCCCAAAGGATTCTGCGTAAATTCTTAGATCCCTTTCACATAGCGCCTCAAAGAGAAAGCCCAATGTATTCAAATCTCCGATTAGTTTTTCAGGGGTTGCTCGAAGCAGAGCACAGGCAAGAGAAGGATCGGTAAAGCGCCGTTTTTCTGCCTGCTTGACTCGAACTGATGAACGAATATCGGACGAAAACGGTTCCTGATTTTCTGTCAAGAAGAGCCGATTAAAAATATCCAAATAAACTGCAATCATACCAAGGATTTGTATTACAAGGAAAACCAAATGGTTTCTTGAGTACATATCAGCATTCTGTTATTGTTACAAAGGTGAACGGAGAATTGAGGTATTGTGCACACACAAGCCCAAGATTGGACGAGCCATTAAGTACATTTTTAGATTATTATTCAACATATAGGTTGGTTCAGACTTATTAGTTGTATAAATTTTCTTTAACAAAGAGGGGGGCAATTAACATATGCGCCCTCTTTTTGTTGGTGTTCATTAATACTACGAACAAATGTACAAACTCAATTACGGCGTCGTTTAAAAATTTTGCAAAAAGCGAAAACGAACTCATAGCGCTGTATGCCACCGGAACCATCACCAAATTAACTATAAAAAGCCGCTTTCTAACGAACAAATACTTAAGCATATGTCCCCCATCAGCTCAAATTTGCTTCAATTCGTAAACATTGTTGTTTCCTGATTTTCGAATGTCCCATTCAAAATTCCCTCTTTTTCCACAAAAAGTATACTTTATTGCTTCGTCAAACACAGTCTAAAAAACTTTCGCTGTAATTTCAAGGATATCCTTTACAAAGCTCTGTATAAAACCGATATCAAGAAGCTTGTGAGCAAACGCCGAGTTTTCTATCAGCTGATAAAAATCCTTCACCATTCCCGCCTTACCCATATTCGAAACCATAAACAACACCACTATTGTGATAAAAGCTCCCTGTAATCCGCCAAGCAAAAGTCCAAGCAGCCCGTCAAATGTGCCGAGCACCGGTAATCTCCTTAAACGCTGAACAAAGAATATCAAGATTTCAACAACCATAGAAACAAGAATAAAAAGCACAACAAAACTGATAACATTTATTACGAAAGTCGCAACTTGGGATGTCAATGTATCGACAACACTGCCAAACAGTGGATTAGTGCTCGCATATTTCTCTATATCTACATTTTTCAGAAATTCCGCGGACATACCCGACGAAATCCGAGACGCCGCGGCCGGATTTGCAGTTTTTAATATTTCCATAAAATCTATGCCGCCCGCACCGCCGGCAGGAAGCGCATCTATTACAAACGAGCGCGTTCCCGCGTAAATCTGCTCTTTCAAGCTCGGAAAATTTTTGAAAATAAAATCCGCAAAACCCGTATGGAACATTTTTGCCGCTATCAATGATACAAAGACAGACGCAAGCCTGAGCAGACTCACCAAAAAGCCGCGCCTGTACCCTCTGAAAGCGACAAGCCCGACAATCGCTATAACAAAAAAATCCGCTGCATTCATTATTTTTTCCCCCGACGCTCAGCGCCCGTAAATTTCTATCCTGTTTGAATATACAACAGCAAATGTATCATTGTCCAGTTTTACAATATGCAATACCTCTGCCGAATCCGCCAAAACCTTTACTTCCTCGCCATTCCTGTCTACAAGCAGCAAATCATCCTGCTTCAAAAGATACCGATTTCCAAACAAGTAACTCTTGCCGGCAGGCTTAGAAAGCACAAACAGTTTTTCGCCCGCGCTCCAGAGCGCATAGCTGCCGTCGCCGCTGCTGCAAAGCAGGTCATCCGCGTAATTATAACTGTATATATCGCCCGATTTCCACAGAGCGTCTGCCGCCATTTCGTTTCTGCTGCGATTCCAGGCGCTGCCGTCATTAAGAGTTTCAAGAAAATAATCATACTCAAAAATGCCGTCATCCCTTAAAACGCTTATCTTTTCCGCTCCAAGATGCACTTCAAACACAAGCCCGTCTATCACTATCTGACCTGCCGTAATCTCTCCGGTAATCGTAAGAAGGTTGAGATAACAATTTACATCGCTGTCCAGGTTTACAATTGCAACTTTTTTATGTTTGTCGGAATAACCAAAATCGATAACATCTCCGGCATTAAAATTAATAAAGTACATCTTCTCGTATGAACCGGAATAAATATAAACGCCATGCTCGGTCAGCACCCCGTATGAATTGCCGTCAAAAGCCTTAAAGTCCAGCACTCTGCCTAATTTGTCCGATATGTACAATATTTCTCCATCCGCGGAAAGTATGTACATTTCGCCGACATTGCGCTCGCATACCGCAAATGTATTTCCGGAACTCGCGCAGAGAGCTCCAAATGCATAAATCGCCTTGGTCCACTGCACTTCGCCTTTCCTATCGAGCATAAGCAATTCTTTCTTGCCTACCACAACAATGCCATCCAAGAACGCAGAAACCTGCGCCGGGTACTCGTAGTCTGTATTTTCGCCGAAGTAATATGTGGTAATCAGCCTGAAATCCGCGCCTCTGAACGCGGCAAACGCAATCTCCGCCATGACTACAATTGCCACCGAAATCAAAAAATATACCTTTTTCATTCTGCACCCCGCATATTTTTCTCGGCGTAGTATGAATAGAGTCGGGTTTTGATGCCTGCATTGTATAATTTGCGGTTTTTGTCTGCCTTACGCCCGTATTCTTCCTCAAAAAAATCGTGAGCCGTAAGGAAAAATTTGTACCAACCGCCATATTTTTGCATTAAAGCTCCGAGCGTCCTGTTGATTTCCGAAACGCCTTCTCTATCTGAAATACGTTCGCCATACGGCAGATTAGATATAAATGTTCCTCTCTTTGCCGATGTGCTGAAATCTTTCATATCCCGCACCTGAAAATGAATATGCTCGGCGACACCTGCTTTTGAAGCATTTATTCTCGCCTGTTTTATAGCGGCGCTGTCGATATCATAGCCTTCAATCGACAGCATCTCCGAAGCTTCCGTAACAAGGCGTATTTTGCGGATCGCACCAACATCAACGCCCTTAAACCGCTGCCAGTTCTCGAACGGAAAATTTCTATCCCTGTTCGGTGGGATGCCGAGCGCCCAAAGCGCAGCCTCTATAAGAATTGTGCCGCTTCCGCAGAACATATCGACGAGCTTTGTTGAAGTTCTCCACCCCGATATCTGAACCAATGCCGCGGCAAGCGTTTCCCTGAGCGGCGCGACAGCTCCATATTCTCTGTAGCCTCTGCGATTTAGGCCCGCTCCCGAAGTGTTGATTAGCGCGGCAACATGATTTTTTATTATGTGGATATATACGTGGTGCTTTGCTCCATTCTCAGTAAATTCTTCTTTTCTGTACACATGTCTGAGACAATCGACTATAGCTCGCTTTGCTGTCTTCTGCGTAACAGATTCGGATGTAAGCCCTGCCACGGTCTTTACCAAATTGACATCGACAGGGAATGCGGAATCCGCCTCGATATACTCGCCAAACGGCAGTTTTTTCAGTCCTTCGAAGAGTTCGTCCGCACTTTCTAAATCAAATTCGCCCACAACTATGTAAATGCGTTCCGCCGATCTCAAGCAAATGTTGGAAACTGCAATGCCGCGCTCATCAGATTCAAAAAAAACTCTGCCGTCCAGTACACGCGTCACATCAAAGCCGAGCGATCGCAGCTCATTTGCCACAATCGACTCGACTCCAAAAACGGTGCTCGCCATAAGTTTATACTTCATGGTATTTATTATACCAGATTTGACGAGCTACTTTTTCAGCAAAAACTCCAACCTGCCGAGCGCCCTCCGCTGTATGATCTGGTCTATAACATTACGTTTCCCTTCCACCACTGCAAACATTGGCGTTTCATCATTTCCAAGCCGCTGATCATAAACTCCAAGAAGCTTTACCTCGCCGAGCATTGTCATCTCGCCCTTGTCGTCAACAAAACATACGCTTACTACGCTTCCGGATTTGGTTGTCCAGCATATTGCAGAATCGGGGAGCATCTTTATTGCGGTCATGGAGTTGCCTTCTTCCGGCTGAAAGTCGTCAGAGGTTTCAAAAAAATCTGCAACCACTATCATTCCGCTCGGAAGATTTAGAGCAGCCCTTGTACCAGCAATCCGATTCGCATCAATTATCATATTATCCACAGTATTTTGGGGTAAAATGTTGATTTCCACAAAATCTGACACGGCAATCCGCTCTCCTTTTGCTACATCTCTGGCAAATGCAAGCGCGCGCACCGTTTCGACTTCCGGTCTTTGCGACAGCTGCAAAAATGTAATTACAGCGCTAAATGCAATCAAAAATCCGATAATTATTTTCCTGTTAATAATTCCTCCCATTAAGCATCTCAAAATTATAGTGCGCCCTAACCCTCAGATCTCCACCTCTGTCCGAAAAAACTCGCGGTGCTCCAAATTCAAAGTTTATCGTGGCAACACCTCCGCTAAAACTGATTTCCGCTTTTTTCACTCTAATAACCCCGCCCGGATCTAACAATTTATTCTCTATGTCGGCCGATGCAAGAGCAATCCTGCCCTCGCTGTAAGCCTCGGAATCTATATCCGCAGCCGCCGAAAATATCGCAGAATCCGTCATTGCTATGGCGCGCTCTCTGATGTGGGAATAATAAATCATTTCAAATGCGCCCTTTGCAAACGGGATAATAATATATATCAATATGGAGAATGCCACGAGCACAATGCCTACCGCCGAACCTTTCCTGCATTTAAGCATATGCTACTCCACAATCCTGCGCGCAAGAAAATGCCTTGCAAACTTAAAAATCAGTTCCTTTGTCTCTCGGCGCAACAGTTCCGCAGGAGTGCTGTACACATATCTGCACTCTATATCAAGAGTCATAATATTGCGGCGAGCCACAGCATCCTTAAAATCGGTACTTATCGTTATATCCGTCAATCCGAGAGCTTCTATTTCTTTGCGAAGCTCATTCATCTGCCGCGCGGTCAAGCCGTTATTCGCCTCGGCAATAAGCAAGTATCTCCGACATATTTCATCAAAATGCGCCTTTTTATACATCGGAGCGATATACTCGACAAACACCGCAGAAAACAAGAGCAGTACCACCAGAGCAAAAGCGAGCACTACAACGTTATCCGCACCCATTCTCACCTACGAATTCGGAAACACATAATTACCTACAACATTGCTCCACCAGGAGTTCATACTTGCGATAACGCTCTCTGCAAACGCCCTGACCCCAGGTATAAGCACAAATCCCGCAACTATCAATCCTATTGCGACACCAATAAGGGAACTTATACCAAATTCCCCTTTCTCCGAGCGAAATTTCGCCCAAAGATAACCGCACATCTGCCTCAGTTTGATTTCAAACATAAATCCTCCTTTATTTGTTCAGTATGTTGCAAATACTGATTGTAACGATCTTAGCATCTGATCTGCAACCGGCAAAAATATCGCCACAAATACTGCTGCGCAAAACAGCAGCGCAGCCCTGAAATACTGTCTTTTTGCCTTTTTGACTCTATTTTTGATTTCGACCAGGTACTTTTGAAAAAACATTCCGTCAAGCTGTCTCATCGACAGCGCCGAAAACCCCGTGCGCATGCTGTTTTCAAGTATGTTTATAAAAAGCGCACTGTCATTTCCGACAAGCTTTTGTTTTAACAGCGACAATCCTACCCCTATATCGCTGGAATTTGAAACTACAACCGACATCTCGTAAAGAAGCGCTCTAAGAGCACTATGCTCCGTAATCAAATAGAGCCGGCGGATTGTTTCAAATGGTGATATCCCAATGCTTTGCTGCATGTACATATATTTATATAATCTATAATATTCCGAGCAATCTGCAGACACTTTATGCGAACCTCGTTTTTTTTCGCCCGTCGGTCTAAGTATGTTCTTTTCGCGCTGCATCCAGAGTTCTGCCGAACCGAGCGCCACAGCAGCCGCCAGCGCAGCTATTTTAAGCAAATCCATCATATCAACCACCCATTAAATAATCTTTGTGCGCGCCAGTATGACCGCTCCGAGCGCCCCTACGCACAGCAAGATCATTGCAAGCAGCGGTCTTTCGGAGTAATATTGAGTCATCTGCGAATCTGCCGAAAAAACATTGTATGAAGTTACCAGCACCAGGAACAAACCTATATACGTCATCAATTTATCGTTCTGAAGCTCTGCCCTGCCCTTGTTTACCTCGGTCTGCACGGATATATATTCATTTTCAAGCGATTGCACGAGCTCCCTCGCATCGCCCCAACTGTCGAGCACATTCTCGATATTTAAAAATATATATCTGAGATAAGGGTTTTTGAGCTTGCTCATCTTGTGAAACGCAAGTTTAGGGCTGCAGCTTATTCTCGTAGTTACAATAAATTCATCGAGCACCCTGCGTATCGACTTTGAAACCACAATATGCCTTGTTTTGTCCAATGCACTGATAATATCCTCATCTACGGTAAGCCTTGAATTAAGCACATTAAGAAAATCGATCATACCCCTTTCTATATCCTGCTGTTCCAATATATCGAGAACAAATTTCGCAAAATATGGCGCAGCAAGCATTATAAGCAGCATCTGAAAATTTATAAATTCCGCCGCGAGGTACAAGAGCACCGCGAATATATGCGACAGAGCTATTAACGGAACACGCAGACATCTTTCGCCGAGCACCATAAAACATATTGCAGCATTAGCCGTCAGTGCCAACCACAACTTTTTCGCACCTCCTTGGATAGTATATTTCTTCGACCCTAAAACTCCTGAGATAAATTATCATGTCGAGACTCTTTTCAATCATCTCGCGCACCTTCTGCTCGCTGAGCCGATTGTCGTCCATACAGAGCATAAGAAGTCTGTCTACCGCATCGGATGCCGACTGTGCATGTATTGTCGCAAGCGTTCTGTGATCCGAAAAACCCGCTTTAATAAGCGGCCACGCCTCTCTTCCTGTTATTTCGCCTATACAGTATGTGTCGAGGCTCATTGTGAGTCCCTCTTCTATAAGCGAATTAAGATCGTGCTCATCTTCTCCGCCGATACGCTTTGATATTCTCTGCACTATGCAGTTCTTTTTTTCCGGAAAAATCTCCGCATCCTTTTCACACACGAGTATTCTCTCCATATCGTCTGCACATCCGATAATGGCTCTGAGCAAAGTTGTCTTGCCCGCCGCGCCTTTGCCGCATATCAGTATATTTTTCTTTTGTCCGCATGCCTCGGTTATAAGGCGCTCCGCTTCGATATTCAGCATTCCCAGCTCTTTTAATTCAGCAAGGCTCTTGTTTGAATTATTATGCTTGCGTATTGTCAGCGAGGCGCCGGTCGCATTACGCGGCGCTATGCAGGCGTTTATTCGCAGTCTGTACGCCGAATCCGCGACCCTGCAATACGGTTTTGCCTCATTTATCGTTCCGCCGCATCTTATTACTATGTATTTCAAAAATCTGCCAAGATGCGCTTCGTCCTCAAATTCGGATTTAACAAAGCTGTACATTCCTCGCCTGCGTATCATTATGCTGTCGTAGTTCAGGATATCTATATCCGAAATTTCGGGGTCTTCAATATATTTCTGCAGCCACCCATAACCAAAAATATTATCTATAATCAGCGATGCTGTGCGGGACGGATGCTTGATTTTAGGGTTTTCAGAACAACGCTTCTCTATTTCGCCAAAAAGTACGCCGGGACTGATTGCGCCCTGTCCAACTCTCGAAATCAGAACGGAGAGGTCTGTTGCTATCTCGTCCTGAAGTTCATAAACCAAGTCTTTTCTGTCATACTCCGCCTCGCATCCTCCGTACTTCCTGAAGACGCTGCTTAGTATCATGCGATAAGCCCCCTCAGCGATTTTTCTGCTGCTTTGGCAAGCAAACCTTTGTAAGACACCCCAAAAAGTTCCGCAAGCAGGTACGGACTTTGCAGAAATTTTGTCCGATAAATATGAATTTTACCCGAATCGATATCCTGACGTTCTGTCAGCACTTCATACAGCTGGTGTGCGTAGCGGGTATTGCTTCTGCCGCCGTCGACGGCAAATATATTCAGCTGTGCGCGGTGAGTTAAGGCCATTGCCAATTCATCGAAAATAAAGTCACTAAGCTTCGCAATTACTAAATCGTAACGCTGCTGCATCCCCGATATTAATGTAAGCACTCTGTCTACCCTGAAATGCTCTATATTAAAGATATTGTAATTTCCGAGCAGCATATCGACAGAAACGCTGCGCCTGCGGATTGTCCGCCTGATGATCTCATCGAGAGAAAGCTTGCGAGACAAAAGTTCGAGCGCCACATTAAGCCCTGTGTTATCCCTGCCTGTGAGATGAGTCTTTTCAGATGTAGTAATCCTGCGCACCGAGAAAATCGAATCGAAGCTCGGACGGAACAAATCGAGATCTACCAACAAAATGCGCCGATTTTTCATTTTTTTATCAAGAGTGCGGACAAGTTGAGCAAAGCCTTCGTCGCTGCCGCGATACGCGGCAAGCTTGCCGGAAGCCTCTGATGACGCCAGAGGGGCTTCGTGTACGCCGCTGCACTCTACTTTATAGGTTTCCCTGAGATAACCGGCCTCCTCCTCTGTGAGTCCTATAAGCCCCGCAATATATGCATCGCGTGCAAGCTGGCGGCGACGCCTGTGCTCGGTCTCAATAAGCTCTGCCAATTCCGATGGCACTGTAAACTTCCTGCACTGAAATCTGATACCTTTGTGAGCGAATACCGTGCAGCCTGCGCTTACCAACAGCGCTTCCTCGTCCGGCATGGGCTGCTCGAACAGGACGAATATGTCATCGCCGCTGACGGCTGAACCAATGCTGTGAACGGCTTTTGCGTCGCACGCAGAGGCATACTCTTGATATTCGTCGCTACAATAATAGAAAATCATCGGTCCTCCTGTTGTGCATATATTAACATAATTTACAGTTATTGTCAATAGGTGTTCAGGCTATTTTTCAAATCAAATATTTGGTTGTAAGTCAAACTCGCATCTGATTGAAAATAAATAAAAATTATGGTGTAATCGCTTTGTAATAAAAATAATAAGCAGAAAGGGGTTGAATACGAAGAAATCTTTAATTGCAGTTTTTGTGAGGATGTTACAGGAGATGTTGCCCCGGAGCTTCTGATTGGTTTTATAAACTGCGGCGATGACAATACCGGCAAATTCGGTCCATTCAAATGTCAAGGGATTGTAAGCATTTCGGGGATCGAAAACGGCGAAGAAATATCAAAAACCGAAATTGTCCAATCCGAGTATATGCAGGAAATACTTGCGTCAGAGTTCTCGTCATACAATAACTATGCCGTACCGCTTTTTCGTACAAATTGCGCTGTTGCCCAAGGAAGCAGTCTCCAATCTAAAAATATACAAAATCGAATTTTCAGATTTTGATTCCCAACGCGGGATGGACGGATTAGTGATGCTTTCAGAGATAATACTTACCGAATAAACGCTGCATGACTACAAAACAAGACTACAAAACAAGACTACA
>JBHAZV010000018.1:0-8031 GCA_041781135.1 Acidaminobacteraceae bacterium
ATCAAGCGGCGCTATTGTGATATAATTTTCACAGGAGGTGTGTTATGAAAAAATACATCAGCAAATTAGTTATATTAGTTGTGGTTTTTGCTCTGACTCTTTCCAGAGCAGTCTTTGCAGCGTTTGACAGTTCCTGGCTAACATGGGATTCGGCATCTGCTACACTAAGCGAAATTGCATCTAAGCTGGGATATTCGATGGTTGATAAAAATGGCGATTATGATCCTATGTATTATCCGGCTGCAATAGAACTCTGGAAAATGGGCGTAATGAAAGGCTCAAATGGAGTATTTCTTCTTGAAGATCGCCTTACGAGGGCAGAGGGTATTGCGCTTGTGCTTCGAATACTCGGCAAGGAAGAGGAAGCAAAGAACTCTGGTCTTGTGTGCCCTTTTGACGATGTTCCACAATGGGCGCAGCCATATGTTGCGTATGCTGCAAAACACGGAATAGCTTCCGGTTATTCGAGTACAAAATTCGGCGCAAAGGATTTTATGACGGCGAATCATTACCTTACATTCATTCTTCGTGCACTCGGCTATAGCGACAAAGACGGCGATTTTGTTTGGAACAAGGCTGCAGAAAAGGCATATGAGCTCGGTATTATAGGCGAGTCTTGCAAGGAGCAGTACATGAGATCCAATCTGTTTTTGCGCGACAATGCCGCTGTGATTACAAGCAATGCTCTTTGGAACAAAACCAAGGATGGCAGAATCTTGGCTGAAGACTTTAGTTCTACTCAGCCTGACGGTCCTGAGCCATATGCGACGATGGCGGCTAAGCTTGCTGCGGAAGCGGCTGCGGGAGGAAACACCGATACTGGCGGCGGCACACAGACGGGCGGCACTGAGCTTCCGAATGTGGTCAATTATGCAAATTTTGCAGTGCCTGACTATGCGGCGCTCGATGCGAATGCAAAGGGGACAGTCATAAAAGAGGAAAGTGATAAATACTTCCTCGCATACAATGTTTCCGAAGATAAGACCGACGATTATGCGGACTGGCTCGATGCGGCAGGATTCAGCAGAAGGGGCAGCATAAATTTTGAGCCTAAGAATTACACTACGCTTGAAGGCGGATTAATCAAAATCGGAACAATCGCGTATGTGTGCGAATGGTACTGCAAGGACGAGATTCACGTGGTATTCGGCGGTGTCAGAGATCAGTTTATCGTGAGGATATTCGATAACACCGGAGGCAGCCCTCTTGGCGGAAGCGGTCTTCCGACTCCGGATCAGCTGCGCATATTCTCTGTTATTATGACAAAAAACTATTAATGCCAGCACAAAAGTGTTGATTTATTACAATAGTTAAATAATATATTTCTTTAACTGTGCAAATCCCTTCGTCGGATAAACTCCGGCGAAGGGATTTTTCTTCGCGTGATTTTATTATTGGCGATAGAATCGAAATATCGGTAATTCGCGGATCACTATTGCCGATTCTTGAACTGTATGGAAAAGTAATGTACAATGAAGTGGCGCAGAGTTTGGAAAGAAATACAAAGAGAAGCATTGACAGACTTAGTTTTGATTCAAGTATTTCAGAGGTTTGCAAAAGCGTGATTTAAGGTGATATAAACGGAGGATCTATGGATATAAAACTTATGAGAATGCCTATCAAGGTGAGAGATATAATGTTAAAAAACAGGCTTGTAATGCCGCCGCTTGCAACTGCAAAGTCTGATGCGGACGGCAGCGTAAGCGAAGAACTGCTTGATTACTACGCGCAATATGCCGGCGGAAATATAGGGCTTATTATAGTAGAGCACGCATTTGTGGCAAATCAGGGAAGGGCGAGCGAAAATCAGCTTTCAGTTTCGAGGGATTCCGACATAGAAGGGCTTTCGAGGCTTGCGTCTGTAATAAAAGCAAACGGTACAAAGGCGTTTATGCAGATAAGTCACGCCGGATCTGCAACGAGAGAAAGCTTTACGGGCGAACAGCTTGTAGCTCCGTCTGCACAGCATCATCCGGGAAAACGCGCCCCGTCAGGCGAACCGCCAAGAGCACTCAGCGCGGACGAGATCCGCGGGATAGCGCATCTTTTTGCGGCTGCCGCGCTAAGAGTAAAGGACGCGGGTTTTGACGGCGTAGAACTGCATGGCGCGCATGGCTACCTGCTTAATCAGTTTTATTCCCCTTTGTCAAACAGTCGGACCGACGAATATGGAGGTTCTCTTGAAAACCGCCTTAGAATCCATAGAGAAGTAATAGCGGCAGTCAGAGAGGCGGTTGGCGATTTTCCGATCGCAATAAGGTTTGGCGGCAGCGATTATAAAGATGGCGGAAATACCGCAGCCGACGCAGTCGCCGCTTCCGTTGTTTTAGAAACCGCGGGCATAGATCTGTTAGATATAACCGGCGGAATGTTTGGTTTTTCTCATCCAAGTACAGAGCCGGGGTGGTTTAGGGATATGACCGAAAATATAAAGCGCGGCTCGAGCATTCCTGTAATTCTCACAGGAGGCGTTCAGAGCATTGAACAGGCAGAACGGCTGCTTGCCGAAGGCGCTGCAGATCTTATAGGCGTTGGCCGCGCGATGCTTGCGGACAGCAGCTGGGCGGATAAGGCGCTCGGAAGTGTGGAGTAATTATGAAGCTGCTCGACTTGCTCAAAGGCGTTGGAGCTGCGTGGATTTTTCCTGATCTTACAGACAAGGACGCGGCGGCTGCAGTCGGCGGTATGGAGATCTGCGGCGTTACTTGTGATTCCAGAGAAGTAAGGCGCGGCTATGTCTTTGTTGCCAATCGCGGCAAATTGCTAAATGGCGAAGATTTTATCGAGAGCGCGCTGTCTAATGGCGCAGTTTGTATTGTAAAAGAGGCGGCAGACGGGGCAGTTGCTTTGGCGGCGGATGCCGCAGCGGGCGGATGCGCAGTCTGGCTGGCCGTTCCAAATACCCGCGAGGCTCTTTCTGTAATGTGCGCCAATTTTTACGGCAATCCCGACAGAAAGCTGAAAATGGCAGGTATCACCGGCAGCAACGGCAAGACGACAACCGCGTTTATGGCGGACGAAATCCTTCGAGCCGCTGCAGTGCCTGCCGGAATGCTCGGCACGGTGTTTGCGCGCACCGGCAAATCCAACGACGCATCCATATTGACAACGCCCGATTCCGAGAAGCTGCAGCGATATCTTTCGGAAATGGTGGAAAGCGGTTTCAAGGTATGCACAATGGAGGTCTCGTCTATTGGAATCGCAATGCGAAGGGCGTATGGAGTACACTATGATGTTTTTGCTTTTAACAATATTTCGCGGGAACATATCGACGATCACGGCGATTTCCAGACATACTATGACTTAAAGGCGTCTGTCGTCAGGGGGCTTGGAGAGGATTCCATATGTGTGCTTTCGGCCGATGACGAATTGACGCGGTCGCTCGCAGGTCAGACACGGGCGCAGGTGCGTATGTTTTCCGCAAAGGATGCCTCGGCGTACTGCTATATAAAAAATCTTGACCTCAGCACAGGGCGTGGCGTATTTACCATGTCGCTTGGTGGGGAATCAATAGAAATAAATCTGGGCGTTGCCGGATATCACAATGTAATAAATGCTTTGAGTGCCGCCGTCATAGTAGATTCGCTCGGTATCGGAGTAACTGCCGAGCATATAAAGGCTGGGCTGGAAGCATATCGAGGAGTTGAGAGGCGCTTTGAATGTATTTATGACAGGAATTTCAAAATTTTCGACGACCATTATGCTAATCCCGGCAATATCGATGTTACTTTTGAAACAATTCATCAGATGAAGTATCGCGCATTTAGGATTTGCTATGCGCTGCGAGGTTCTCGCGGCACAACGGTAAATCGCGAGAATGTCGATGCGATGCTGCCGCATTTAAGGCGGCTCGGAGTAGATAGGATAGTTGCAACAGCTTCTGTAGAAACGGTTATGAGCAAAGATGTCGTGACTCCGGATGAGAAAGCCGTATTTTTTGAGATGATGAGCGCGGCAGGTATAGATGTCGATTGGTATGACAGGCTTACCGATGCAGTAAGGGCGAGTGTCGATATGGCGCAGGATGGCGATGTTCTGCTGCTCGCCGGATGCCAGGGCATGGACAGCGGCGGTCATATAGCGCTGGATTATATAGCCGCAAAGAGCGGAGACGCCTCTGTGATTGATGCGATTGCGGGCAGGGTGTGCGGTTCGCTGCCTGAACCGTATCATGCGGAGGACAGTGCTGCGGCGTCATTTCATTCAATCAAAGAGCAGGAATCGTACCATGCGGAGGATAGATGCAAAAATTAAGCGATGGTCGCACCATTGGTCGCATAAATTTGGAATCGGATTTTGACAGCTTTGCGGAGCTGCTTAGGCTGAGCTTTGGCAGCGGGGTCACTGTGGACAGAAAAATGTACAGGTGGTATCTCGATGCGAACCCATATAATTACGAGGGCGCGAATATGATGTATGTGATGAAGGATGGCGAAAAAGTAATAGCTGCCGATGGGCTTTTTCCGTTTGACCTCAGCATAGATGGCGCTGTGTACAGATCGGCACATTCGGTGCTCTCGATGACTCACCCCGATTACAAGAGGCAGGGGATTTTTCGGAAAATGACAGAGCATTCCCTCGAAAGGGCGCGCGAAGCCGGCATCGATCTTGTGCTTGGGCTTGCAAATAAAAATTCTTACGGAGCGTACGAAAAATTCGGGTGGCAGACATTGTTTGAGAAAAGTGTGTTCATAAGACCGATTCACGTTTACGGCAGGTTGCGTCGCAAACTAAGGGTTACGCTGGCGGCAGGCATTGGAGCTGCTTTGTTTCACAGCTATGACGCGGCAAGGAAGTATTTTTTAGACAGGCGCGGGCGAGGCTATGCCACTGTTTTGTTTGACAGAGTGCCGGAAGAGTCGGGGGAATGTTTTGGAAAATGCGTCGGCAGCTATAAAAATTTGATAGTTAGGGATTTTAAGTATCTTGATTATCGCTACAATCAGCGGCCTGATAAAAAATATAAAACTATAGCGCTTGTAAAAGACGATATGATTGTGGGGTTTTCCGTGCTGCGGGAATGTCCGGTGGGCGGTCACACAATGGTGTCGGTAGCAGAATTTTTTTGCGACCCGGCAGAAGAAGCCGCGATAAATGCCCTTATTTCGGGCGTTGTAGAATTTGCGTATGGCTGTGGTGCCGAGTATGCCGTAGTTTGCGTAGGTGGAGAAGAAAGGCTGTGCTATGCTCTTCAAAGGGCAGGATTTTCAAAAAACAAGAAGCCGCTTCTCAATAATATGATGATTTCGTGCGCGGTGTCAGATGTCGCAAAGGAGAGGTTGGCAGGCAAAATTTTGTCGGGCGATTCGAGATGGTATATTACTCAGGGCGACGGAGAAACCGAATTGCATTTTTAATTAGTCAATTTCTCAATATGTCAATCATTTCGTGAAGAACCGTGTACTGATATTGTATTATGCCATTTGAAACTTCGAAAAACTGTCTTTTTGCTGGGTGCATCTCTTTCGTACCCTGTATTGGTGGAGAACCACGCCTTAAATCCGAACCGAGTGCCGACGCGATCTCTTCAAGCGAAATTGTCTGCGTCCCATGTTGATAGTTATATGTCAAGACCAGTTTATCATCGAACACATACACAGCGTTTACAAATGTATCAATCAGGCATTTCTGAAACTCACGGTTTGCTGGAGCGCCATGACGGAACTGCTCAAACCATGCCGTCATCTGTTCGCGGGTCAGCTTTGACTTTTGCAGTTCAGCGGTCTGGATATTCACAAGGATTTCTTCTTTCTGTGCTTCCTGCTCCTGCATAACAAGAATTGCGTCAGTAAGCCTGTTGATCTTTTCTTCATCCATGACGCGCTGCATGGTCAGGCGAACAACAACACGCTCAATCCAGTCTTTGCGAACAGCCTTCTTGTCGCAATCCTTCAGGCGCTTCGCACCGCTGCATTTGTAATAATTTTGCGGTTTTTCAGCAGAGAGCTGAAACTATTGATATTGAACGGCTGTCCCTTTTTCGTTTTAAGTCCGCGGGTATTGAAATCCTCAACAATGGAACGAATCGTCTTGCCATCAGCATACTTTTCAAATATCTCAACCACTAATGGTGCAGTCATGGGAAAAGCGGTCAAGTTTCCATACAAGTACGATCTCAAACAGCTCTTTTGCGCTGTCCTTGATCATGTGCTGGAACTCCGGTCGATCTTGCAGATAATGCCCGGTCAATATACGTTCCAACGATGGTCATGTTGTTGCGTTCAGCATATTCCCGGCACTCGCGGAGCTGACCTTCAATGGATTCCTCGCGCTGGCTGTCTGAGGAATAGCGGGCGTAGATAACAGCGTTTATTCTTCATCACCCTCGTTGCCTTCGCTGCTTTCCAATGCAAGCTCTGTCAATTCACGCAGCTTGTTTTGCAGGATGGCTTTATCAGGCAGATGCAAAGTGTAATCTGCGACCATTGTCGGAGACATGGACCTGCTGAGCGCATATTCGACTACAGTATCATCCTTACCGGTGCAGAGGACTAAGCCAACGCTCGGATTTTCATTCGGTTTCTTTACATCACGGTCAAGTGCTTCCAAATAAAAATTGAGTTGCCCCAGATGCTCAGGACGGAAAGTATCAATTTTCAATTCGATTGCAACAAGGCAGGACAGTGCACGGTTATAGAACAGCAGATCAATGAAGAAATCCGTGTTGCCAACTTGAACGCGGTATTCTTCGCCAACAAAAGTGAAATCATGTCCAAACTCTAAAATGAAATCTTTCAGATGCGAGACAATCTGACGCCGCAAATCCTTTTCCTTGTACGGTTCCTCAAGGTCAAGAAATTCAAACACATAGGAATCGCGCAAAGCCGCAAGTCCGCCGTTCCCGGCAAGCAGGTTCTTATGCTTTTCGTGAGAGATCATCGTCCGCTCATACAGCATACTGCCGATCTGACGATCTAATTCGCGTTTTGTGTAACGATTTGCAATGCACAGGCGAAGGTAAAACTCACGCGCTTCGTCGGTCTTGCAGCCGGTCATAATCAGCAGATTGCTTGTCCATGGAATTTCTCTCACCAGTGGTGAGAGTTTTTCGTTGTCACAATAAGTCTCATAAAACTGCTTCATACGCCAGATGTTCTGCGCAGAAAATCCCTTTGTTCCCGGATAATGCGCTTGCAGAAATTCGGAAAAATCTGCAACCACGCTTTTTCCCCAGCCGCCATCCTTCACTCTGCCGCTGACATAAGAGCCGATTTCCCAGTACATCTGAATAAGCTCTGCATTGACCGCTTTCATGGCGCGGCTGCGGGCGTTGTCGATAATATGGATGACTTCATCGAACTGTCCCGGATTATGGGTTAATTCATTGCTCACGTCTTCGCCTCCCCAAGCATTTTCAGCATTGCTTCTTTCAGCTTTTCGTTCATCGGTGATTCCGGATCGAAGCACATCTCAACGAACTTTCTCAGTTCAGGATTGTTCGCGTCAACCGGAGGTTTCGCTTCATACAGCTTGCCATGCGGGGCATCGCAACGGGCAAAAATGTAATCCATCGAAACGTCAAAATAGTCCGCATACTTGCGCAGAAGCTCAACAGTCGGCGTTGCCTGACCATTCTCATAGCGGTTAATGCTGGACTGCGTAGAGCCGATCACGTCGGCAAATTTTGATTGGGATAAACCAATGCCTTCCCGCAATGCGCGAAGACGCATACCCAGTTGTTTCATGCCGTTCAACCTCCAATTCGGGTTAAAAATAGTATAATCAAAATCCGAGCAGATGTCAACCCGGATTTTGAAGAACTTGCGCGTTTTGTTGTGTAATATAAGTTTATCTTCTTGCATATAATAGCTCTGACTTCATTGAAATCTAAAACCATTTTAAGTCATTGGGAGAGTGTAACAAAAAAGGAGATTTCAGACAGTGAATCTACATAAAGAAGCCGTGAGGATTGCCATATTCGGCAGTCCTCACGGTTTTGCATTTACCAATCTTCAATTTCCTCGATATAAACAATAAATCCGAACCCATGACCAATCGGTACAAGGTTCGGATTATATTGTCTTGGTGGAG
>JBHAZV010000019.1:0-5021 GCA_041781135.1 Acidaminobacteraceae bacterium
ATATGCGTCAGAAAGCAGAGTATCCATCTCGATTCCGGATATTTTGAGTATATTCAGCACTGTCTCGCGCTTGACATCCGGCGGCAGATTTGCCGGAATCGCCTGCAAAAAGACATCTGTCATAAATATGGTTCTTTTTGTATCCGTTTCGAGGCGGGCATTTTTATAAATCTCGTCGATAGTAAGCAATCTGTTTTTTTCGTATTGCCCGATTATAAGGTCCAATTTTTCGCCGATAAACGGATCCTGCTTGTAGGTGCCTTGATTTTGAGGCTTGCTCTCCTCTGCCTTCAATTCCCCGCCTGCAAGCTCCTCTGCAATCTGACTCTTGTATGGAATGTGCTGCTTTTCGGCATCTACAAACACAGCTTCTTCTGCAACGGACGCTCCGCCCGCGGCATTTTGCGGATCCCGCTCCGGCTCGAGCTTCATTTCTTCTGCCGCTACAGCAAACTCGCTCTCGATATCAAATGTATTTCGAGAATCCGACTTCCCGAACGGAAGTATATCCTCTAAAATTACACCGTCCGACGGCTTCTGAGATCCACCTACAAAACCAAACGCAGAGCCTCCCGACCCCTCGTTAAAATCGTTGATAAGCTTGTTTCTGAGCTCTAATTCCTGTTCCGTTTCTTTTTTCTTTGTGCGGTCAATAAGCCCCATCTTCTCCAAGAACGTTTCTTTAGACATCAGTTCCTCCTACCAATAGTGTATTTATCAATCAACGAATCGTATTCAGCCATCTGAATAGTTTTCTGTCTAATGATCTCCTTTTTCGCCGATACGACAGCGCTCAAATGATCGATGAGCCGATTTAGTTCCTCGGCAGCAATTTGTTCCCCGGGACGCAGCCTTGCCGCTCCGGACCTCAGGAGCAGACGCAGCTCCGAAACGCCTTCTTCGCTGATGTAAGTAACCCCGCTGTGCTCCGAAACGTGCGCCGAAAGCCTCTCGCGATGCTGCTCCAGCTTTTTATACACAGTGACCTTGCTGACACCGAGTATTTTTGCCGCTTCGATCACCCTAAAATCCACGCTCCGCTCCTTCGCCGGACTTTATCGCATCCGCCAATATTCGCGCTCTTTGAAGAAGCCTTTCATCTAACTCCATTATTTCGCGGTCGAGAGACTTAACTTCATTTTGCAAGATTTCAACCTGCTGTCTCAATTTGAGAAGTTCTCTTTCCGAGTCCGTCAGAATCCCGCGCCTGATTCGGGCAGCATCTATTTTTACTTGTAGAACCTTTGCAAGCAGCCTGACGCCCTCCGATTCAAAATACAGCACACCCTGATCCTTTCGCGTCACAGGCTCCAGCAGAGCGCGATTGATTATAAGCTGTTCGTAAATTTTTGTGTTATCTACGCCTAAAAGCTCCGCCGCTTCTGATACTTTGTACATCCCTCTCCAAGTTTACAATAGGTTTACACCGCTGATTTCATCTACATTAGTCTACTAAATTCGTCAAAATATAGCAAGACAAAGTGCAAAAATTTGTTAAATTGTATCAATTTGGCACTCGTATTGTATCATTTTGATACAATACGACAGGCGCTTTTTCCTGTATCATTTTGAGAAATCACCCTGATTATCAAAATGATACAGTTTGATCTTGCGATACAGTGTAGCACGCCCTATGCCAAGACGCTTGGCGGCAAGCGTGGTATTCCAATTTGTCGCAGTAAGGGTTCCCTTTATTAAGGCTCTCTCCGCTTCCTCGATAGTGCAATAATCAAAATCCCGATAAGAATCTTTTAAGCACGCATCCATATCTATGACAGACATTGAAAGTTTGTTCATAATTCTCTCCGAGCCCGGATACTTCCTCGAAGCTATTATGATCTGTTTTTTCTTCTTTTCGCCGCTCTCAAGAATAAAGTCGACAATCTGGGCAATCAAAGTGATATATTTTGACGGTGCATTGTCAAGATCGGAAATTATTAATGTACTCGCCTTTTTAGAACTGTCGATCATCCTGTCCTCTAATTTATGCTCAGGTATCCCTCTGTGACTTATCCGCAGCGCGGGAGCCGCAAGCTTATCTGCAAAGTACCACGCCAAGGCATCCGAATCTTTGCCGACGATAAGAAACGGCAGCCCCGATTCAGCCACAGTCATTTTATTTTTCAGCTCATCGTACAGGTAATCGTCAATAGAAATATAATCAGATAACTGCGCAGCCTCCGGATGTGCCTGCCTACCCAATCCGGCTTCGTTGCTGTAGGATATTACGCTGTTGCGCACACTCATATATATGTATTCATTTTCGACGCCATTATAAAAAATAGTGATTAAGGCGTCTGTGTTTGGAATAACTATTGAGCGGCTGGTAAATTTTGTAAATAAATCAAGGTAATGCTCTTCCTGGCGCACAACGGAGTCGCGCTTGCTCTGCGCAGAAATCGAAAATGAGGTTGTTCCCACATAGGCGTCAGAAAGGTCATTTATCGCAGAAAAAACAGAGCCGGAAACCCTCCTGTGCAGCACATGACCCGCACCGTTCGTGATAAAATAACTCAAAAATTCCGGAATGACCCTGTCACAAAAATCAAAAATGTCGAGCTCAGGCGCCTGTATTTTTTTATCCGAAACATGATAACCATCACGCGGATGAAATCCATGCAGGCGGCTCTTGTGCCACGACATCGCTATTTCTTTACGGACAAATTTTTCATTTATCTGCCCTTTTTCGACAAGCAAAAATTTAGCTTCGCGTATTGATTGCATAGGCCTCTTTATTGTTCTATGTGGAACAATAATTCAAACAGACGCTCTCTATCCTCTTTCGAATAATACTCGATCAAAATCTCGCCCGAATTATCGCTGTTTTGCTTGACCGCAACCTTTGTTCCAAGAGCGTCCTCAAGCCGCGAAACAACGGCGCGCAAATTTGGGTCGTGCTTGCTTTGCTTGGTTTTACGAGACTTCCCCGCCTTCTTGGGCGAAGCCATCGCCTCCGCCTCTCTAACAGAAATCTGATCCCGGATGCAGGCGTCATACACTCTTTGTCGAACTTCAGCATCCTTGATCGAGAGCAGCACTTTTGCCTGTCCCACACTTATCGCGCCATTTTTAAGAGCATCCAATTCCTCCTGACGCAGTCCAAGCAGCCTGATGTAATTTGTAATATGCGCACGCGATTTACCGGAAAGCTCCGATATCTGTTCATGAGTCATGCCGTGCAGTTCTGTAAGCGCCTGGTAAGCGCTTGCTTCGTCCACGGGATTCAAATCCTCACGCTGCAAATTCTCTATCAGCGCAAGCTCGGCTATCAAGCGCTCGTCTGCATTTACAACGATCGCCTTGATTGTAGGAAGCGCAAGTTTTTTGACGGCGCGCAGCCTTCGCTCCCCCGCAACGAGAATGTAGCCATGATCCTCCTCGCTGACACTGATAGGCTGCAATAACCCAACCTTTTCAATAGAGACCGCAAGCGCATCTATCGTTTTCTCATCAAAAGTTTTGCGCGGCTGATTGGGATTGGGACGCACAAGATCGACAGGAATACTTACCACCAGTTCGCCCCGCTCATTTACAGAAGAAGCAAACTTGCTCATCTCGCTTGTCGAAAAAAGCGCGTTTACTCCGCCGCCAAGTCCACCTTTTTTTGCTTTTTTAGCCATACTCTCTGTTCTCCATAAATTCTTCCGCAAGGTCGAGGTACGCCTCTGCTCCCTTTGACTTTCTATCATAATGAATACAAGGCAAACCGTAGCTCGGTGCTTCGGCAAGCCTTACATTCCTTGGAATAACTGTCGTATAGACGCTTCCCTTAAAATTTTTCTTTATCTCGTCAACAACCTGGACAGAAAGATTATTTCTGCCGTCGAACATCGAAATCAAGACGCCCTCAACCTCAAGCGCATGATTTATGTTCTCCTTAATGAGATTATAAGTCTGCACCAGCTGGCTTACACCCTCAAGCGCATAATACTCACACTGTATAGGTATAAGTACGGAATCTGAGGCAGCCAGCGCATTTATCGAAAGAAGCCCCAACGAAGGCGGGCAATCAATAATAATATAATCGTAGTCATCCTTTATCTTCACAACCTGGTTTCGCAAAAGCGATTCTCTGCGCGCAAAATCGGCAATCTCAACCTCCGCCCCGGCCAGATTAATACTCCCCGGCAACAGGTAAAGATTTTCGAAATCCGTCTTCATTATAACCTTATCTATATCCGACATCTGCAGCAAGACTTCATAAATGGTGTGAAAAAGCTTCTTTTTATTTATACCAAGACCCAACGTCAGATTTCCCTGCGGATCATTGTCTATCAAAAGGATTTTTAGACCCCTCTCAGCTAAAGCTGCCGCAAGGTTTACAGCAGTCGTCGTCTTCCCTACACCACCTTTCTGATTAAAAACGGAAATAACTCTGCCCATGTAGCCTCCACTTATATTATAGTTAATAATATATTCATAGTCAAATCACAATAAATCTCTCGGATCAAAGCGGCGCTTTCTTTGGAATTCCTGCCTTACGAGGATACTCTCCCTTGGTAGCAGCATATTTTTTGTATACAAGCAGCGTCCTTTCCCCCATATTGCCGCTAAGCGAATACGCAAGCTGCTCCACAAGCTCAAGCGACAATTTATCAGCGGCAGAACGCGATAATTCCAGTTCGTCGGCGATATTACCTGATTTATACGCCGCGACAAGCCCTCCAACAGCCGCAAACGGCGCCATATACTCCAAAAGAACCGAAAGCTCGGCAACCGCCCTGCTTGTCACTGCATCAAAGGATTCTCTGTACTGCGCCAACCGCGCGAGGTCTTCGGCCCTGCCAGTGACAAAATCCAGTCTTGGCACCCCAATTTCCTCCGCTACCAAAGTCAACGCCTTCATTTTTTTGCCTACCGAATCAGACCCCAGAAAAGTATGATTAAGCCCAGCTTGCTCCAGCAGCACCCCGCCATTAAACAGCAGCGCCATAGGAAACACCGGAAACCCGCCGCCGGTGCCAATGTCGATTGTCCGGCGAGCAACACCATAAAAATCAAAATTGAAGTATTTTGAACTG